>NCGL01000025.1 GCA_002256935.1 Bdellovibrio sp. 28-41-41
GATCGACGGTCAATTTAAAGAACTTCGTGATGCGGTTGAGTCCAACTCAATTGAAAAGCTACGTGAAAAATCTAAAGAATTTATTTCTAAGTACGTCGAAGTTCAAAGCCGCAAGGATACAACTAAGGCGAAGAGAATGAATTCTATTAAAAAGAATTTGAGTCAGTTTAAAAAGAAACTGACGGAGGCTCAACATACATTAAATCACGATTTTTTAACGGGTGCCTACAATCGCCGGTTCTTTGAGGATCAAGTGCGTAGCTTCGCTACAACTGTGGACATGGGTGATAGTAAATCAGTAATGATGATTTTAGATATCGATCATTTCAAGAAGATCAACGATACCTATGGACATGACATTGGCGATTTCGTTTTGAAAGAATGTGTAACTACGATTAAAAAAATGTTCACTCGTGAAAACGACGTAGTAGCTCGATTAGGCGGCGAAGAGTTTTCTATTTTCTTGCCCGATTACACAATGGATATGGCTATTAAAAAAGGCGAGGAAGTTCTAGAAACTATCTGCAAACAAGCCTTTGTTCATGGCGAACATCAGATCAAGTTTACAGTCTCGATAGGGCTTTCGGAGTGGCGCATGAATGATCAGCTAGAGTTGATCTATAAACGTTGCGATCAGGCTCTGTATGAAGCTAAAAACTCGGGTAGGAATAGACTGGTCGTGGCGGATAAACTTAAAGTCGCTGTTTAATCTTTGATTTTGCATTCGCAGTCACCTTCGTGACAGCGAAAAATAAGTTCATCGTGAAATAATTGGAACTCGGTAATTTCCGAGTTCGATTCTTCAACCTCAATGTGGGTCGTATCGGTAATCTTAGCGGACCATTTCTTTTGTGTTTCAAAGACGGAATTGAAATCAATGTATTTCGATAGCGTTGTGTTACTAGGATTAAATTTATCGTCTTCAGAAATATCTACTGGATCAGGTAAACCATCATCAAGTACACGAAAAATTTTAAGTTCGCGAATGGTGCGGCCATTGGCTTCCATGTATTCGATTTGACCGCGGACTTCTTTACCTTGTTTGTCTTTGAAAAAATAGTGAATGAAATCTAGATCCTCGTGTAATTTAGGATTTTCTGATTTCCAGTTTTCAACAAACGCTTTTGGAGTGTTTATTTTTCCGGCCAGTTCAGGAAAGCATCGCTTTAATGTCTCTGGAAATGTGCTTCCCGTAGCCACAGATTTTTCTGGAAGATCTTGTTCGGAAACATCATCTGTTACGGCAGCTGTAGCATCGTGATCAACATCGTCATCAGAAGAATTGGCATTAGAGGATTTAACGGCCGATGATTTTTCGCTGTCGGTTAGAAAGTGCACGGTCGTCCAACCTGCGAGCAATACAACAGAAATGATAGCAAGAATGGTCGCCTTTTTCTTATTCAACATAATTCAGTTTTAAATTTCCCCAGCTAGGGCAATTGTTTTTAACAGCTACGTCTTCACCGAAGCGAATCTCAGGGGGGTGGTTCGGATTACTAGAAAGGCGATTTGTAAACAATCGACGTTTGATTTCCGCTAGATCAACTAATTTTTCGACATCTTCACCGCGAGAGTAATGCTTTATACGGCATAAAGAGGCACGGTTAGCTATCGTGCGCTTTTGATTTTGTGATTCAGTAGCGACATCGACGTCCAGATGTGGAAACACTACTTTTAATTGCTGCCACGTTTTTTTATCCAGTGAAATTTCATTTCGATCGTGAACTAGGTTTTTTACAAAATTTCTAAGGAAAATGATCTCATCGGCTAGTCGACGATCGCGGCTCGGTGTTGAGTAATTATCAAAGTCGACTTCAGACATACATTGATAGCCCGTCGATTTCAGGAACGCTTCCGATTCTTTAATCGCATCAACACGTTGTTTAATGTCAGCACAAATGTTTTCGATTAAACGAACAGCTGTTTGCTGACTTGATTCTTCTGATTTTTGTAATACTTTTTGTAGGTCGTATTTCCATTTTCCTGGTTTGATTGCATATTGCTCTTCGCTGTAGCCAGTCACTTTCCATACAGGAAGTTTTAATTCAGATTCTTTTCTCCAGTATCGAACGCCGCCATTACCTTTAGGTGTTACGTCGCCTTCGAATACCCAGTCGCCGTTTGGCCAAGATTTTCTTTCTTGTAAAATCAAGCTCGAGTAGGCGCCTACCGTAGAATTGAATACTAAGTGGGGGATGCCAGTAGGGAAAATGTTTTTAATGACCCAAGAGTGATGATTTTTTTCTACCGTCAATATGATGGCGCCGGGAGTGATTGTCTCGCGAGATACTTTGACTGGGTAGGTATCGTTCGGCATCGATTTCGTGCTCACCAAATTGTAGACCAAAAATAGGAAATTACGGATACGTTCTTTTTCAGGGCGGGAATCCCAACGAGTCATAGAATTTGAAATGAGTTTTTTACCACCGCTAGCATCGTTCATCACAAACGGCAGTGAATGTAGGTAGGAGAAAATGACCCGAGCTGAATAAACAGTATCCGCGCAGTCTACTCGTAAACCTTGAAATATATTGGCTATGCCATCGTGGTTTTCTTTTCTTGCGAAAAAGTCTTTACCCCAGTTTTTTTGAACCCAAACAGAGTATTGTTTTTCGCGGTCAGCGTTCCAAGTATTTGTAGCAGTCCAGACTTCAGCAAACGTTGAAAGTGAAAGAGTCAGTACAGTAACAAAAATAGAAAACGACATGTAGATCCCCCAAAGAACGAACTAGATACAAGGTCCGTATGTACCTAATTTATCCAAAAAATTGAATTAAAATTATGGTGGATTATAAAAAGTAGCAAGTCGTCGCAAGAATGAACATTCGGGTGTGGCTTTTTTCCCGTCTTACTATTCGAAGGAATTCATAAATTGATTCTCATTAACTAGCTAAAATGACGATATAATTACAGGGGCAGCGGCTTCGACGGGGCGACCGTTTCCGTCCCGTAACCGCACCCGAGGCCGAGGCCGTCGCCGTACCGATGCCGTCTCCGGTCCGTTTGATCCGTTTATTTAATCCCGAAAAACAATTTCCTAAAAATTGAAGTCCTAACAATCACAAGACCCGCAACGAAGTACCAAAAAATCGGCTGCGGCTTGGTTGAATTTTTTGTAGTCGCAGATCTTTCTTCGAAAGTTTCCGATTCGAGCTCGGTCTTTCTTTCGGGAGTTTTGTTTTTAAAGACATGAAAAAAACGAGTTCCGCAGCCGGCGCAAAGCGCACGGCGAGGACTGCCGAGGCTTTTTTTATGTCTTTAAAAACAAAACTCCCGAAAGGAAGATCCTCGGTTCAACCCAGGTTTAAACTTCCGAAGAAAGATCTGCGACTACAAAATATAGGGGGATTTTCAATCAACGGGAAGGGAAGAGCTAAGTAGTCTCTTCCTCTTTATATTTTTGCTTACCCATCGTGTGCTCCTGAACAATAGTCTCACGAACAACAACGACCTTAATCTGCCCCGGGTAATTACATTCTTTCTCGATCTGTGCCGCAATTTTCAAGCTCAATGCTAGAGCATCACGATCAGAAATTTTCTTATTATTCACATACACGCGGCACTCACGACCGCCCGACAGAACGTAGCAATCGGTGACGCCGTCGAAACTGCGTGCGATTTCTTGAAGCTCAGTGACTTTCTGTGCGTAGGTTTCTAGTGTCGATCGGCGAGCGCCCGGGCGACCGCCGCTCATGGCATCGGCAGCGATAACAAGGAAGGCGTGCGCCGTGTTTGGCGTTTCATCATAGTGATGGGCGCGAACGTTGTGTACGACGTCTGGGTTTTCACCGCGTTTAGCGATAAAGTTTGCGCCGATAACAGCATGGCCACCATCAACGGCGTGATCCATGGATTTACCAATGTCATGCAGCATTCCGCTTCGTTTACCAGTTTTAACATCTAAACCCAGTTCGCCAGATAATAATCCGCACAGCCAGCCCACTTCACCGCAATGGAAAAATTGATTTTGAGTGAAAGAATATCGGAAACGCAAACTGCCCATCATCTGTTTGATTTCTGGGTGCATGTGTTCTAGTTTTAACTCTTTAGCGATGGAATCACCGTCATGTTTAATTTGTTTAAACAATTCGTTTTTTTGATTCGTGTACGTGCGTTCGATGAATTCTAACGCCACTGGCTTTTTCTCTTTGAGTAGGCGTTCAAGAACTCGGCGAGTTAATTCACGTCGAACCGGATCGAAACCAGCCACACCGATCATTTCATTTTCTGGCTCGACGATAATATCGCAGCCGGTTAGTTCTTGGATTTTAGCTAAATTGTTTTTGTTCTCATCTACCAATAAAGAGCGATTGTAATTTTCTGGGAAATACACCGGCGCAATACCACGTTCAGAGCAGTAGGGACGGGCAAAGCGATCAAGAGCAATATCAAGAAGGCGCTTAGCGATGACTTCCTGTTGTTCTTTTACGTCTAATTCATAGTATTCAGCATCGCGGATGACAATGCGTTTAACATCGTTAATAAATTCATCGGCAATCCCGCGTTTCACATCTTCGGCATTTAAATTTAATCTCGCGCACAGCTCGACAACCATTTTCTTTTGTTCCGTCTTGATCATTTTTTTGAAGTCTTGGTGGAACAACTGTTTCTTTTTGATTTCTAATTCTTTTTGGCGAATCTCGTTGTGCTTTTTATCTTGAGTGCTTTTCAGGCCTGACCAGACTTCATCGTGACGAGATTTGCGTTCTTGGTATTCTGTTTCTAGATCGCTGACATTAAGTTCGATCTTTAGTAAATCCGGTTCTGATTTAGTCCAAAGTTCCATTTCAATTTCAGTCAGTTTTTCATTGCGTTCGATTTCTTTGATTTCGGCGGCTTCTTTTGCATCGTCGATCATCTCGGCCGCTTCCGTTTCGGCTTGTTTTAAGTAGATGCGGCTGCCCCATTTATAAAAGGCAAAACCAAAGATAGCTCCTAGAACCAGGCCGACAACAGAATAAATCAGTATATTGAGTAACATAGGAATAATTTATGCGGCTAACACTTGGATTGTCCAGCACTTTAAACTGAGTTAGCATCATAACATGACGGTAGAAACAATAATGGCGATAATTATTCATGAAGTCACTTTCCAGTACTTCACAGCGAGCGGCCCAGGCGGCCAAAACCTGCAGAAAAACAAGACAGGTGCGCAATTGTTTTGGAATATGGACGAATCGGCTCTTCCGCTCGAATACCAAGAAAAAATACGCCGAGTCAATCGCACCACAAAGGAAGGATTTCTAGTTCAATTCAAATCGCAGACAGAGCGTTCGCTTGATATGAACAAAAAGAATGCAATTTCTAAACTCGAGAACCTGATCGAGCAGTCGTTGTATGTCCCAAAAACACGCAAAGCCACAAAACCAACGCGTGGGTCCGTAAGAAGGCGCTTAACAGACAAGAAAGTTCATAAAGATAGAAAAAGCTCTCGTCGCGGCAATAAAGTTTCAGAGTGGTGAGGACTCAGCCAACATACTCGAAATAGCACCAGCTCGGCGGCGGTTTTGTTGGTGTTTTTCTCAAAACTAGAATTTGCTTAAATTTGTCTAAAGATCTGTTTTAGGCCCTTACGCCAATTTAAAAACTTAACCCCATTGATCTCTATAAGCTATAGTTTAAAACATAGCGTTCGGCATTTTTAAATTCATATCATTCAACTGGCTAGAAAAGACAAACCAATTACACGTTACGGATTCCAGCTTGGTCATGATAAACTTTGTTATTGTGAGCGGCGCAAAGAACGCGCAGATTTTCCAGCTCATTAGAGCCATCGGCCCATAGGGGCTTGATATGATCGATCGTCAGTTTCCAGCTCGAACCGCATTTTTGATGAGTGATTTTACTATGATATTGACAGCATTTGTCGCGATTAAGAACTTGGCGCTGTATGCTCAATGGAATGTGGGCTCGGGTCTTTCTCGCTGACATCGGTTTATAATCTTGATCGTTATTTCCATCTAGAACTGATGCTGTTGCGTCTACCTTTTTTGCTTTTGATGGTTTCAGGGTTTTGATACTCGTTTTATCTTTTTTCTGAATCACTTGCTCAGACATGTATTCAAAAATATGATCCCAACTTCCATCTGGAATTAAATGAGAAAGTAAGTCTCTGGCTTTTGTTAATTTCTCCCATTGAGTTTTACTAAACGTAACCTCTAAACGAATGGATTCATCTTTTTGATGTTTAGTTTTCGCAAGCTCCTTTATAGGAATATTTAAAGCACAACTAACAAGAATTTCAGATTGAGCCACCGTTTTTTCACAAAGGTCGGCCACCATTTGTTCTTTAATTTCTTTACTTACTTTAGAGCCTTTGGGCACCTGTCTTATTGCCTGGGCCATCACGGAAATCTGCGATAAGTTAATATCACCTGACTCGATATGATTGATCACTTCGGGAACATCTCTAGATAACCTGGCCGCATCGATACGCCTTTGAGCGCTGCCATTGGCATAACCCATACGCTCAGTGAGATAGTCAAAAAGACTAGAATAACCAAAATCCAAATACATTTTTCGAGCGTCCACTTCGCATATATGAATAATAATTTCTGTCAGCAACTCTCTTTCACCGGAAATCAACTCCTTTAGTTTTTCATCTAGGGCATTACTGGAAAGTGCAGTTAAGAATGATTTTTCAGACATGGCTTACCTCTTAGAGCTAGATATGCTTTCTAGTTCGTATTTAGAATACTTCATAGCCTTACGGCAACGACATTTTACCAATTGAATCACCGGGATCATTGAACAATTTTAGAGTAGGTAAATGTCTTTTTTAACCCTCAAATACAGCGTCAAATAATTTTTTAATAACGCAGAAAGTTTTTCTGGTTTGAATTTCTTGGTACGGCTTGGGGACACTCACCTGGCTTAAAGAATATCCCCAAATAGTTATCTTTAGTCATCGCCTACGCGTTCGGCATTCATTTCTTTTCCGAGCGTCGGTCAGACGGGCACGCTGTCAACAGTCAGGCAGGTCCCGGCTCGGTAACGGTTTTGCTGGGGCATTTTCCATGCTTGAAAATTTTCGCGCCTATCAAAACTCGGTAATTTTTTATCATGATTGTGAGCAGCTAAAATGCGCTAAGCACCTGCGTGATCAATTGAGTCGTGCTGCGAGTTCGGTCTCGTTGAATCTTTCAGAGGGGAGTTCGTAATCAACATCAGCAAATCGTCTCGATGAAATGGCCGCACAAATTTACAAACTTTGCAAAAACCAAAAATCATGACCAGGAACAGATGTACAGGGCCGGGGCCTGCGTGACCAACCCCTACTTAAAAAGCTAACTTCAGATCATCAAGGCATAGGAAACTGAGCTTTTTTAAATTCTCTAGCCGCTTCGCCTATTGTTAGCCTCGGGTCTACCAGAGTTTGTTGACAATTGGCTAGGACGGCGTAGGCGCGTGCTTCACTTGGTGAACCACGGTAATTGCGAGAATTGTAAATACGATGGCAACGTAGCCGACAGTTTCAAAATTAGCCATGTGACCCGTCGTCGTGTCGCGGATAACTATGTAGCCTGCTAGCGACGATCCTGCCGCAGAACTTAAAGATTGCACCGAGCTAACAAGACTCATGTAAGACCCACGACGTTCAGCTGTTGGAGCACCAGAAATTAATGCCATGGCCGGAATCATTCGCATGCTCATCGAAATAAAAAACAAACTCGAGATGGCCAAAATAAGTGGTACGTCAGTGGGACCTAAATGCGTCAGCAAAAATATGGGAATCAGAGACAGAATAGCGCCGTAAATAAAAATCTTATGCTTACCAATACGATCGGAAATGCGACCGATCAATGGGGCTCCTACGATGGATGTCAGGCCACCGCACAGATAAATTAACGGCAGATGGATTTCAGGAAGACCGGCATTAGCCACCAGAGTGGGACTGATAAACGGAATAACAGTGAACTGTCCAAGAAAAAGAAAAATCATAAAGACTAAGCCCATCACTAGGTTGCGGCTACGCACGACTTCTATCAGTGGCTCTAGCAACGACGAGGTTTTTCCTTTTTCGAGGACCGGCTGTTGCGGGACATATTTAAATATAAAAAAGAACAACGCTAGGCTAACACAACCTAAGAAGAAAAAGGGTGCGTGCCAGCTATATGTCATCGCTAAGTATATGGAAAACGGTACACCCAAAATACTGGCCAACGAAAATGAAGTCGATGTCCATCCAACCGCAGTGCCACGTTTTTCGTACGGAAAATTATCGGAAACGATGGATAGAGTGATTGAGTTCAAAACGCCGCCAAATGTTCCTGCAAGCGAGCGCGCAATCAATAGAAAATAAAAATTAGGTGAAAAAGCACAGAATAAGGTGCTAATCGCAAATCCAGTGAAGAAAAATATGAGTAAACGTTTTCTCTCGAAACGGTCCATGAAAAAGGAACTCACAAAACCCGATATGCCAGCAAATAGCGTGTACGAAGCCACTAAAAAGCTAAACTCTTGGGCTGAAATCGAAAATATTCGAATCAACTGAGGCCCGAGCGGCATCATAATCATGAAATCCACAATATGTGCGAACTGGATAGCCGCAATTATGAATAGAAGGAATTTTTCTTGTCGTGAAAACATATAAGAAATACCATTGTAAGTAGAAAAGAAAGGACTGTCATTATGAAAGCTCTAGGGAAATGGTTAGTAAGGATATTAATTTTTGTGGGAATCCTTGTAGCAGCGTCTGTGTATATGGTTTACTATTCTTACTTTCATTCGCGCACCGTAATTGGTCCAGTGAGTGGCGTGAAACAGTTGTTAGAAAATACGGCAATTCTTGCAGGGACACAGGATCCTTCCAGTAAAATTTATTCGTTTGCTGTTGGCGTAAAAGACAATAAGACTCAAGAGATCGTTACGGGATCGTCAGAAGATCGCCAGTGGGGCGTAGTAAAAGATGGTCAATGTGTGGAAGCTGTGTTCTTCCCATATCCACCGTGGAACCTTCAAAAAGCGGGGACATATTTCAATGTGCGTGTTCATAAACTTTACGACAACTGCGATGCTTTACCTAAAAACTAAAATTACAAATAAAATTGTAAAGTCACTTTTGCTGGGCAGCGTGCTGTTGCTGTCGGCCAGCATGGCCGCGTGTTTGACTGCCTGTCAAACGGCGCAGCAAGCTTCGGATGATTTTCAAAGGCCAGCTGAAAATAGAAAATTTCCGCGACCAATTGTGATTGCTCATCGCGGAGCGAGCGGATATTTACCAGAGCACACTCTAGAAGCC
This sequence comes from Bdellovibrio sp. 28-41-41, assembly GCA_002256935.1. Lineage (GTDB taxonomy): Bacteria > Bdellovibrionota > Bdellovibrionia > Bdellovibrionales > Bdellovibrionaceae > UBA2316. The sequence goes on from NCGL01000025.1 coordinate 9,242, forward strand.
TACATCCGCGGGATGGAACTAGGTGCTGATTTCATCGAGCCTGATTTGGTGATGACAAAAGATGGCGTGCTGGTGGCTCGTCATGAAAATGAAATTTCTGAAACCACGAATGTGGCGGATGTGTTTCCAAAAAGAAAAACAACGAAAACCATCGACGATGTTAAAATGGCCGGTTGGTTTGTTGAAGATTTCACACTGGCTGAAATTAAAAAATTAAAAGCTAAGCAACGTTTAGCGTTTAGACCGCAAATGGATCAACAGCCATTTTTAATTCCTACGCTAGATGAAATTATCGATGCCGTTGATCAGTACAATACAAAGACGGGAAAAAGCATCGGTATTGTTCCCGAGATTAAGCACTCGTCCTATTTTCGTTCGATCGGTGTAAATATGGAAAAGGCTTTATTAAATGCCCTGGAAGACAAGAAGTGGGATAAAAAGTTAGATCAAGTTTATATTCAGTCCTTCGAAGTCTCGAACTTAAAGGAACTAGCGACCTTATCTAAATATCATTTAGTGCAGCTACTGGGCGATCCCGCCGAATCTCCGTACGATTTAAAGGGTAAAAAGACCTATGCGGACATGGTGACTTTGGATGGTTTAAAAGAAATTCGTAAGTACGCTCAAGTGTTAGGACCATATAAGAAGTATCTTGTGGTCGAGAACGCCAAGAGCGAAATGACCTTAGTAGCTAACGACGTGTTGAAAAACGCCAAATTGTTAGACCTTAAAATTATCCCTTATACTTTCCGCAATGAGTCCTTTTTCGTGATGAAGCCGCTGACTGATCCTGTGAAAGAATATGAGTTTTTTTATAAGATTGGAGTTGACGGGGTATTCAGCGACTTCCCCGATACAGCTGTCAAAGCGCTTAAAATGGGAAATGAAACAATAAATTAACCACTCAGCGATACAAAGAAGTTACGGAATCCTCGTCTAAAAAGTAAAAACAGGTACTAGACTAAATTTCAGAACTACAGAGACTTGATGATTTCCGTGATCAATTTTATGTGTTGAAGTGGGTGCTTGCCAATATGATCGACCATTAATTTTTTTGGTGCGTCTGTTTTTGAAATTCCTTCAAACGTAAGTAGCCGATCCATAGCATTGCAACTGGAAACAATGATCGATAATTCGTCGAGTTGATTTTCTATTAATTTTTTAGGAAAACCCGATCCATCGATACATTCTTCGTGTTCGTTGATAATTTTTAAAACTTGAGGGTCAAAGTGCATTGTATTTTTGAGTTTCTCGATACCTGACTGCGGATGGTTTTTATAGGTCGCTAAATCAGGTGCAGCCAATGCCGTCAGCGGTTGTTGAAAGTTAATAGGCGAATCGTGCAAGCCAATATCGTGTAGTAGTGAACCCAATGTTAGCCATTGAGAAGCTTTAGGATCAGTCAGTTTCAATTTTTGACTAAGAGCTACGGCCATTGTACCGACGGTGACACCATGATGGGCTAAGTTTTTGTCTGTGTTTTCAATTTTTAAAATCGAAGCGGCAGCTGGTGCATTCTTAGTTAGGAACTCAACGTATTTGCTGGTGGCTGCTTTTGTAGCCTCATACGCTGTTTTATCTTCCGGTCGTTCGAAAACTTCTTCGACGTGAAATTGTTGATCGCCTTGGATAATTTCAGCACGAAGCTGCATATCTTTTTGTGAATTTGGATCGTACGCCGATTCGATATTAATTTTCAAATAGTTGCGGTAGTTCGGTTCGTCGTCGTTGATGATATAAAGATTTTTTAACTTTTTCTCTTTAAAACGTTTCAGGCGTGCGCCTTCGAAGCTGTCACCCCGACGAAGGTAGTGGACCATTTTGTCGTTAATCTTTACAAAGACATCGAAAGTTATTTTTTGATCGCCTCGTAAGGTGCTCACACGGATAGAAGTATGATTCATATTTGGCCTTTTACTTGTTGTCCTTCATCGGAGTTTTGTTAGACTCGAAGAATGAATTTAGATGAATCAATTTTAAAAGAGTTTGTACAGGAATCCAAATCTTTAATTAAGGAAAGTCTAGAAATATTGGAAGAAGTTGAGTTCGATCCAAGCCAAGTAAAAAAACTAGAAGTGTATGGGAATAGCGTCGATCGTATCATGGGCGGCGCAAAAAATTTGGCATTGATGGCCGATGCGACTCACCCTATTAATTTTATTGGTGACTATTGTGCATTATGCAAAGCGGTCGGATACAAATCGTCGCAGATAGAAAGCAATCCAGATTTCTTGATGATCTGTGTGGCCTTGCTACTAGACGCCACGGAAACACTGGACGAAATGATTGATAAGCTTGCGTCAGACACAAAACAGGAAGCGACGACGTTAAGTAAAACATTTTTGGATCGTTTGCAGTGGGTATCTAACCAATTCAGCAAAGATATTCGAGAAACGGTAGGCGCAAAGGCTAGCGCTGAGAAAAGTTTTGGGCAGAGCGAGATCGACGAGCTTTTGAAAAAGCTAGGGATTTGATAATTCGCTTAGGCACCATGTTGCAATTTCTTTTAATTCTTCATGTTCTAAATAAGGTCGAACATCTTCGGTCAATGAATTCAATTTTAAATTAGCAATCACAATCATGGCATTCCGTTTTAGTCCGCGCTGACCCGCACGCACCAGCGGTGTGCCATGAAGGATTTTTAAAAGCTGTTTGCCTGAACTTCTCAAAACTAATCGTAATTCTGTTTCCAAACCGTCATCGGTTATTTGTTTTTGGTGTTTTTGATAAGGTTCCGAACGTTTTAAAACTTTTTGATTCCATGGGCACACCGTCTGACAAATATCGCAGCCAAAAAACAAACCTTTGAATTTTGTAGCCAGCTCGAACGGTGGATTGTTTTTGGATTCAATGGTCCAATACGAAATACATTTTGTAGAGTTAATTGTTTTATTCTGACCAATTGCTGACGTTGGACATTCATCGATACAGCGAGTGCACGTGCCACAGAAATCGGGCAGTGGATCAAACTGTTGATTTTGACCTAAATTCACCGACGTAACAATATTACCTAATAAAAATAGTGATCCTTCTTTAGGGTGAATTAAACACGAATTTTTCCCGATCCAACCGAGTCTGTTTTGATAAGAAAAATCTCGCTCCATAATTGGGAACGAATCTGTCGAGGACATGAAAAACTCGTTGGGATGCAATTCTTTTAATCGCGTCACTATGGCTTCTAGTCGTTCACGCAGCCAAAAGTGATAGTCGGTGCCTTGCGCATACATCGCTGTTTTCAAATGCTGAAACGGAAACTCCGTTTCTTCATGAAGGGCTCTGTAGGGATGGGCCAGACTTATGATGGAGGTAGCCGAAGATTGGATATTTTTAAGATCACGTTTGATTTCTAGATGTCGCTTAAGATAATCCATCTCGCCATGGTAATTACTTTCGATCCACTGGATATAACGATCCCAACTAAGCGGTTCAGTGATCGCGCTGTATCCATAATGGGAAAAACCAAGTTGGTATATTAAATCTTCGACTTCGGCCAGTGGGTTCATTCGTGGTTGAACATTAATGGTTTAACGACGTATAATCAATTCAAATGAGTAAAGATGTAGCAGCCAAGCTATCAACAGTGGAAAGTTATCCACTAGCCATAGAGATAATTCAAAAATTAGCCGATCTTGGCTACACCTCGTACTTTGCGGGGGGCTGTGTTCGGGATGCTTTGCTGGGAATCAAACCTAAAGACATCGATATCGCAACTACCGCACATCCGGAAGTGATCGAGCGGATTTTCAGCCACACAGTGGCCGTTGGCAAAAAATTTGGAATCATCGTTGTTGTGGAAGGTAAGCATAATATTGAGGTGGCGACATTTCGTAAAGAAAGTGATTATCGCGATGGTCGCAGGCCAGAAAACATCGAGTACTCGGGACCGGAAGAAGATTCTATTCGTCGCGATTTTACAGTGAATGCTTTGTTTTACGATCCTCTTAAAAAAGAAATTATTGATTTTCAGAATGGTATTGCTGATTTAGAACAGCGAAAACTTCGTTGCGTTGGTAATCCAGATCGCCGATTTAGCGAAGATTATCTACGAATACTGCGCTGTTTTCGTTTTGCTTTGGTGCTGAATTTAGAAATCGAGCCAGCCACGTTGCAATCGGCAATTAAACACCGGGATGGGCTGAAGCAAATCTCTCAAGAACGTAAACGAGATGAATTATTAAAAACTGTATTGAATTTGCGATCTCCCTGGGCCCTTGTAGTTGAGTTTTCAAATCAGAAACTGTGGGCGACGTATGGATTGCCAAATGAAATTTTAGATTATAGAGATTATTTATTTCAATCCAAGATCACAAATGAAACTGAATTGTTGATCAAACTGCTTTGGCAATTGGATACTCGCATTGATGCAAAGATTTGGCTTAAAGAATTTAAGTGCTCGACCGATGTCCGTCAAGTCGTGCTTCGTGCGCTGGAATTTAAAAAAAATATCGACAATGTAGTGGATTGGTCCGAAGAAGAAATTCATTACTACAGTTACAAACATGATATGCGGTTAGTGATTGATATTATAAAACTAGAAATGAAGAGTCCGTTTTATAAGTCGTCTCCAAAAACAGTCAATCTAGCACAGAAATTAGAAACGCTGAAGAAACATATGTCTTTCTACGCCAACAATGCGATCAAGCCGGTCGTCAATGGCGAGCATCTAAAAACAAAATTTCAAGGTGCCGAGCTTGGGCGAGTGCTGGATTTGTTGTTTCGTAAGCAACTTGTTCATAAATGGACACGTGCGGAAGAAGCGCTTCGCTGGTTAGATTCAAACTCAGGAAAAGGGTAGCTTTCATGTATTACTTTCCATCTACTTGGCGCCGTTTAGTTGCTCATTTTGTAGATAGAGCCTATATCGGCATTTTGCAATCACCGGTGTGGATTAATATAGGCATCGATTACATGAAACACAACGAACTGCGATTGCATTGGTCACATTTAGCCTATGTGATACTAGTTAGTTTTCTATATGAGGTTTTATCTCTGTATTTTTTCTCTACGACACTAGGGAAATGGCAGTGGAGTTTAAAAGTAATTAGTCGTCATAAAAACGGTAGTGATGATTCCATAGGTATGGACCAAGCGATTTTAAGAACATTGGTTTCTAACCTGAGCTTCTTCTTTGGTTGGTCCATCTATGCGTTGGCGTTTTTTAATTATAATCGAACACATTTGGCGGACTGGGCGGCAGAAACTCAAGTGGTTAGTTTGAAAGAGCGCGCGAGTTTACCGCACGTTCGCTGGATTTTGGCGGTAGGATTTATCTTTTTAACATTGAGTGAATCACTCAAGACAGCATCTGTGACATTGAACTCGATCAAATGGGCTAATCCGTACGTCTATTATGACAGTCATGCCATGAAAGCATTTTTGAATGACCTTCAGTATAGAATGGAATACGAAACCGACGACGACTAGCAAGGCCTAGCGATCGTTGACGCCAAAGCCTTCTGATCGTTTATAAGTTTTTAAATAGTCGCCTAGTTTTTTCGAACCCTCGGTACTTAACTTGGCAAATTGTAAACCGCCCAAGTGATGACCCCAATAGTGCCCTTCGATGGGCGCGATCCACTTAACTTCAGCTTTAATCAGACCCATTTTAGGGCCAAAGCCATCGGAGTTAAACTCAACCAGAACGTCTTTGTGATTACCTAACATGCTCGGTGTTGTTTCAAAACCAATTCCGCCCAAGCAGCAGTTTCGCAGTTTTGCTTTCGTAATAATTTTCCCTGTCGTATCGTAAATATTGATTCGACCATTAACGATCGTTCTAATTTTCAGAGTGTCGCGAATCTGTAAAATCTTTGATGGATCGATATCTAAATCTTTAGCTAGCAAGCTATCAAAGTGCTCCTGCGCCAAATTACCACCGGAACTGCGATCAAATGGTTCTTCCATGTCGTTATTAATTCGTGGCTCACGACTAAAGCGAGTAGCTTCGCCATCTATACGTTTGATCAAACTTTCAACGATAGCGATACGGGTTTGTAAGTTCTCTTTGTCATCCATTAAATCTGCGGTTGGCGTCAGCTGTTGTGGTGCCGGAGTAATAATAACGGTCGCATCCTGGTTAAATAGTGCCTGTTGGATTTCTTTATTTAAATTAAAGATTTCAGTTTTCTCAGTCGCAATTTCAGTTTCAAAAAGTGACCGAACGAATTTGCCGGTTTCCGCATACGTATGGGACGTGTAGTAGCGTTGCATGACCTGACGAAGTGCTACTTGAAACTCATTGGCTGTTTGATAGCGATCATTCGGATTAATACGTAGCGCTTTTAATATAGCCATATCTAAATCAAGTGGAATTTCGTCATTGTAAGCGGACGGTGCCACCGAGTTTTCACGAACACCATTAGTATTTTCAGTAGATTTCTTAGTCATCGCTTTTTGGTCGTAGTAGCGAATTAACGTTAACAATTCCCATGCGACGATACCCAACGAGAAAACGTCGGAGCGACAGTCAACAGCTTCACCACGAGTCTGTTCAGGCGACAAGTAGGCGGCTTTTCCTTTAATTGTTCCGACCCGCGTTTTTTCATCTAAATTAGTATTCGCTTTAGCGATACCGAAATCGATAACTTTCAAATTACCATCATACGATACTATTAGATTTTGCGGAGAAACATCACGGTGAATAGTGTTAGTTTGTTCGCCGGTCACTGCGTTCGAAAACGTGTGAGCGTAATCTAACCCGGCGGCAGCTTGGATCACTAAGCTTAATACTACAGGGATAGGGATTTGCGTTCCCTTCTTTTGAATTACTTTGTTGCTTAGATCACGCAGGTTTTTTCCATTTAGGAATTCCATTGCGATAAAAGGTTGTTCTTCTACTTTGCCGAAGTCATGCAGTTGCACCGTATTCGGATGAGAGAAACCCATTAACACTTGGATTTCGTTCTGGAACATACTTAGGAACATAGGTTGATTTGAAAAATGAGGAAGCAATCGCTTGATCACTAACAGGCGACCGTTCCCCATATAGGAATTCGGTCTGGCTAAAAACACTTCAGCCATTCCGCCTTCGGCGAGCTTTTTCAGCAAGATATAGTTGCCAAAGCTTTCAAACTTTGTTGGTTCAGCCGGTTTCAATTTAAAATTATCACTCATTGTTTTTTTCCTATATCAGTGGCTCTTTCAATATCTTAGCAGGATATTTTGAGCTAATGTAATTTTTCGTTTTTGTCGTTTTTATTTACAGTCTAAATTTCAAATAAATTGCCTTACCTTTTTACTAAATCGGCAGTATTCCGACAAGATTGTGTAAAGAATTCTGGAGACTGAAGCCTGATCTGTCAGGCAGCAAGAAGCGATACAGGAGCACTTCCTGCGCTTGGCTAATAAATGTCCGAGACCACAGAAAAAAAATGCAAACGTAAAAATATTTCGATTTTTTATTCGTGCATTCTCAAGATTTTACGAGGGTTCGTCTCATTATGACATGGGACAACTTTATTGCAGTTCTAAGTTGGGGAAGTCCCTATTTGAGTGGTTTACCGCAAAGTGATATGTATACAAAGATAGTACCGAAATTTAAGCTTTAGCTGCTTTTGCTAAATTAAGAACGGTATTTAGATCTAGAGGAATTTGTGAAGCCATAACTTTCTCTTTCATTTCAGTCAGGGCACTGGTCGCCGTTCTTTTATTTTGATTTTTCGTTAGCGCTGTCATTGTTTGAAATTCATAAGCGACACGCAAGATTCTTGGTAATAGCTTGATAGTTGCCGATATATGATTAGGAAAGCCCGAACCATCCATGTTTTCACGGTGCTCTATAATAGTGTCTGCCACCAGTGGAGGCAGCGGAACCTTTTTGCTTTTAATCATCAAGACTGATTTTTCAGGATAGCTGTAATAAGTCGTTAGTTGATCCTGCGAGAGTGTCGCTATATCTGTTTGCAATTCAAAGTTGTCGACATAGCTGAGGCCAATATTGTGAAGTAAACCGGCGAGAGCTAAAGACTCGATTTGTTCGGAACCTAAATTTAGCATGTGGCCAAACATTGCGGCAAAAACAGACAAATTGATCGCTTCATTATAATATGTGCGCTCTTGACCTGCATAGCGAAGAACTTTAGCAAACGCTTCTTGATGTGTATGCGGTTTTAATAGGTCATAGTCTTGAACAATTTCACGGCAACGCTCGTAAATAATTTTTCCACCTTTAAAGTCAGTGCTTTCTTGGTTAAAGAATTCAGCCATGATTTCGAAGATCAATTTTTTAGATTTTAAAGCGCGCTCGGTTTCAGCGACCGGGTTGTCTTTATTCGCAATTGTCAGTGCTGTACGTGCGTACTCTAAGAATTTTTTCTTTTCAGTTTTTTTGAAGTATAAGCGCTGATCTTGTTCTTCGATTTTTTTAATTTTATCAGTTTCTAGTGTGGCACCTGTTTTTCTGTAGAGGATTGTTTTCTTATTAAATGGCAAATGGACAAAGATATCAAAGTTGATCTCAAGATCCGCACTTAAATCGTCACTGTCGATCGAATTCAAAGCCGCCAGGGGAATTTGGCTATCTGGAAATTCATACGGAATGATTTCTAGTAAGAGTTCAATAATGAATTCTTTGTCAAAATTAAAGTGGATCAACTGATCAGCACCATTTTTTTTGATCGACTCAAAATTCAACGGCGTCGCAGTTGTGTGGAATACTATCAGCGGAATTTTATCAAAACTCATCTTTAACGTCTGGGTCCACTCTTGAACAGAGTCTTGCCCTAAGTTTCCGTCAATTAAAAATAGGTAGGGATGTAAAGTGTCTGAGATTTCGCTGAAAGCATTTAAATCATCGACCTTCTCGAATTTGAAGTCGGGAAAGTCGGCAAGAAGCTCGGTTATGCGCGCTAAAAAAAAAGTGTCTTTGGAAACGATAAAGACACTTTTCTGATTAGGCTGAGCGCCACCATCCATAAAATTACTTCTACTAATTAGTATACTGAGATTTCAATGTAGAACTCAGTTTGGTTTGTTAGTTTAAACGGGATCACCAAAGTAGCCGATTTAGAATGTTGTAGCATAATGAATTGGCCTTTGATCACCGTAGGGATCGCCATTTCAAAGTTATAACCTAAATCATTCAAAGTGCCTTTGGCGCTTCCGTAGATCATATTTGTTAGCTCGCCAACAGCATCAAACACTTCATCAGTGATATCGCTGTATTTCTCGCCCAGCATATTTTCCAAAATTAGAAGAATTGCCGGTTTAGGAAAGCTCAGTGTTAGGGTCGCTTTGTATTCGTTAGAAACCATGCCTACAACGCCGGCAACTTCGCCGCGTGCAGCAAATTTTTGTTCCACAAATGGTTTTCCGAAAGTCACTTTCGTGCTGGCCATCGTTTCAAGAGTTTTAGATACGCCTTCAATAAATGAGTTAATTAATGTTTTATCCAAAAGTGGATTTTGCATTTTCGGAGCAGCAGACATTGTAATCCTCTTTTAGCTTAAGCAGCTTGGTTATTAGTTTTAGCGTAAACTTTCTCAAGTTTGGCCTTCAAAGTAGCGGCATTAAATGGCTTAACGATATAGTCAGAAACGCCCGCTTTGGCTGCTTCTAAAATCTGTTTTTGATCACTTTCAGCAGTTACTAGCATAAATGGAACCTTGTTAAAGCGAGGGTCGGCTTTGCATTGTCGCAATAAATCGATCCCTAACATTTTAGGCATATTCCAGTCTGAAATGATAAAATGGTAAGGTACTCCTGCATCGTGAGCTTGCTGGATTAATGGCAAGGCCGTAGCCCCATCGTCAGCCTCTTCGACTTGAGTGTAACCAAGTTCGGTTAAAATTTTTCTGATTATTTTTCGCATAGTAGCGAAATCGTCGATCACTAGGAACTTCGTATTAGCTGGGAACATATTATCTCCTATATATGATGCCATTGTGAATCTATGATACGATCGGTCTAGTTTTTGAAAACTGTAGTCTGGGAAGCTTGCTTCAAAAAAAAATATTAGGCAGACTTAGACTCAGGTGGTGTGTTTCTCAACTTTCAACGGGGGGTCTAAGGTCGTTTTTTCAAGTAGATAGCAGAGGAAAGTTCAGTCTGAGTCGGTTTTGTCCAGGATGGGTAAAAACGAAAATTCAGAAAAATAGACTAAAGTTATCAAAATGAGAAAATGTTAGATTAACCGAAAGTCAGGGAACAAAGGTCTTAAGTTTAACAACAATTTAGCGGGAGGGAGCAAGGATGCTCAGAGATACATTAATTCAGAAGGGACTTTCAAACAGAGAGTCAGAAGTAGCGGAACTAGTTTCTAAGGGTCTTTCAAACAAAGAAGTTGCTAATCAACTATTTGTTACAGAAAAGACGGTAAAATTTCACTTAACTAACATCTATAAAAAGATGAACGTTAAATCTAGAGCTCAATTGATCGTTTGGTGCCTTCCGCATCTTGGTTTCTCGGCTGATGACAGGAGAATCGAGAACAATGCAGCTATCCAAACTCAGAATATCTCTAATCAGTTTGGCGCTCAACAAACACAAACAATTCCAGCAGGTAGTTCGACAGTAGCGGCTCCAACGTTGCCAGCTTCTGCAAGCCAATTGAACCGTGGCTCAGGTAATTCTGACATCGGCGCAATGGGTATGTAATTAGTAGGGTCATTAGATGCTTCAACCAAAACCGGTATCGGCAAGTGAAGTGATAATGACCCAGCTGGTTCTACCGATTCATATTAATTCGTTAGATACAATATTCGGCGGTACTATCATGTCATGGATAGATATCGCCGCAGCTATTTCTGCTCAACGACATTGCAATCGCGAAGTCGTCACAGCCAGCATCGACCAATTATCATTTTATGCTCCAGTTAAGAAGGGTTGGGTAGTAAACCTAAAGTCCAAGGTTAACTTTGTTTCGAAGACCTCAATGGAAGTCGGCGTGCAAGTGACTGCGGAAAATCCTCGTTCTGGTGAATTGTTTCATACATCTTCGGCCTACCTAACATTCGTGGCCTTGGATTTCAATAGTCGCCCAACAATAGTCCCAGAATTGATTCTACAAACCGACGACGATCGTCGCCGCTTCGAAGAAGGAAAATCTCGTCGGGCTGCTCGATTAGCAAATCGCAAATAAACTTCCAATTTATAAACAGGTCCTAGGTAGGGTGCCAGGCTACTTTTCTGGAAGCGGTGCTTCCAGAAAAGTAGCCTGGCACCCTAATCACGACCTTTCGCTAATACAAAATTTCCCCGTATTTACCGATACATATCTTAGTGAGCAATCATAGAAAGATACAAAATCAGAAACATTTTTTTAAAGATAATCAAATATCTTGGGCGGCCGTTGATGCAGTGGCTGAAGGCCCGTCGTTTCTAAGTCAACTGGGTGTCGCGTTTTTATTTCTGTTTGTCGTTTGCTTTTTCATCTATGCCAATCAAGCTAAAGTTCCCGTTGTTGTTGAAGGTCCCGGGCGAGTAGTGTCGTCGTTGCCATCAGTGCCATTGCGTTCGCAAAGTACATTTACCGTAGCGAATGTAAAAGTTCGAGATGGGGAGTTTGTTAAACGTGGGCAAGTTCTAGTCACAGCCAAAGAAAGTTTAACTCCTGAAAATCTCGATATGCTGAAAAGTATGATTAAAGGTCTGCAAATTATCAACGAGCTGGAGGACAATGCTCTGTGCTTGAATTGCCGTACATTATTGCAGCAGCTGACTCAGATTTATCTCAGCATCAAAGTTCAAGGTGAGATGGTGACTTTGCTTTCAAACTTGAACGATCAGATTCGTCATTTGAACTCGGTCGTAGATGCTTACAATGATATTGAAAAAAGCGTGGCGGGGACTCGTTCGCAAATTAAGAGCGCTCAGAAAAAATTAGCAGACATCGTTCGCCGTAAAGCCCAAATCCAGCAAGCCCGCGGTATGGAAGACTTGGATGGTTTTATAGCGCGTGAAACCAATTCCATTGCTGATCGTTTCCGCCAAGGTGCTTCGCAAATCAAAGAAGTTCGTCGTACTTTAAAAGCTCGTACAAAGGAACTTATCGATCGTACCGAGCAAATTAGTAAAACCTACGTTATGCAAGCGCCGATCGACGGCAAAATTTCAAATTTAAGAATCAAAGGAACGGGCGAACTTGTTTCCGCTGGCCAAGAGTTAATGGAATTAATTCCAGCGGCCAGTTCTAACATCGCATTGATTGAAGTCTTGAATCGAGATATTTCGAATATTAAAGTCGGAGACGAAGTTATTTTATCGATCGACTCTATGCCAGAATTAGATTTCGGTACAATCACTGGTCAAATCATCGATGTGGTTTCTGCCGACATTGATGAGAATGCGCGTGGTCCCGCTAACACGAATTTCAAAATCAAAGTTTCTATTCCTAGAGCATCGTTATCAAATGGTACCGGCGAGCGTCCTATTTTATTAGGTATGAACTTAAAAGGTCGTATCGTTACACGTTTTGAATCGTTAGCAAAATCTATCTATCGTGTCTTGTTCCGGGTAAAAGAAAACGTAAAGGTAAAACAATGAGCCATGCGTATCAAGAAGATCAGCCCACCTTATTGTCGCCTAACTTCGCTTTCGAATCGAAAACGATCGAAGATCTATATACAAATGGTCTAAAAGAAACTAGTTTCCTACGGTTTTTCCCAGAAAAGGCAGATGCTATTTTATCTTTAGGACAAGTGCGCACACATGGTCGTGGTGCTTTAATCGTGACAGGTCGTCAACGACTTGATGTGCTGATGATGCCATTAAATACTCCGCTACAAATCAAAGTCTCTAGCGAAAACATGGGGTTGAATAAAGTCATCGATACCGTTGAACCAAACGAACTGATCGGTTTTCGTGAAGTTTTGGAAGGCACCGAGTATCCCTTTGTTGTTCAGTCTTTATATGGAACCGCGTCGATGTTCAGCATCAGTCGTCCTGATTTTCTAACAGTTTTTACAGATCAAAGTGATTTGAAAAAGATCGTCTTGTTAACGGCATCAAAATCCCTGCTGCATTTTTTCAACTGGCTATTGGATCACGAAGTGCCGTTAGAAAGTGTGCATGCCTTAATGACGAGTGCGATCGAGAAGATCCAAGTCGAAAAAAATACGCCCATCCAATTAAAACGAAAATCATTGATATTCATAGAAGACGGCGTGATGTCGACTGAACGATTGAATGGTATTGATAGTATTAAAGTTAAATTACACCGTGGGCACTGGTTGGGCGCTTCGTATTTTCCAGAAAACAGTCAGCGTCGTTTTGAATTTAAGGTGGAAGAAGCCGCGACATTACTGCTGATTGATCTTCAAATATTAATGATCCATGTGCCGCAAGCTGTGCTTGGAAAAATGGTAGTTGAGCCTGTCATTATGAGTTTAGTCAGCAAGTTCGACACGACAGTCGAAGTTAACACCCTAGATTCAACACCTGAAACTGGTAAAGTAGCTGAATTCGGCTGGCGCGTAGATGAAAATAAATTCAGAAAAACAACAGAAGCCGCATCGTTTGCCTTCACTAATTTGTGGAACTTACTTGTATTCCTTGAATTCCCGGCCAATGAAAAACAAATCCTAGCACTAGCAAAAGCAAAATCGTTTCTAAATTTGGGGTCAACCGCCCAGATCTTGGAAGATATGGGCTTCGTTTGCAATATTATTCGAATTCCAACAGGTACTGAATATTTTCCTGATTTTCCAATGGTCCACTATGCTTTAGGTCGTCCATTTTTAGTTTTGAAAATGGCAAAAGATCACGTGTTGTGTATGGATCCTGAAAATGGATTGGTGTCGGTATCACGCGAGTATTTCTCGTCCGTAGGTGCCCACTACTTTTTGCAGGTAACAGAGACTCATATAAAGACAATCACTAAAACATCGGCAAAAATCTCGCAATTGAAACCGGAAGTCGCGGGCAAGATGCTGCTAAATTATTTTTTCAGTCTGAATAAAAATGAATTCAGAAATGTTTATATTTTTAAACTGTTCCAGTCTGTGGCTATTTTGGCCGTTCCGGCGTATTTACTAGGATTGATTAATCAGACCGTGGGCCTGAATAAAATGGATCACATGGATTCCTACATTTCGGGCTTGGTAATGTTCATTGTCTTTCAAGTCACGGCTATTATTGCGTATAACTATTATTCAAGTTCAATCTCGGCGACATTTAAATCAGATATTCAGCCGTTCTTTTTTAGGTTGTTCTTGCAGCAGCCAACAAACCAAGTGACGGCTATTAAATCGGGAGTGATCCAATCACGAATTCAAATGGTCGAGTTCGTAATGTCGGGTTTACGTGCAAATCTAATTGAAATTAAACAGTATTTATTAACTCTAGGTATTTGCCTGTTATCTATTGGATTTTTTGTATGGCAATCAGCCGCCGTGTTATTGGCATTTGCTTTGGTGGGTGTCATCGTTGTCGCCTATCTACGTCGTAACGGGGATTCTGAAGAAATAAGTTCATCGCAGGCGCGCCAAGAATTAAACGATTTGATCACTGACCTTGTAAAAGGTTTTGAAAGCATCAAAGTCAGCCGCGCCGAAACATGGATGCAGGAAAAAATTAAAAATAAATTTATCAGTGTTAGTCGTGCAACCTTGGCATTTTCCAAATCAAATGCCGGCTACAACTTTATTGGCCGCGCGATATTCCAGACGGGTATTGCGCTATCTCTATTTGTAGCTGTGGATGAGAGTTTAAAGGCTCACGTATCGGCTCATAGTGCAATGGTGCTGACGATGTTCTTTAATTACTCGTTGGGGCCGTTCCTTGGTCTGTTGACAGTGTTTTTTAATTTTCAAATGCAGGGTCTGTACAATTTGGCTGGGCAGTTTTTGAAAATGGATAATTCAGAGCAATCTAAAACTTTGAAAGTAGTATCGCTGGATGGAAATATCCGTTTTGAGCGCGTCAGTTTCCGCTATAATGAAAAATTGCCGTTCGTATTGCAAGATATTAGTTTTACAATCAATGAAGGCGAGACAGTCGCCATCGTTGGCCCCAGTGGATCGGGTAAATCGACATTAGCGCGTTTGATTTCAAAATTAACCGAGCCTTCGGCCGGCAAAGTTTTCTTTGATGAGGTCGATTCCCGCACGATTAATCCCGTTTCGTTTCAATCGCAAATTGGTTTTGTAGCGCAAACGCCGATATTGTTTTCTGGCACGATCGCGCAAAATATTTCTCTGAGTGATGACGTTATTGATTCTAATGCGATCTTAAACGCAGCCCGAATTTGCGGTGCCAATGCCTTCATCGAGAAATTACCCGGCGGTTACGCTTATAAATTAAAAGAAGGTGGTCGAGGATTATCGGGCGGTGAGCGCCAATTAATTGCGATGGCCCGGATGTTCTATTCAGATCCAAATATTATCGTGCTAGATGAAGCCACGGCCTACTTAGATAAAATGACCGAGAACGGCGTTTCCGACAGTTTGTCGAAAACAGCGGAACAAAAGACGATCGTCTATGTTGTTCAAAATATTTCTATCGCAAAACGTGCTGATCGTATCTTGGTGGTTAAGCAAGGTCGTATTATTGAATCCGGTAATCATAATTATTTATTGTCATTAAATGGCGAGTACGCGGAGCTGTATCGCAATCAAGTGGGGTTTAACTAATGTTATTTGGTATAAGCTCCTATATTAAAGTCATCAAAGGGTCGATGCTGACATTCGTGGCGGATGCCGATTTACAGTATATATTGAAGGACGCACAGATTCATAAATCCGATCGCGGTCAAAAACTTCAGCGCGAAGATGTTCCTGGGTTTCTTTATTTAGTTTTAGAGGGCGAGATTTCTATCCGCTCGAAGAGTGGTCCAGAAATGGATCGAATGAAAGCAGGCCGTACACTTGAGTTACGTCCGTTGATGCTGGGCGAGAAATCTTGGCAGTATGACTGGGTGGCGGAAACAAGCTGTGTGTATTTGCGAATTCCGTGGGGGCCATGCCAAGAGGGTTTGAAGAAAAATCCTGAGGCGTATAGTTATCTAGGTCGCATGTCGAGTTCCGTAATTTTACAAAAAACCAAACGCGATATGCGCGGTATTGGAATGACTTATGATTCCGTGGTTAAAATTGTTTCTAAATTAAAATTTGATAGTATTGAAGCGATCGTAGGTAAAGCTAGAAACCGGGTGTTCTGTATCGTTCAGCAAGGTGAAGTGCACGGGTATGTCGAATTAAATTCACAAAAACGAAAAGTCGTTACCTACCAAGCGGGCGACGCTGTCTTGTTTGACCTATTACAAACAACAGTTCAGTACAAGGGCAGTGAAAATAATAAACTATGGTATATGCCTGAATCCGACTGGGTTGAATCTGGTCTGGGTGCTGAATTTAGAAAATACTTAGACGTGTTTATTCATGGTGGCCAAAATTCAAAAGCGGCTGACAGTGAAGAGCCAACTTATATCGGCGACACAGCACTGGCTGCAAAACCGACCGAGCGCGAATACGCAAAGGTTGGCGATCAAGAACTAGATCGAAAAACAAAAATGAAGTTCTACTTGTGGAAATACTTTCCGCCATTTATGGAGATCAGCTACGGTGACGACCGCAGTTTAGTTTCCATCATCGCGACATTGTCGGCGCAAATGGGTTTTCCAATGGGTCACAAGCGCGCGGATGCTAAAGTTAAAGGTTTAATCAGTACGCCCTCATTGGACAGCTTAGAGAAATTTAGTACGGCACTAGGTTTTGACTGCCAATTTTTCCTTTTTGAGCAAATTCCGCAGAATGAAGCCATCTGGCCATTCATCGTTCATTTAGATAGCGGTTTAAAAATCGTATTTGCGACTATGGGTGATGAGGCCATCGTTGGCGATCCAGAAAGTGGATTAGTTACAACACAAAGTTTATCGGATTTGCAATCTCGCCGTGTCGATAAACGGGCGATTTGTTTATTGCCAGGTAAAGGAATTAAAAAACGCCCAGATCCTGATATCCCTACAGAATCATTTATCGAAATGCTGTTTGAAAATAAAAAATGGGTAGGATTGTTTTTCGCAGCAGGAATGCTGGGATATCTGTTTGAGCTCATCTTGCCCGTATTGATTCAATATTTATTTGATAGTGTGATCATGGCACGAGAAACTCAGCTTCTTGGACCTGTCATTAGCGTCTATTTGTTTTTCTCGGTCACCAGCAGCTGGCTCAGCAGCTTTAGTCAGAAATTAACTTCAGATATCGGCGCCAACTTTGTATTGAGTTTAAAAAATCGAATCCTTCGCCGCGTTTCTATTTTGCCGATCGAGACATTTCGAGGTTTTGGAACCTCGGGAATATTAAGTCGTATCGCCGAAGTTGACCAAATGGGACAAATTCTGACGACCGGTGTTTTCAATAGTATTCTAAGTGTGTTTCTAATCTTTGGATCATTAAGTGTTCTGTGGTTATATCATCCGACATTGGTATTTGTAGTCGTTGCGGCGGTGCCATTTGAAATGGTGTTTTCGTTCTTGTTCCGTAATCGCATTGAGCGTCTAAAGGTCGATGATTCACGCATTCGATCGCAAGAAAATCGTATGTTGATGGAGCATTTCACATCCGCAGAGGATATGAAGTCATTAAAAGGTCAGTTGACGACGCGTTGGCGCTGGGAATTACTAGCCGTTTCAGCGTCAAAGAATTTAAAACAGTTAGGTATTGTGAATTCGTTGTTTCAGGTGATTCATTTTGTCGTCGGCGAAGGCGTAAAGATTTTCTGTTTGTTAATCGCATTGAAGCTTTACACCGAAGGCAGTTTATCGTTAGGGCAAGTTATCGGTACGGCGTTCTTAGTACCAAAAATATTCTCGCCGTTGCAAAATTTAACGACTCATTTCTTTCAATTTTTATCGATCAGACCAACGTTGTCGATGATCAATGACTTTATTTATTCTCCGGTCGAGCTTTTAGATGAAGGGTCTGTGCCGAATAATCAGGAAAAACTGATGGGCGGAATAGAATTTCAAAACGTTGAATTCAGTTATGATTTAAATCCAACATTGAGATCAGTTAGCTTTCGAATAAATCCCGGCGAAAAGGTAGCTATTCTTGGACCAACGGGTTCTGGTAAGTCAGCCATCGCTAATTTGATGGCGGGGTTATACGAACCCAATGCCGGCAGTGTTGTGCTAGATGGCCGTCGCGCAGATCAGTGGCCGTTGACGTTTATCAGATCGTCGTTTGGGTTGGTTTCTCAGGAAGGTTCGTTATTTGGTGGCACCATCGTCGAAAATATAGCACTAGGTGAAGCGACGCCCGATTTTGAAAAAGTACAGCGCGTGGCCGAACTGGTGGAAATGGATGACGAGATTTTAGCGAAACCAGGCGGGTATGACTTTGTACTGCAACCCGGTGGGTTGGGTGTCAGTGAAGGGCAAAAGCAACGTCTGTTAATTGCGCGTGCGCTTTACCATGACCCTTCAATACTGTTATTTGATGAGGCTACGAGTTACCTAGATCCAAGTTTGGAAAAACGTATCGTAGAGCGAGTGCTGCGCATCTACCGCGAAAAAACAATCGTGTTCATCACTCACAGAACGCATTTAGCTACGAAAGTGGATAAGGTTCTATATTTAGAGAACGGAAAACTAGCAGAAGATGGCAATCATCGCGATTTAATCACTAGTCACCAGAAGTACTATGACTTCTATGTGTCCCATCTGGGAGTTGGCTGACCTTTGGTCAGCTGCGATGTCACAGGGCTATTCGCCCTGATCAAATCGTGTAGCGATATCAGTAGGCAAGCTTTCTACAGAAGCTATATGAGAGGCATCACTAGCGTTGTTCACGTAGGGATGGCCCTCGCTATCGAATTGAATAGCATCCGTTTGCGCGATGAAGTCAGAAACTGAATCTGCTACCGCAACATTTTGATGCTCGCCAGGAAAGCCTTTGCTAAATGAAGCTAAAACTTCAATATCAGCAAAACCGCTCTGCCGGCTAAAAAGAGAGTTGTCGCCTTCTGTATGTGCCGCCTCTGGCGTAATACCTAGGTGGTTAGCAGAATCAACATCCATTTGAAATTTATAATCATTTTCGTCACCAAACATGGAACCCCCGTTTGTTGGAACTTTTTTTTAACTGTATTCAGTATAGCAAATAAATCGCTTATAAAAAGGTCCGGTATCAAGATAGGACATGTGTCGCATTGAGAATCACCACGAGTTTCCAGATAGTTGCCGTAGTCGCCTGTCATCGCGGTGAACAGGTGTTTTTTCACTCGACGATTTGTTTTGGGAACAAATAAAAAAAAGGCCCAAGCACCCGAATTGATGCTTGGGCCGCGAGAATTTACGGACTATCTAGGATCAGTATTGATCTTAAGTGATGTACGACCCTCGATTTCTTTTTTACTGTTAATTTGTTGTAGCATTGTGTTCCCTGTAACTCGTCCCGTAGTTACCATTGGGCCGTCATGGGCAAAGATTGCGAAATCATTGTTAGTTGGTGCTAAAGCATCGCTGACTTTGAATCCTAGTCTCCAAAGACCAATGAAGCTTGGGAATTCAACGTCTGAATTGGCATTCACAGCGACCGATCCAAAGCTAGTGTCAAAGCCCATGTTCACGAATTCTTCGTTAACAGATTTTCCAAAGCAAGATAAGTTGTACATCAAACGAAGTTTTTTCTTCAATTTAGTGACAAGTTCACGCTGAGCGGGTGTATTGGCTCTTAGGAGACTGTTGGATAAGTCCGAAATACGTGTGCCGCCATTGAAGAAGTGCAACCGATTTGGGCTGCCATGTAACGACAAGATCACATCGATAGCTTTGACTCGTTCATCCAGGGCTAGAGTTCTAAGTAAATTGACAAAATTAGTGCTGGTCGCCACTCGGTCATATTGTCCAATCACACGACTGTATTCGCTGGCTAATATTCCGTTAGGGATAGCTCGGGTTAAGCCTTCCAATGTGCGGTACAAATCACGTGACTCCCTTGGTGCGAAAACGTCTAATTCCGACACGACCACTAGGACGCGTTCGCTTTTAGTGATTTCCGCTTTGGCCTGAAATGCTGTAGTCATCGCTAATGCCACCACTGCTAGTTTGATAAAGTTCTTCATAAATTCTCCTTTTATGTAGAGGCAGTTAATTCTGCCTCGTTGCTTATGAACCTAATTTACGGCGTCTGGTGGAATAAATAAATTAACGCTATTAAACAAAATGTGATACAATTTGATATAATTATATATTTAATCTAAGTTGTTGAAATAATGATTAAAACAGACCTAATTGTTAAAACATTCAATGCCGGAGATTATAAGAAAGTCATCGACCTTAGTGGTGACTACCTTAACGAATATAACTTCGAGCTTTCATCCAAGCGAGCTCAACCTTCATTAGTTTCCAGAGTGGTCGTTGGCAGCTATGTATTTCTGGGTGAACTTAAGAAAGCATTGTCTTTATATAAGAAGGCGAAGTCTTCACTAGTAAAAGATGATCTAGCGATTGTTCTGTTTTATCTTGCGATCGGGCAAACACGCGCCGGTGAGTTTGATTCTGCGAAAGAGTTAATTCTAGAATGTCATCTACTATACAAAGAACATCCTAAAAATTCTTTTATTCAATTTGGGTTATATCAAGCCTTGGGATTTTTAAGTTACTTCAGATCGCGATTCAGAAAATCTTTGATATACGCAGAAAAGGCGACAGAGGCTGCTCACGACACTAAAGATATTAGTCTGATTATTTTAGCAGAAGATCTGTATGCAAATAACCAAATTATATCGGGACAAATCTATTCCGGTATCGGGGCGCTTAAAAAATGTTACGCTAAATCATTAAAAGCCAGAAATATGAATCTGGCGAAATCGATTCGTGTCAGTGTTATCTCTTTTGAATCCCAGTACGGATTGTTGGCTAAACCGATTGGAACGTTAAAAAGTCACCTTAAGAAAATTCATCCTCAGAATGCCTACTCTCGAAACTTAATATGGCTAGCGCTGCTTAACGAGTATTTGAATCAAGGCCGATTGAAAGACTTTGAAGACCATTATCCGTCAGCCCAGAAAGAGGTTTTCAAGGTGACTCAACATCGTCATCAGATATTACTTCGATTTAAGTGGGCCCACTGGGAATTTTTGCGCTTCAATTACGAAGCCGCACTGCTTGAACTTGCTAAAATCGAAGAAGCCCTTTCATTAAAGAATGATATCCTGCTATTGTCGCAAATCTATGGTTTGCGATATAAGATTCTGAAAGAAAGAAATCCAGAACGGGCCGAGCAAATTTTATCGCAATTGAAATTTTGGCAGAAAATTACGGGTAGTAATCAGTCAACGAGTCATCTGATGCGTATCAAGGGAACATCGACTGTGTCACAGTCCCAAGATAAAATCGGTAATATGATTAACGAGTATTATCAGTCAGGCAGCCCGGACGCTATTCATCAGTTAACCCGTCACCATCGGTGGATTCATTTTCATGACTGTTTGGATCACACATTGATTCGCGCCCATCAATTCAAGCGCGTTTTGATAATGGGATTTGCTCAAAATCGAGCGCTGTATTTAACCAATCAAAATTGGACATTTATTGAAAAACCGACATCGCTGGTGCAAAAGCTAGTTGGACGCCTCAGCATCGAGCCGTTATCGAAAGAACAATTGGTGGGTTTAATCTGGGGGTACACATACGATCCGTTGACTCACGATCCGATGCTGATGACATTGATCCAGCGAGCACGAAAGTACCTTGAATTGATGGGCTTAAAAATTACGGTCAGTGATGGGATTTATCATTTGGATCAGCCACTTCTACTGAGTGAACTGTCCGCAAAATGGGCGAGCAAAACCAAAACATCCTCTTTGCAATCCGCATTTCAGGCTGACGGAAAACTGACCTATCGGCAGTTTCAAATTTTGGAAACTATTTCAAAATCTATAGAGCCAATCACCATCGGTAACTTAATAAAAATGAAAAAAATGTCACGGATGACTTTATTCAGAGATTTGCGGGAATTGCATTTACAAAATAAAATAATCCGTTTAGGACAGGGTAGAGGTGTTAGTTATGTTATCAGTAGTTAAATCAGGTATTTTAGTTTTATTGGCAACAACGTTGGTACATGCAGAAGAAATTAATTTGTCGGGTATGTATGTGGTTCCTACCAATGACCCTGAATTAACTCTGGCTTCGCAATTTAAAGTTTCTGATTACAAAGTGATCGAGCCTAATTCAAAACAACCCACTATTCAATTTACTCTGCCGGTCGAACTAACAGGTGTTTCAAAAGCGTTAGTTTTCAAACGCCAAATGGTAATCGATGCGAAAGAGAATACCTCACTTTTTACGTCAGCTTCTGGATCAGCGCTTTGTTATGGTGCGTGGAAATCGCTCAAATGTTTTTTCAAATTTAAAAATCTAACGTTGGACCCGGTTAAGGCCGAAGCGACTATGGCCAATGTTTTTCAAGGTCTTGAGTTCACTCAAAAGGTCGCGCTGATGAATAGATTCATGGGCGAACCTGTAGGTATTCTGCAAATCGACACCAGTATCGACACCGACGAAGCTCCTTAAATTCTATCGAGTTAGTGTGAAGCCGTCATACCCATCTTATCAAACAAGAACGTCCAGATCAGTGTCTGAGCTTTCCAAGCGATCGTATTTTGATAAGTAACCGTCGTCATAAAATGGCCCGAATTAGGAAGTGATACAAAATTCACATTCTCTGGCGTGGTTGAATGATGTTTCAAGGCAAATGCGATTTTCGCTGAGTGCACCATATTCACGCGCGAATCCATGCGGCCGTTCATGAATAGCATGTGCGGTGTTGGCAGAGGCATTTGCGCGCGGAATACCGGGCTCCATTGTTTTAAATAAGCTAAAACTTTAGCCACACGACTATCGCCATATTCGTACGCCCAGCCATCGCCAAACTGCGCATCTAATACTTCTTTTCTTAACTGATCATTCACGCCGTTGCCCGACACTACGATACCGATGACATCAGGATACAGTAGTCCTGTGGCAGAAACTAGGAAGCCACCATTTGACCAACCCTGGATCGCTGTAATCGCTGGCGATGACAATTCCATCGCGTGCACTAGCTTTGCTGTAGCTACAAAGTCTTCCATCGTTTTGTGTTTGTTTTCGAACATCGCTGATTCATGCCATTTCTTTCCAAATTCGTTGCCACCGCGTAATGCCGGTCCCGCAATGATGCCGCCATTTTTAATAAAGTGTGCATCCATCTTAGCATTGAATGAATTCATGTAACCCGCCGACATAAAGCCGCCATAACCATAGATCAACAACCCATTTTTTCCATCGCGTTTTAAATCTTTTCGGTAGGTTAATCTTACTGGTATTCTAGTTCCATCTTTGCTGGTCGCCCAGTGAATGGCACTTATAAAGTCAACGCCATCAAAACTCATCATTTGTTTTTCAAGAGTTGGATCAAGGTAGCGTTTTTCTTTGAGTGAGTATTTAAACGTTACACCTTGTTTGAAATGACTGCTGACAACAACGTCGACGATGTCGCTATCAGTTTTAAATCTAACTGCGTTTTTCAAACAGCAAGATGGCGATGGGACGGCAGCGATTTCTTTGCCCGAGTAGTCCAAAATTTTTGTCACGATCGTTGGACCCCAAAATGTATTCACGGAAATGTGGTCGTCATGGAATTCAACAGATTCGATCACGGAATCTTTTGCTGTTTGGTAAACAACGTCCCAATGGCTTTTGCCATTTTTACGACTGTGGCGCAGGACTTTGCCTTGATTATTCCAAGAATCGTTCGCAAAAATCATTGTATCACCGTTATCACGCACAGATAAACCGGCAATTTCAACATCGGTATTAAAAAAGGATTTTGGCAAAAATATTTTCCGTTTATCTTTGATTAACAAATGCGCGTGATTGTCTTCGAACTTCACATAGGCATCTTTATCCATGAACAATAGAGTTTCATTTTTTACAACACTGACAGCGCCCGTTTTTAAATTGTAAGTTGAAAGAGACGGGCCTTTTTCGCCGCGCAGTTTTTTCTCTGCATTTAAGAAGAAAAATTCGTTGTCATTCTTCCAGGTGATCTGTTGACCATCAGTTTGAAAATGCTGGACTACTTTTTTAGAGTTCAAATCATAAATGTACATTTGAAAAATATCGATATTGCCATTGTCTGTCGCTGTTAAAATCACATGGCTATCTTTCGGTGTCGCATAGACTTGTAGCAACGAGAACGACCCGTCATGCTTGATGGTGGTAGTGTCTAGGATTTCTTTGCGGCCGGCTGAGGTGATTCGAAACAAGGATTGTGGCTTGTTAAGTCCCATAAAACGCAGTTCATAACTAGCAAGTGTATTGTTGTCCACGCTAATGGCCGTAGGCTTGGAATTCAAGCTTAAAACAACATCAGAAACAGTGGAATAGTTATCAGATTCATGCAGTTTTCGTATAGATTCGCCGGACTCTTTGCTGACCCAAGCTTGCCTTAAGATCAAATTTTGTTCTAACCAGAGCGCATATTTTTCTGCGGGTTCTCTGTAGAATCCAAGGCACGCTTTTGGATCAGCGGATGCTAATTGAGCCAATCCTGTTAGTAACATTACGGTAGATAGACGCCAAAATCTCATATCAGTACTTCCTTACTCAAAACGAGCATCCTAATCGAAAGGCAAACTAATTTCTAATGTAGAGTTTTAGACGATGTGACCATCTCTGGCGCTGTATCAGAGCGAGACACGACGGCAAAAAAGGTCATTTTCTGGCAGAGAGCAACACTTTGGAATTTCGTTTCATGATGAGATTCCTTCGACAAACAAAATAGATAGATGACTTGGCATGAGACTTAAATGTGGCCTGTGAATCGCACAGTATTAAGACAAAGCCCTTCAAAATGAAGGAGGAGATTATGAAAAAACAGTTACTATTATTAGCAGTTCTAGCGTCGATGGTTGGTGTCGGTTGTTCTTCAAAAACAAATACGGCCACTCCGCCTGTAGAAACTACAACGACAACAGCCGTTGATCCAGGCACACCAGGCGGTGGCGGCACGGACGGTGGATTGTCAGATGGCGGCGGCGACACAGTCGATTTCGTACCTGTTAGCTTCTCGATCTTCAACTCATATGTAGGAACTCATCCTATTAACAGTCCAAAGAACATCAAGATCTCGGTGAATTTAACAGAAGTAGACTCAACACTTAAGTATGCTGGATCAGTTAAGATTTCCTACGAAGATAACGGTCAGACATTCACTGGTACTTTTGAATCAAGTGCAGATAATAATCAAAACATCAGCGGTTTAAAAGACAATGACGTTCCTGAATCGACGTATAACTACTGGTTTGCAAAAGATGGCAAGACAGTATTCACGGGAATTTTCCAAGATGCATTAGGTTCAGTGGTTCTTGTTATCGACAAAACAGTAGACCAAGGCGATGGCCAAGGCACAGGTTACGTAAGTGGTTCCGTGTACTTTAAAAACTTCGCACAATCACAAGCGACACAGAGTCCATATCGCAAATGCTGGTTCATCTATGCAGGTCCTTATGATTGCCGATCTACTGAAGTTATGCAGAAGACTTCTTTAACTCTAGGCACAGGCGAAGGTTACAGAAAGCTTGGAACATTCACAGGTATGTCGAAAGTAAACGCATTTAATTTATAAAAAGAAAGAAACTAATTTTTAGGAGATGTTATGGAAACGAAAAACTATTTTACAAAAAGCAATTGGAGAGCCAAAACTGTCCAATTCGCAGGATTGATTGCAATCTCTTTTGCGGTTTTAATTTCCTGCCAAAAGAAAAGTGATACGGGTACGGTGTACGCAACACCAGCACCGATCGGGCAAACCGGAATAATCGGAACCTGCACAGGATGCAACTTTGCTCAAACCCAAATGGCTCAACCCATTTCACGAGCTAGCTCGCTAGCAATTCAGTGGAATATGATGGGCGACCAGGCTGTAATCCAGCAACTAGCGTACACATACGGTGGCTACGCGACTATTAAAAACTACGTCGGCCCAGTTGTTTTCAACGGTTCGATGACAGTATCTTCGGCGATTCAACTCGGTTATTCCGGATATAACGGCTATGGATGTCAATTGCCGGCAGGACAATATCAGATCACTAATTATAATCAGCCAGGACAGATGACGTCAGGTGGCTTTTTAAGCAACATGCAGCTTGTCGCTTCGGGCAATGGAGTTCAGGTACTGTTTACGCTGACGGATGCATCGATTGGAGACCTTCAAGGTTCAGGTCAGATCACGCATATCAATGGCTTGTTAGTGGCTACCACTGCGGTTATAAACGGCCAGCAGGTGTCATGTAATGACAATCAAGGTTTGTACGTAACATACTAGAGCAATTCGTTCTTAAGAATAAATTTAAAAATTGAAAAGCGCTTATCATTCACGTGATAGGCGCTTTTGTTTATAAACACAGTGTATTTGTGCCCCTTCGACGCACACCTTGTTATGCCCTTTCAGAGGGCATTTCGAGGTGAATAAAGAAACCACTTTGGAACCACTTTAACTTTTAAGAATCTTACATTTTTCCTTTCGTATACGCTTTCATAAACATGAAAATGAATGCATTGACTTTGGAGTTATTTCTAATTCTAATGCTTGTATGGAATTAAATTTGTGGGTTGAATTTTTTGAAGAATTGCAAAATGTGAGAGGTAGATCTCAAAACACAATCATGGCGTATCGCCGTGATCTAGAGCTTTGGATAAAGTTTCGACAGCAAAATCCAACGGCGCCTGTGATCAACTTCTACGAACACATGAAAAATGAAAACCTATCGCCACGCTCACAAGCGCGGGTGATTTCATCGATCCGAACTTATTTCCGCTTTTGCGAGTCTAAGGGCATCAAATCCCCAGAACTTCGCGAATTGAAACCACCTAAAATCAAACTCTCGCTTCCAAAATCATTAACTCAAGACGAATTTCAACGTTTGTTTGAAGCGTGCGTGGTTCCAGATGCAAATAAAACGTCACGAAACAGACTGACGTTGCTATTATTGTACGGATTGGGATGCCGAGTTACTGAGCTGACGGGTTTAAACGTAAATGACTTTAATCCAACTGATCGTTGGGTGAAAATCTTGGGTAAAGGCAATAAAGAGCGCCTAGTTCCGGTTACTGAAAAACTAGCAGAAAGCTTGAATTACTACTTAAAAGAAGTCCGTCAGCATTTATTGAAAGATGCGACTCCTTCATTATTGATCAATGATCGTGGTAACCGTCCATCACGTGTCGACGTTTGGCGCTGGTTAGATGCCTGGTCAACGCGTGCTGAGTTCCCTGAAACTGTTAATCCACATCGCTTTAGACATGGATGTGCGACAGCTCTTCTTGAGGGCGGCGCCGATTTACGATCAATCCAAATGTTGCTGGGTCATGCCAGCATTCAAACGACTCAAGTGTACACAACAGTAACGGCGAAGAGTTTGAACCAAACTATCGATGAACATCACCCACTAAGCGGTGTTGAACACGAAGCGGCTCCAGCGGCGCCGGTGGCTCCTGTGGTTACGACTCGCAAAGCTGATTTAGATTCTCACTAGTATTTTTATAGTGCCATAGATAGGCAGACATATTCGGACGCGAAGGTTTAAACCCGTGTCCGAGATTCTTTCTCTTCCTTTAAATTCCTTTTCTAAAATTGCAACGTGTCCTGATCATGAGAGTGATTGGATATAGTCAGCGCCAAAAAGAATGGTTACCCGTAGAAATTGAAGTCAGTTTTGTCCCTGGTTTGCCGCAGATTCATTTGATCGGGCAGGCAGATGCAATTTTGAAAGAAAGCCTTATTAAAATCAAAAGTGTTTTAAGGTTTCTAGAAGTCGACCTGCCGAAGAGTCGACAGATTATCGTCAACCTCAGAAGTGCCGCATTTAAAAAGAAGTCTTTAGATTTAGAACTGCCCATTTTGATCGCGATACTGACCGAACTGGGTGTGATCGATTTTCTATCTTGTGATGAAGTGTGCGCGCACGGTGAGCTCAGTTTAGAGGGTAAAATTTTTTCTTCGGATTTGTTGTTGATAAAAAAATCAGTGGCCGATCGAAGACTGATAACAGGATTTCATCCGGATGGTTTACTGAGCGAAAATCACGCGCAATTTCTGAATGTTAAAGAATTAGTCTCAACGTATTCAGTAAATGAACCAGATGCGGGAAAAATGAAGAAACCGCTCAAGAAAAAGAATGAGGCGGCGGCGCCTGCGGCCGCATTTAATGTATTTTCTAATCGTACCCTTGCGCCCGAGTTTGAAAAAGATCCCACTCAAGTTTTGTTCACAGAAGACGAACGTGAACTTTTAAAAATTGTCAGTCTTGGACGACACTCGTTATTGCTGATGGGCCCGCGTGGTTTAGGAAAATCGACATTGGCCGAATCCCTGAATTATTTGGCTGAGCCCCCTGATGAAGAAACCTTCCTTCATCAGATGAAATATTTCTTCGTCGAAGAGGGGCGTTATTGGCGGCCATTCGTTCACCCTCATCATTCCATTTCCCATTTGGCATTGATCGGGGGTGGATCGCAATGTCTGCCGGGCGAAATCACGCGGGCCCATGGAGGCATATTGTTGATGGACGAATTCCTAGAATTCGACCCCAAATGCCAAGAAGCTTTGCGGGAACCCATGCAAAACAAAAACGTCCACCTGGCTCGGGGGCAGAAGTACCATAAATACGAGTGCGACTTTCACCTGATCGCCACCACTAACTTGTGCCCCTGCGGGCAATGGCTGCCCGGCAAGTCGGTGGACTGTGCCTATTCCCATTCCCGATGCAGCAAGTACCGCGATAAATTATCGGGCCCGGTGATCGATCGGTTTCATATTTTGTCGTTTATGCGTAAGGGTGAAAAGGACCAGAAGACGTGGACATTGAAAGATATAGCGGACGAGGTCAATGGCCTGCGGCCGACATTTAACGAGCGCCGAGAGCAGCTAGGGTTTAATAAAGAGTATTTATCGCAAGGGTTGAAGCAGAGACTGGATAACGAGCTCAGTTCCTTAAGAAGACTAAACGCGTCGATCGAGGTTGCCAAGACTTTGTGCACTCTTCGGAACCAAACAGAAATTACGGATAGTCTATTAAACGAGGCCCTGAATTACACCTGGCACCCATTCTTGGAACTAAAAACCTAGGCGGGCAGACCCACCCCCTAAAACGAGTTAGACATTCTGTCCATCCAGGTATAGAGTGATATTTCGTTTTCATAATGGTGGGTTGGCCGAGGAGTTAGGCACGACTCTGCAAAAGTTGCTACGGGGGTGCGAAGCCCTCACCCACCTCCAATCTACAAATCCAAAAGTCTCGAAAATCGATCTAAGTACGCAAAATTATTAACAAGAGGTTTCAATCACTTACGCGGATTCAAACTTTCAAACATAACCTTACATAACGGAAAATAACTGTGCTGGGTGACTTCTTGGTGACACCTAGGTGACACTTGTAATCCTTAAGTTGATAATGGAAATGAAATTGAATCTGCTGTAACCGGCAATTTTAAACAATGGAGAGAGGCTATTCGATTCTCGGGATCTTAATATAGACAGGAGAGTTTTGTGGAAATATCGAAATTTATTGTTGGGGTTTTGACGATTGCTATCGGTCTTTGGGCGGCTGGCCAACTGGCACCAGCAACTCTGTCCATGGCGAGCAAGGCTATTGAAGCGCAAAAAGATCATCGAGATTTTAAACTCGGGGATTGGAATCGTAAGTTAAATCGATAATTTGGTTTAATCTTAAATTTTCTAAAGATTCCCAAAAAGTTATATCCTTCCAAAAGAATATTGTATCGGTAGTCGCTCTCAATTTTATATTTAATTTGCTTTACCAACTAATTGAAAGAACTTGGTCAGGTAGGTAAAACGTCGAGTGTGCCATTTTGAGATCAATATTTTAGGTACGAAAGTCATAAATTGTTTAAATATTGTTTGTATAATGAAGTAGCTTAATTTAATCCTTACTCTTTTGTATTTCTATTTAAAGATATCGATTTGACTTGCGTAAGTGTTCGAGAACACAGCCAATTCAAAACTATAATAGGGGGCTAGACCACGGTCTCGTCTCAATTCGAGTCGAATTGAATTGATTTTCGACTTTGAAAAGTGAGAAAAAAAGGCTTAGTTATCTTTAGTTGAAATGAATTGATCCGAAGAGAAGTAAGTGTGCAAATTTATGGAAATTAATAGAAATATTGTTGACTTGCAAAAAGCTAGAATTGAGCATCGTCAATCGTCAATCGTCAATCGTCAATCGTCAATCGTCAATCGAGTATTTATGGGCCTAACAAAATCATTGCCCCATTTTTTACTATCGATTTTAATTTTTTCTAATCTAGGCTGCTTCTTTCGGTCTACTATCACCAGATTTAATTCGGCCCAGTCAACCACCTGCCTGATAGATCAAATCAACGATCAACCTTGCGATATTGCGGACGCTGGATTTGTGGTCACGAATAAATTTGGTAGCGATGTTACCTCTTACAATAATTCAAGTGCTACTTCCACACTGACCGCAAGTTTGCCAACGGGATGGTATGATGGCAAGTCCTGCCAGGTTGAAGATACATACCTAATTTCTGAAAATATAAAATCTGGATCCAGTATATTTGGTGTTTCCGGCTCATCTCTTGGTAGTTTTTCATTAAATACAAATTCATTTGCCTATAGAAATCCTGGCAGCGTGCCGGTCGCAAATCATTTGGATAATCAAAGCACATCCTATGCAATGAGCCTTTATTCTGAAGTGAATACATACGCAGGAGCCGCATTGCCAACCTCTGGCGGTTACACTTATCGAAGTATTCCTGCGCAAGCTAAGGATGATGAAGGCTATTTGGGGACGAGTTGTGCGTATGCGCCGCGCCCAAATGTCACTTGTGGGACGACTCAGACAACGATAATCGATCGGATCGCTGATTGTTTGAATCTCAACGGCACTTGCAGCGACGTTAGTTACACGACAAAATCAACTTGCGAAGCTGCAGCCAAAAATTGGACATCAACGGCTATATGGGATGGCGCTACTAAATGCAATGCTGGGCAAGGCTTGTGGAAGCTAGTCACCCGCTCAGCAGCCAACAAAGAAGTATGGCAGGACAGTCGCACAGGCTTGCTGTGGAGTTCTAAAGTTACGACTAGCAATAACTGGTGCCAAGCGAGCGGGAATACTCAACTTGCGCCGTTGGTCTTCCATCAATCTTACAATGGTGCTGCGGGAAGTCCGATCACGGGCAATGGCAAAATTTCTTTGGTTACAAGCGGCACTTCGATGTCGGATGAAGCTATAGTTATTAGTTTCGTTGATGCAGCGAACTTTACTGTAACCGGTGATTACTACACAAATAATGCTTTCACCCCGAGCTGTGATGACAACCTTTCTCCTTCGCGCACGGGCGCGATTACATCAACAATTGGTAGTTCAACAACATATTCCGTGGCAAACACCTGCGGATTTAAAATTACCCAAGGATCAATCAATTTTGTAGCCGGTGATACTTTTGTTTTAAGAAGCTCAGATTCAAGTTACGGGGATTGCACACCGAATGCAGGGTCGGGGCTTCAGCCGCTACCTCCCCTAAGTTTATGTGCGGAAGCTATCGGTTTAAATCCATCCGGTGAAACTTGGACGAGTCCAGGATACATGACCGCAAAGGGTGGCCTGGGAAAGAATTCTGCTCCGAGTGTTGCTTGGCGACTGCCTACCATAAATGATTATCGGTTAGCAGAAGTAAATGGAATTAGAATGGTCATGCCTGATATGGGAATTGCGGGCTTACAAAGACCAAGTCGAGATGGATCTGCGGGTGGTTCTTCCTATGAGTGGTCCGCGTCGGTGTATTCGTTCACCCGCAGTTTTTCGTGGATCTTCGGCAGTGGCTTCGGCTACGTCAGCAATAACTTCCGCAATGTCACCTATGCGGCCAGGTGTGTGGGTCGCTAGGCGTGGACGATTTTTGATTTAATGATTTTTTATTCCCATGGACTCTTAAGAGTCCATGGGGTTAGCGAGCAAAGGAAAAAGGTTTGAGAATTAACGTGAACAGAAATTTTAAATTTATTTTTAGTATTTTAGCGATGGGACTTTTAATGTCCTCCTGTCAGCCTTCTTCTATT
The DNA here is from genome assembly GCA_002256935.1 of Bdellovibrio sp. 28-41-41. Classification (GTDB taxonomy): domain Bacteria; phylum Bdellovibrionota; class Bdellovibrionia; order Bdellovibrionales; family Bdellovibrionaceae; genus UBA2316. Next base: position 41,266 of record NCGL01000025.1, read on the forward strand.
GAAAGTAAGAATAGTTTTGCCTCAACTAGCCCTTGCACCGCAGATAATATTAACGAATCCCCGTGCAAAGTTGAAACAACTGGGACACTTGTAGGAACAACTATTAATAGTGATGTGACTAGTTGGGAAAACGCGAGCGCATCAACGAAAGTTACAGCAAATATTCCTAAAGGGTTTTATGACAATAAATCCTGCTTATTGACTGATTCGAATTTAAATGCCACCCAAATACTTTTTGGGAAGTCGATATTTGGTGTGACCGGAGGATTTACGGGGACTTATTCCGGAAATATTTTATCCCAAGCCTACAGAAATCCTGGCAGTGTTCCCATTGTTAATAACGATGACAATCAATCCACATCAACTTCGATCACTCTGGCTCAAGAAACAACAACATACGCAGGTGCAAATTTGCCTTCAACAAGTGGCCTTACTTATCGAGATATTCCCGATGGCTTTAGAGATGATGAGGGTTATACCGGAATCAGTTGTATCTATGCGATCAGACCTACAGTTACTTGCGGAACTGCGCAAACCACGGTGTCAGAAAGAATTGCAGATTGTCTGAATCTTAACGGATCATGCAGTGATGTAGGTTACATTACAAAATCAACTTGCGAAGCGGCTGCTAAAACTTGGACTTCAACCGCGATCTGGGACGGCTCGTTAAAATGTAATGCGGGTCAAGGTCTATGGAAACTGGTGACCCGGTCTGCTGCCAACAAAGAAGTCTGGCAAGACAGTCGAACTGGGATATTATGGAGTTCGCAAGTTTCAAGTTCAGTGAATTGGTGCCGTGCCAGCGGCAATGTCGAGTTGGCCCCCGTGACTTATTATCAATCATGTAACACGACGGTCGCCGGTCATAGTAATTGTGCCACGTCCACGGCGATTAACGGCAATGGAAGTATTGGCAGTATCACAGGTGGAAGTTCATCAACTAATCAAACAGTGAGAGTGATTTTTTCTAGCTCTACGAGCTTTACAGTTGTGTCTTCGACAGGTGGCGGATGCACTGGCGGTGGAGCGCAAACAATAGGAGCCGGACCTGGATCAGTAGCAACTTATAGTGTGAATAACATTTGTAGTTTTACTATTACTCAGGGATCAATTCCGTTTGCGGCCAATGATAAATTTTTTCTAAGCAGTACGGCCGCCGGCTCTTTTAGCTGTGTTCAAGGGGCAAGTTCTAATCTGCAACCGGGAACAGGCGCAATTAGCCTTTGCACAGAAGGAAGTGGACTTAGTCCTTCAGGTGAGACCTGGACGAGTTCTGGTTACATGACCGCTAAGGGGGGAATGGGAAAGAATTCGACTCCTAGTATCGCTTGGCGACTGCCAACGATTAGCGACTACAATATTGCAGAATTAAATGGAATTAGAATGGTCATGCCCGATATGGGACAGCCTAGCAGTCAGCGAGTATTCAATGACGGATCACCGGGTGGTTCTTCTTATGAATGGTCCGCGTCGGTCTATTCGAGCGTCCGCTATTATTCGTGGATCTTCGGCAGTGACATCGGCTACGTCAGCTATAGCTCCCGCAATGTCACCTATGCGGCCAGGTGTGTGGGTCGCTAGGCGTGGAATAAATCATTTCATTATTCAATATTTTCATGCGCTCTGAGAGCGCATGATCCTAATTACAAACCAAATTAAAATAAGGACAGCAGAACGTGGCCAGATCAAAACATTTAAAAATATATCAAGATGCCTATCATTTCACGCGTGAATTGTACCGTATTAAACTCAAACTACCTAAAGCACTCAAATATGACTTAGGCGAGCAAATTTCATCGTCAGCTCTGAGAATGTTAAAAGGCGTTGTTGTTGCGAATGGATCAAAAAATAAAAATAGTTCCTTGCAAGTGGTTACTTTGGAAATTGAAGTGATCTGGGTATTTTTAAGAATGCTTTTAGATCTACAAGGAATTAGCAAAGGCGAGTTTAATTTGCTTTCTGAAAGACTTGTTGAAATCTCTAAACAGAATAACAACTGGCGTAGTTGGGCAAAAAAAGTCGACACAGCAGTTGAAATCGTGTAGATGTAATTTCGGATCATTGGCAGAGTTCATTTGTTTAAAAATAGTATTTTTGAATTAGTGGAGCGTCCAGTTTTCTTCCACGGGAGTCCTCTTTTTATGAAAGTAAAAAGTTCCAATATCCGAATCGATGTTCCCCCGTTATAAACCGAACGTTGAAGAAACCAACGGCCAGGGGCCTCGTCGAGGGCAGCTGAAAAGGATACGATAGTAAATTGTTATGGTCCGCGTCGGTCAATTCAAACAACCGCAATAATTCGTGGATCTTCGGCAGTGACAACGGCAACGTCAACAATAACAACCGCAATAACAACAATGCGGCCAGGTGTGTGGGTCGCTAGGCTTGGAAGATGATCTAGGGAGCTTTAGAAATAAAGCTCCCTCTTTTTTTGATCATAAAACGACCCTTTAAAATTATTTGCGTTGATGACGAAAGGTAGATCGACTGATCGAAAACAAATGAGCCAGGTGTGAATATTAACATTCTATGAGTAAACTAAATGGTAGAATTTAACACAATTTTGAAAGCCTATAGAAAGTGCGCTCGCGGCAAAAGACAAAGCGCTGAATGTTTGTCTTTTGAACTGAAATTGGGTGAAGAGTTAATAAAGCTGCATCACGAAATCAGAAACAAGACCTATAGCCCAAAGCCTCTTAAATGTTTTATTCTTACCGAACCGAAACCACGTGAAATTTGGGCCTCTCATTTTCGGGATCGAATCATCCATCATGTGATTGTAGAGGAAGTAGCTAAAGTTTGGGATAGAAAACTTCACCCAAAGTCATTTGCGTGTCGAAAAGGGATGGGACTTCATGCGGCCATTAAAGACTTTCAAAATCAGGTCAGGAAATTAAGTCAAGGTGGTCGCAAAACTGTTTGGATTTTACAGCTAGACGTTGAATCATTTTTTTACACGATCAATCGCCCAATTCTGAGGAAGTTATTTTTAAGAAACGTAAAAGACCCCGAAATTAGGAATCTAATTGAAATGCAATTTGATGTTGATCCCAGAATAAAGTTTAGGCGAACTGGTGATTTAACAAGATTTGCAAAATTTCCTAAATCTAAGTCCTGGCTTTCTAAAACATCAGATCAAGGCATACCCATCGGAAATTTGACCAGTCAATATGGTGCAAACCTATACTTAAATGAACTTGATCATTTGATAACTCGCAAGCTTAAGCCTCAAGGTTATTTGCGTTACATGGATGACCTTACTTTGCTGGATACTGATCCAAATAAGCTAAAGCCAATGGAAAAAATCGTTAATGATTGGTTAATAGCTAATCGGAAACAAAATTTAAATGCCGCCAAAACGAGCCTTAAGCCACTTACAAACGGGATCGACTATTTGGGGCTAGAATTACATCAAGTGAATTCACCCAAGCATCCGGTCGAGCTGCAAATACCGCCTAAAAAGAAATGGAAATTCGTTGCCGAAGCGAAGCGTTTATCGGGCATAGATTGGCTTAAAATCAAAAACTATCATCCACTAGGATTTCCACTTTGGTATGAAATGCGAAGAGAGCTTCAATGCTTGAATTCAAGATTAGGCTTAATGACGAAAACTAATTCAAAAAGATTCAGAACAAAAGTTTTAAGAAAATTACAATTGTTAACCCGACAAGACGGCGGCTGGCCTGAAGATAAACCATATTACGGGCTTTTTGTGCGAAAAGATAAACTCGCTGTGAAGTTAAATGTGTAAGTTTCGTGATTTAGGGCCCTAAGGGACTTGCTGAATTCTTATAATCGTTTGAATTGATTTTTACCGATAGTTTCCAGGCAATCTTTAACTTTAATTTTATTAGTTGCCATTTCAATGCTATCAATGAACGGTGGTCCGTTCACATTGAAAACTTTTCAAAACGCCAAAAATTTACAATCCAAATCGAATTTTCCCAATCAAATCCCCAATATAGGTGCGGAAAGTACACAGTTTTGCTATAATGGAGGTCCGTGCATCGGTCACTAGTGGCGGCAACCGGATGTGAAGTCGGCGAAAATGTTTTTGATCTGTGATTTTAAATACATATTCGGTTTTTGATGTTTGAAATTTTGATCTGGACCGTCAGTTGCAAAATAGTTGAGTGAAGGGGGCTTCATGGAACTTG
>NCGL01000026.1 GCA_002256935.1 Bdellovibrio sp. 28-41-41
TCAATAAAATTTTGAGTCATTTTTTCAACCGTGTTGCCTGCAAAGCTCCATTTCGGTTGCATTAGATTGCCTTGGATGATGATGGGAATTTCCAAGTGTCCGGATGCACTCTTGTTGGCCATCATAAATTCGCCATGGACCGGAACGCTGACGAGTTTTAGAGCCGCATTGATATTGCTGTCTAAATCAAATTTAACTTGGCCATCGAGGTTAAGCTCGTCTCCACCACGAATAGTGGCGTTGAATTTATTCAGTTGAAGAGTCAGGTTTTTTATCTCAAATTCAGATTTCGTCGACGCACCTAAATTCTTGACGGGCACCATCGAAGGAACTCCGAAGTCTTTGATGGACGCAAATTTTTGTTTCACTTCGTTGATTAAATTTAGCGTGTGAACTTCGGAAACTGGAATTACGAAATTTCCTTTTGCAACTAAGTCTTTTTTGAAATTCAGCGTTCCAGGCATTTTAGTTTGGCCTTCAACGGTGAAATTACTAACACCCGAAATCAGATCTTTATATTCTGGTAAAACGAACTCTACTAGGGGCGAGAACGACAGATTAGCCGATGTCATTTTAAAGTTAATCTTAGGATCGGTTTCGACCAGAGGAATAATCACATCAGAGAAGGCCATTTTACCTTTAAAGATATAACCGATTTCGCCGGCCATAGTTAGCTTGCTGTTGTGTAGATTCGCAGTAAGAGCAATATTTTGGAATTGAGCTGGAGAGTCTTTAAAAGTAACCTTTTGGATATTTACTTTATGATTCCAGCGAACTGTTTTTAATAATTCCTTATCTTTTATAAATGCGGGAGCAATAGTTAAGTGGGGTTCCGGAGTTGGGCTAGCGCCGGTCGGTTTGTTATTGGATAAATGAAAATTAAACGGCATGGCCAAAGCAGTAATAGTCGTTTCAAGATCTGTATTTAAGTGCCATTTTGAATGCTGAATCTCGAATGGATCTAGCTTTCCTTGGACTTGGATAGTTCCTTTATTGCTCATGTCGGCAACCGTGTTAAGCCACTCGTTAACCGGTAGATAGGCCTTGGCTTTCTTCCAATTTAGATTTTCTAAGTTCAGTTTCAAGTCAAACGTATCATCAGGAGCGATCGGCGGACGACCGCTGACTACAAATGAAGATAAAAATGTATTCACGTTTAGCTTCTCAATATTTAAACGTCCATTGTGAGCTTGTATAACCCAGTTCAATTTGAACGGATCAGTATTGGTTTTCAGAATTTGTTTATCTTGAGTTACTACTAGGGATGTAAGATCACTATTTCCTGTAATGGAACCTTTTAAAACTTGTGCACTTTCTAGTGCTAATACGCCAAGGAAGTTAAATGATACGGGGCCTTCAAGAGCCACTTTATCATTTCTATATTTTAGAAAGTATTTAACATTGCTAGCCTGAACTTTTTTAATATTTACGGATAGATTTTTTGGCTGAGTTAAGAAACCCTTAATTTGAGCATCTACTTCGACGTCACCAGAAATATCGTGGTCTTTATTATTAGGAAGAAATTTTTTGAAGTCTTGCAACTTGAACGGTTTAACAGTGAAGGAGATATCGGACGAACGATCGTAACTAGCAAAGCCTTTAGCTGACACATCTAGGGTGTGAAACAAAAGCTTGAAACGTTCGATATTTAGGTTCGTGATATAAGATACCGTGCCTTCGGAAGAAAGATTAACTCCCGCATCTTTTAGAAACATATCTTTGTAAGCTAGAGTGCAATTATCAAGTCTTAATTTCCAAGTCGCTGTCGATATTGAAGGAACCAAATTTGTCAGGACGAATGAAGTCGACATGTCCAAGTTGATCGGCCCCTGAGCGCTGGCGTCCGTCGTTTTGTATTTCGCTTTTGCTTCGAATGAAGTTAAATTTAAGATTCCTTTAATTTGAGTCGCTAGTAAGTTATTGACGTTTCCACGCATGACCATATCTAGTGTCACGGCGCCGCGTGCATCGCTGACAGGAAATTTATCTTTATACGTTTTTAAGAAATCGAGAGCTTCGATGTTGGGAATGTGAGTCTTAAGAGTTGTATCAAAATCCATGTTCTTCAAGCTAACAAGGCCATTAAATGTATTTTTAATTCCTGCAATTTGAAATTCACTTTTCAGAATATTGGCCACGGCGTTTTTAACCGTGAATTGTGACTGGATGTTGATGGGTACATATGTTTTGCTAAGTGGGCCTAAGTTAGCATCGCTGTAAAGGTATGAATTAAGAGAAAATTCAATAGGTGTTTCTAAATTTGAAATTTTTAACGTCGTATTGTTTCCGGTCAGGCGATAGGCGCCGGCACTCATCTGAACTTGGTAGTCGAATTTTCCAACTTTAACCAAAAGATCAAGCTCATTGATCCCGTAGCTGGCTTTCAAATAGTCGCGCATATTGGCAGCCGCTTCTGCAGATACGTTCTTTGGTAATTCCGTTGGTTTTTCGGTCCCAGGTACTGGCACGTCTTTGTAGAAAACATTAAACCCATCGACTAAAAGTTGAAACTTTACAGACTTGTTATCCCAATTTTTTAGGATGTCTTTCAAATTCATCTCAACGTTCAGCTTCTTGATCGAGAAATAGAAGTCTTTGTTTTTTTTTGCGGAGATATTGGAAATATCAATTTTCAACGGATCAAACGATTCAATTTTGATTTTGTCGTAATTGCCTTCAAGACGCATAGAGGAGTATACGAATAGGTTTATTTTTCGCTTTAAATAAGCTGGGCCCAAGAAATAAACGCCGCCACCAATACCAACTAGAATTGTAAAAAACAAAATGAGAGTGCGCTTAAGCATCTTTGAAGTATCGGAAAGAATCCTTAGAAGTGGAGTCAAGTTAGCTCAATGACTTAGTTTTTCTGTGCATTTCTTGATACTAACTCGACCTAGGTAGTAGTTATTTTAGATCGTGCACGGAGGTAATTTACTGCGAGGTATCAGATACGAGCTCATATTGAACAAATCCGTATAAATTTTGTGTTTTTCAGCCGTGTCCTTTAGGTAGTCAGTTCCGCTAGATCCACCAGTCCCAATCTTTCGTCCAAGCATTCGATGAGCCATTAAAGCATGGCGATAGCGCCATGTTGTCAGGGCCTCATCAATATCCATCAACGAATTCAAGATGCTGAATGGAACTTGTAAGATCGGCTCATTACGATAAAGTGAAATAAATAATGCCGCTTGAAACGCTTTAAAACTAAAGCGAAATTGGCCTTGGGCTTTAAGCTCGTTGTATTTGTCTTCGTTAAATACAATGTCGATTTGATCCATGAACGTTTGAATATTTTTTGAGCTACGTTCTTTGTCCGCATCAGTCAGGCGAGGATTGGTTTTGATTACCTCTAGGTCTTCTTTGTAAACATTTAATAGTGCTGTTTTGTATTCTGCATTGAAATCAAATTTTGCCGTTTTCAAAAACGGAGTGCGGTTCAGCCAATTTTCAAGACCGTCAAATAGGGTGCTGCCCTTCATTAGATCGATCAATTCTGTTCGCAAAGGTTCTTTCAAATGATCATAAAATGGCGATTCTGTTAGCTTGATTCTGTTTTCCATTTTCAGCCCAAGCAACACTTCTACCATGCGGAACTGTGCACTTTGGAATCCACTCGCTGGATATAGATAATCACGGAAATCTAGAAATTCATGTGGCGTCATTGTTTCTAAAATATCAAGGGGACTCGTTAAGTTTTTGCAAATAGTTAAGATTCGGTTGATCCGATGATCAATCGTACCCATATCGCGCTCTGGTATCACGGGTTGATTAAACAACGGAACCAATGATTGAATTTCCTTTAGAATTTGAAAAAACCAAACTTCATACACTTGGTGAACGGAAATAAATAACCATTCTTCATGCGCGGGGTTACCAAATTCTTCAGAACGTCGTTTCTGACTATTTAATAATTTATCAAGGCCCAAATAATCGTGATAGTGAACCGGTTCATATTTCATAGATTAAGCTCCTTGTTCTAGCTGGACAATTTTATTCAGAAACGATTGAATTTCATTTTCAGTTGTATCCCATGAAAACATAATTCGGCAGACAAAAGTAGCTTCATCCCAAACATAAAAAAAACGTTCTTTTTTAAGTTCTTTAATCCAGGCCTTGGGGAATTTAACAAACGCTGCGTTGCTTTCTACTGGGTATTCCGGTTTCAGTTTTGTCAGTTGGCGTAATCCTCGGTCGAAAAATGCTGCTGACTTTAAACTTTTTGCGGCGATTTCTTTCCAAAGATCGTTTTGTAAATAAGCATCAAACTGAGCGGCCAAGAATCTAGACTTAGACGGCAGCTGGCCTAATTGTTTGCGCAGATATTTAAAATCGTTCGCGGACTCTGCGTTTAAAAACACAACGATCTCGGCACCCATCAAACCATTCTTAGTGCCACCAAACGATACAACATCTACACCAACAGCGGTGGTCATTTCAGCGAATGTTTTCTTTAGACTTACGCACGCGTTGGCAAATCGTGATCCATCGAGATGAACATATAATTTTTCAGATTTGGCCCAGTCACAAATGGCCTTAAGCTCTTGGGTTGTATACACAGTGCCGAGTTCTGTCGGCTGAGTCAGTGATATCGTTTTTACTTGGGAATAATGCTGATCACCTCGACGAATAAGGTAGCTTTTTAACTTGTCGAGTGTGACTTTTCCGTTCTCTGATTTTACCGGCATTAATTTATAACCGCCATGAATTTCAGGCCCGGCACACTCGTCGACATGGATGTGGGCAACATCAGAACATAAAACAGTTTGGTAACTGCGCGTGCAGGCTTTCAATGCTAAAATATTTGCGGCCGTTCCATTGAAGACAAAAAATGATTTCGCATTGGTTTCAAATAATTCAGAGATTTTTTTCTCTACTCGTTCAGTCATAGGATCTAGTCCATAACTGTGAGCATGATCCACATTGGCGTTGATTAGGCTTTGAATAATAGCCGGGTGAACACTGGCGTGATTATCGCTGCCGAAACCTTTGGGCTCAAACTGTACCGGCTTTGATTCCAAGATTACACTCCTTGTGATCCCAAGCTTTGAATCATAAATTCATAGGCAGCTAGAGCCGCAGATTTTTGCGTTATATTTTGGACATCCAAAGACGGCGCCACTTCGTAAATGCCTAAATGGTTCCAGCTAGAAAATCGATTCATCTGAGTCAGAATGTATTTTACCGAATTGAATGTTAAGCCACCGGGCCAAGATTGTGAACAGCCGGGGGCTTCACTGGCTGTGATCGCATCGATATCTAAACTTAAAAAGACGGGTTGTTGTTTATGGGTGCCAACGAGTGAATCCATAACAGACTTGATCCCAGTGTTTTCGACATCATCTTTCATGATGACTTCAACGGACTTACTTTTTGCATAATCTAAATGTTTCTTTGAATTGCAATGAGGCTGAATACCGATTTGTACTAGATCAAACTGATCGGGAAATTTTTCAAGCGTTTTAAAAAACGGTGTGCCCGAATTAACGCCGTTCTTGTCAGAACGAACATCTAAATGAGCATCGATATTTATAACGAGTGGTCGCTGTTTGTTTTTCAATTCACGGGTGATAAACGAACTGACATCACAATAGGCCCAATCATGACCGCCACCGAGTGATAGGATTCGGTTGTTATGTGCATTGAGCGTATCTAAAACCGCAAGAACGGCAACTTGATCATTCGCTAACTCTGTTGGTTTAGAAAAATCACCGACATCCACTAGTTTGTTTTGAAATGAAACAGGAACTGCGAGTTTGTATAATATTTGTCTGATGCCGTTAGGGCCGTCTTTAGCGCCCGTGCGACCGCCATTGGCTTGGATGCCGCGGTCATCGGGATAGCCGACGACAACAAATTTATTTTTAACGCTATCTAAATTAGGTTCAACGGCGACAACATCACCCAAACGTAAATCATCAGGATCATTTTTTGAGAAAAACAGTTTTTTGTCGGGAAGAGCAAAGAGGCTCATCGTGATATTTTACTTAGTGCAACTTCTTTCTGGAAAGCGCCAGTCTGAGTGTCAAAAAATCGGATCGACGCTTTTGATTCAGTTACCGTTAAATTAGAGAAATAGATTCGATCCGCATCTGTTAGGAACATGCCCCAAGACGCGCCATCATTAGGAGTAATCGAATAATTTAGTGCCGATTTAGAAGAGCTCGATGTTGATTTGTATAAACTAAGGCTGCTGAAATCAGTGACTTGGAATAGACCCATAGGTGACATCCACAATCCTAGAAAGTTACTTAAGCCTACAAAATCAATTGTTTCTAAGCGAACTGTATTGCCGTTGAGTGCGCTGCCAATACCCGAGATAAAGTCTCTGTTTCTTAGTTTAAATAACTGAACTCTAACGTCGCTATTATTGGCCACCAAAGCATACTGTTGATTGCCAGATTTCAACGATCTATGGTTGCCATTTTGTACGATGTAGCCAGAAAACGTCTGTACAGCGAAACTAGAAACCGAAGTTAAAATTAAAGTAATTACTAAAAGAACCAATTGCATGACCTCTTGAATCACAGTAGAGAAGATAGAGTCAAAAAAAATTTGTAACACTTTGCGATAACGCAGAGTTTGTTTGGGGATTCCATGATGATTTTCAGTCGTTTAAGTACGCTCAAGTGGATCATGCTAGTTTTGAGTTTAAGCCAGCTTAGCCAAGCCGAAATTTTAGCCAGTGTTAATTACTTTCAATTCTCAAAAGACGAGCAAGTAAACGCCGGTGTGAACGCCGAAACTCGGGTGACGTCGTACGATTTAAGTTTGCAGTTTATCATGGGGCAAAGCTTTTTGGTCGGGGCCACTCACATGACTCAGGCTACTGCCAGCAGCAATGTTCGTGGGCATCGGGAATCGACAGCTCCTAATATCGGTTTGTTAGTAGGGCCTTTCTTATTAGAAGGCGGCTCGATTTCTAAATCGACCGAAAAAGTGAATTTGAATGAGGCCAATGAATGGCGTGACGGCACTGGTTACTATGGCTCGATATGTATCTTGGACCGCGTTTCGAGCTGGATGATAATTGGATTTCAATTCACTTTTCTAAATATCGAGTATAAAAAATACTTCGACGGCATTACCGAAACTTCTGATCAAAAGAAAAACGTATCTGTATTGAGTCCGTCTTTAAGATTGAGTGTGCTGTTTTAGGAGTCAGAAATGAAAAATGTGCGAGTAGCTGCGGTCAGTTTAAATCAAACACCGCTGGCTTGGGAAAGTAACTTTGAAAATATTAAGCAGTCACTACTTGAGTGTGACAAGCGCGGCATTCAAATCGTTTGTTTTCCAGAACTCAGCATTTCTGGCTATGGCTGTGAAGATGCTTTCTTTTCGCCATTTGTTGGCGAAAAATCATTAGAAATTCTATACTCTCTTTTGCCCTACACACGCGGCAAAGTAGTGACGTTGGGTTTACCGTTATTCTTTAAAGGCAGCGTATTTAATGTGAATGCTGTTATTGTCGATGGCCACCTGAAAGGCCTTGTTCCTAAAAAGTTTTTGGCTGGTGATGGTGTACATTATGAAAATCGTTGGTTCCGTCCGTGGGAAAATCAAGCGTTAGAGACGGTGACATTAAAAGTCGGATCAATTGCTGAAGACGTAAAAATTGGTGATTACTTTTTTGAAATTGGCGGATTGAAAATCGGTTTAGAAATTTGCGAAGAAGCCTGGGTCGCTCAGCGTGTGGGTGCCAGTCTTTCGCGCAAAGGCGTTGATATTATTTTAAATCCAAGTGCTTCCCACTTTGCATTTGGAAAACAGGAAGTTCGTAAACGTTTCGTAATCGAAGGTTCACGTGCATTTGGTGTTGCCTATGTGTATTCAAACTTATTAGGTAATGAATCGGGCCGAATCATATTTGATGGAGGCGCACTGATTGCCAGCAACGGTGTGCTTGTGATGGAAAGTCCACGATTCTCGTTCAATGACTTTGAAGTGTATGACTCAGTTATTGATGTCGATGCTAATCGCATTCGTCGTTTGCAAACAGCTAGCTTCAAACCGGAATTGGGATTCACCGAAGCTTCACAGGTGACATCTGAATTTAACTGGAAGTTTTTACCTCCCATACGTGTAAAAAAAAATCTTCCAGCTTGGGAAAATGTGGAACCTTTGAAAAACGAAGAGTTTTATCGTGCTGTTTGCTTGGGTTTATTTGATTACCTTAGGAAAAGCCGCTCGCATGGTTTTATGGTTTCCTTGAGTGGAGGGGTTGACTCGTCCGTTGTAACAATAATGGCCGTTAAGTGTTTAGCTGAAGCTTTTAAATATCTTGGTAAAGATAAGTTTGTTCAAAAATTAAAGTACATGGGGCCCGCTGTGTTTAAAACAGATTGGGATATCCAGCATGTTGTGAAATCTTTGGTAACTACAGTTTACCAAAGTTCAGAGAATTCATCTGTTGAGACAAAACGGGCGGCACAGGAGCTTTCTAAAGAATTGGGTACCAGTTTTTATGACTGGAGCATTGCTGCTGTTCAAGAAAACTATAAACAAATCGTTGAGACTGTGATCCAGCGCAAACTATCTTGGGAAGCCGATGACATAGCTTTACAAAATATTCAAGCCCGCGTCCGATCGCCGGGAATTTGGATGATGGCAAATATTAAAAATGCTTTGTTGCTAGCGACCAGCAATCGTTCTGAAGCGGCTGTTGGTTATGCGACAATGGATGGTGATACTTCGGGTGGTTTCAGTCCTATTGCCGGAGTCGACAAGTCATTCTTAAATAAATGGCTAAAATGGATGAATGAAATTGGTCCACAAGGTGTGGGTTCGATGATGAGTTTGAAATTCGTATTCATGAAACCGCCGACCGCAGAATTGCGTCCTACAAAAATGCAGCAAACTGATGAATCCGATCTGATGCCTTATGATGTCTTGAATGCGATCGAAAAAGAGTTCATCCGAGATCGCCAGCGACCTTCAGATATCGTAGAAGTGTTAAAAGTCGATTTCCCCGCACATTCTGTTACAGACTTGGCTAAATACACGATCAAGTTCCTTACCCTTTGGTCGCGTAACCAATGGAAACGAGAACGTTACGCACCCGCATTTCATTTAGACGATGAATCTTTAGATCCGAAGACATGGTGTCGTTACCCTGTACTAATGTCTTCATTTGAAAGTGAAATCCACGAGATTCAGGAAAAGTATTTAAAAAGCTAACAGAGTTAAATAAACTAAATGAGTGAAATGTTTATTGGTACACGATCTACAAAATGATTTTTTCTATCATGGGCCAATTCCTGCAATCAAGTCGTTAGACTTTGTTGATAAAATCAATCAATTGCTTCGATTGTCTGGAAAGAAATTTGATGCGATTGTGGCGTCTCAAGATTATCACAAAGCTCAACATCATGCCTTTGCTTCGAACAATCCGGGGAAAAAAGTAGAAGACACAATTGAGTTGCATCATAATCGCCAAATTCTGTGGGCGGATCACTGTGTACAAAATACGCCGGGAGCTGCGTTTCATCCAGCGCTGGATGTTTACTATTTTAGTTACGTAATAAAAAAAGGCATGAACCCGATGTATGATACGGGCAGTGCATTTTTTGATAAGGGTAAAGGCGAAAAAACTTTACTCGATGAGTATTTAAAATTTAAAAATATTAAAGAAGTTTACGTTGTCGGCAATGCCATTGATTTAGGCATCACGCAAACTGCACTCGATGGTCTTGAGCTGGGTTACAAAATGACCTTGATTAGGGATCTGTGTCCGACATACAAATTAGCAGATGACAAAGTAGAATTTCGTTGGGAAGATTTAAAACAAAAAGGTGTTCGCGTCATTACGTCGGACGTTTTAAGTGTATAAAGGGGTATTTATGAAGAATTTATTATTGGTTTGTGTATTAGGCATGTCTTTAGTATTTGGTGCCTGCGCTCATAAGAGCTACGGTGGCTGTAAAGACGGATCATGCAAAATGGAACACAAAGATAAAAAAGAATGTGGCTGTGGCCATGATCATGGCGACGATAAAAAATCTGAAGATAAAAAATAATTAAAAATAGTTCAAATACGACGTTTAATTAAGACAAACGATGGTTGATCCATGTCCAATCGTCGTTTGTGTCAATGTGGTCCCAAATCTTTTCAATTTCATCAATCACTAAATTCTGTTCTCGCGATTTGATCTGAGTTTCGTTCAATTGTCTGAGTAGTATTGTGTGCTCGTGAATCAAGTTCAATGTTTCATCTGAAAAATAAGTCGTCGGTAAGTTGTTTTGAGTCCAATTCAGCATTTGTAAAAATGCGGTCTCGAAATTTCTACTTTTGTTTTGGTAAAGATCTTGGAAAAAACTTTCAATAATTTTTTGAATGTTGGCGAAAAATAGCGATTGGCTGATTTCTTTGATAGGAGCCTTATTCATCAAGTTCATATTTAAAACTGGAAACTCCGATGGTGAGTAGTAATCGGGAGACAGATTCAAGAACGAATTCAATAAATCAATTTCGCTGCTAACAGAGTTAGGTTTTAGATTCAATTTCTTGAAAAAACGGGATGTAAAAAATACGTTGAACTGTAGTGCGAACGTATTATTCAAATGAGATAGATCCGCCGTTGGTTCAGCAAAGTTAAGTACCTCTCGCAGTTGTGTTAGGTTCCACAAAAAGCTAGGCGGTTGTCGTCCAAAACTATAAAGGCCTTCATGATCAAAATAAGCGGCGGTGAAGTAAGGATCGTAGTAGGGCAGAAAACGGTAAGGGCCATAATCAAAACTCTCTCCTGAAACATTCATGTTATCTGTATTAAGCACGCCGTGAACGAAACCCGCGACCATGTATGATGCGCACAGGTCAGCCAATCTCAGCGATACGCTATTGAAAAACATTTCTGTTTTGGTTCTTTGATCAGACGCTGCCGGTAATTCGGGATAGAAATTCTTTAAAGAATAGTCCATCAACTTAAAAATATTTTCTTTGTTTTGGTAAAACAAAGCGCGCTGAAAATTTCCAATACGAATATGGCCACGACTTAAACGAAACAAAACTGCTGATCGAGTCGGTGACGGTTCATCATGACGAACTAGTTTTTCGGCTGTTTCGACGATGGAAAATGTATGGCTAGTAAGAACTTTTTGCTTAGCTAGGTAATCCGTTGCCAATAGCTCGCGAACTGCACCCTTTAAGGTTAATCGACCATCGCCACGTCGTGAATACGGTGTTTGTCCGCTGCCTTTAGTGCCTAATTCGAACAGATGTTGATTTTTTAAAAATTGAGCAAACACAAAACCGCGACCGTCACCTAATTCTGAATTGTAGTGTTGAAATTGATGACCGTGATACTTCATCGCCAGTGGTTGAGGCAAATTATTCTCTAGAGGCTGGAAGTTTCCAAAATGTTGGACCCATTCGTTGTCTGTCATTTTGTCTAGACCTAGAAAGACGGCTTGTTTCTGGTTACGGTATCTCAATACAGGATCTGAGAACGCGCCGCCAGCCACGGGCGCAAAGAACTCTGTTCCTAAATCTAATATTGGTAATGTTTGAGTCATGAGAACGACGACTTTGAATTAGATTGCGCACCAAAGCAAATAGAATATCAACGTCATTAAAAATGTCTCGAATTGAGGCGCCAATTATAAATTTCTAGACGGCCGCTGGGGCTAAACAAATTTTGAAAAAGCGCCGATAGATCAATGACATGCTAATGACCATCACGACTCTTTTTGAACGTAAAAACACGATGCTGAAAGCGGTGACAACTTTGTTGTTTGCTAGCTTTTTAAATTTTGGTTGTGGCCCGGGTGCGAACACGTTTGGAACAAAAGTAGATTCAAGTTCAAGTGCTTCAAAATCGTGTAAAGCTAATGATATTAATTCCAACGCCTGTATCGTCGATAAAGTTGGCTCGTACATCTATGATTCGGCTTACGGTGGACGTACTCAGATAGGAAAGTCATTCTTAGGTGCTAATGGTTTGGCAACCTTAGCCATTCCGCTCGGCTGGTACGATGGACAAACGAAAGTAACGTTCACAGAATCCAATTTGAATTCTTCGAATCAAAGTAAAATTCGTTTAGGAAAAAATATTTTGGGTATCGATGGCAGTATGGTGACAAGCTTACCTAGCGAATGCGTGAATGAGCAAGACAGCGATTGCATGGTGCCTGGTACCTCAACTAATATTTTCTACGCCTATATATCACAATATGGTGGTCGCGGTACAATATGCGCACTCAATGACTCAGGCAAATTGACAACGGATTGTTGGGTTGATTCTTTGAATACGCGAATGAACACGACAACTCCTATTAACGATGTCGATTGTTCTGGATCAGGTGCTGTTGCGAATAACTGTACAGCGCGCGCGACAAATTTTTGGTACTCGGACGCTGATGGCGGCCGCACCGATTGTGCGACAGCATCAACTTCGCTGAAAGGCTGTTGGTTAAATATTCCAAGTGGTTCGATCACATTATCAGATTCGGCATCCAGCATGGGCACCCTTGATAACTGCGTTGATGCGCGTTCGATCGGTTTCACAACGTCTTTGTCCTGTCGTACAAACTTAACTACAGCACCCAATTGGTATGTGTATTCAGCATCATATGGTGGTCGTGGTGCCAACTGTATCGCCGATAATAATGGGTCGTGTTTTTTTAAAGACGCCTATGACGAAATTGATCCTGATTTGTCGCCCGAAAATGTTAAATACGGTATAAAAATTTTCGACACCATGGGCTCTTTTGAAGGTGATGGCGTTTGGGCCAGCGCGGCTCATCGTGAATCGGATGTTACTCAGGTTTCTTTCAGCACAGAATCAGTGAGCTATCGAGATAAAGTCAATTTACCAGCGGGTTATCGATCTATTCCAAGTATCGCACTTGATGATGAAGGTAGCCAGTCGGTAACAGATGCCGGCGTTTTAAGGCTAAACTGGAACTCAACTTGTGGTATCACGGGAACCATTTCAGATAGAATTATAGATTGCGCGAATAAATATGACTTCAATGCGACTTGGACGGGTTCAACAAAGGCTAACGCCGGACAGGGCACTTGGAAATTAGTGACTCGTGCAGGAAATGTTTCCACCGATGGTATTTACCGCGAAGTGTGGCGCGATGAGCGCACTGGTTTATTATGGAGTTCCGTTGTTTCTAAAACTTTGAATTGGTGTCAGGCAGCCGGTGTGCACTCGACGGATGGATCTGGTTTTTGCAACAGCGCGACTTATCAAACTCAACCAGTAGGAATGACGAAGGCGATTTCGGCGTGCTATGAGGGTACGAACGAAACATCAACGGATTCTCGAATTGATCTTTTGGCAAAAGGTAACTCAATCAATGTAAAATGGCGTATCCCTACAATCTATGATTACGAGGTAGCTGATTACAATGGTATCCGTTATGTGATGCCAGATATGTCGGCGGCGGGAAATGTGGAATGGACAGGAACTACTCGGGCTACTGATTTAACAAAAGCTTGGGTATTCGATTCTAGAAATGGCTCAACGGATGTACGAACTCGCACGAACTCAACAGTAGTTGTTCGTTGTGTGGGCGAAAAAGGATATCAATAATGAAATTATTTATTATTTATATCTTTCTTTTAATTTCTTATTCGAATGTGCAGGCGAGTTCATTTACGGATCGTCTGACTTCATTTAGCTTGAAGTCTTTTATTGTTGGCGCTGAAACCTACTCAGTCTGTCCTGATGCTGGACCTACTGTGGAAGTTTGTGTCACTCAAAAAGAGAATCAATACGTATACGATCAAGCTTATGGCGGTCGCGCTGCGACCGGTGACAATGTTGTATTTACAGCCAATGAGTTGGAGCAAGCGTTACCGGCTGGATGGTATGAAGGTAAGACGGCGAGTTTAGATAGTCGCCTATTTTCGCCGGGAAATTTTGATATCTCGTTAACTCTGTTTGGGGTGGCTGGATTTCCGTTAGGTAGTGGTTCATTAAGTGAATGCAGTTACGGATCGCTAGCTACTCCAGTGGCTATCAACGATAAGTGTAAAGTGACGGCAAGCCACTTCATTTATAGTGCTCTGAATCCATATGGCGTTCGTTCAATGAATTGCGCGACTCCAACAGCGACAACAACAATGAACGCTAGTAAATGCTGGCTACAAACTGGCAGCGGCGTGTATTTAGCTGGACCATCCATTTTGCCAATATGTAGTACAAAAGTTGATCCAACGGGTTTGATCTCGCAAGACTGTTTGGCACCGAAAGACGACCCCGGTGTTACCGATTCTTACTATTATACAACGGCGTACAACGGAAAGAGTGGCAACTGCAGTTACAGTCCGGCCGGTAGTGCGAACACAACGTCGTGCTATGTTTCTAATGATAAAACCTATTTCAAAGTCACGAATGCCTGCACAATAAATGCGGCTAACACCGTGGCGTGTGATGTAACGGCAGGTAACTATCCTTATACAGAATTGTACGGTGGTCGCGGTGTAGCCTGTGATGCCGTTTCGAATGTATCTAGCTGTTGGTTTGCTTCGGCCAATAAAAGCTCAGGTATTGGTGTCAACCTAACGGCAGCCAATATTAAAACAGGTGTTGATATTTTTGGTGTGGTAGGAACATTTGATGGTAATCCAACTGAGTGGGGGACTGGTGCTCCCAAAAATAATGGCGTTGCTAAAGGTACTTACAAAGACGAATCGTATTGTGGTCTAGATATGAAGTGGACCAAATTATCTGGCTGCGTTTCAAATGCTGCCCACAGATTGGTACCTGATATTGCGACCGATAATGATGGTGAATCGAGCGCATTTTTCGTAGATAGAACATCATGGGGAACATCTCAGTGTGGTCTAACGGGCGTCATTGATACTCGTATCAATGACTGCGTCACCGTCATCAATGCCGCTCTTTCAGGAGCCTCTGTCGCACAAACAAATCGCAATACGTCAACTTGGAATGGAGATGGTAGTGTTGGTAATTCTGGTTTTGGAACATGGAAATTAGTCTCACGTGTGAATGCAACTAGCGTCGGTTTTGTAGAAGTATGGCGCGATGAAAATACTAAAATGTATTGGAGTTCACGTGTTTCTGCCAACGTAAACTGGTGCCGAGCCTCTGGCAGTAGCAACAATTTAAAATTGCCAGATTTAGCTGAGAATGATCCTTCAAATATATGTAACCAGCAAGCGAATCAGGAGCAGAACGTTTCTTTAAGTATTATCAGTGCCTGCTATGAAGACACGGGGTTTAGTGATAACTATTCTGATCTTCCTCAGTTTGTGCACGGGACTGTACCATCGGGCAAAGCCGCTGGTAAGGCCGGTATTCATTCTTCATCAACTCAGAAAATGTATTGGCGCTTGCCAACTGTATATGATTATAAAATTGCCCACTATGATGGGATGAAATTTGTACTGCCAGATATGGCAGGAGCCAACGCAAATGAAGAATGGACGGCGTCGGTATACTCGTCTGATCGTTCCAAAGCTTGGACATTTCAATCTGCCAGCGGGCAGAAGTCGTTTAAAACACGAAGTTTAAAACTAGCTGCACGTTGCATCGGTAGGGGGTTCTAGTGAAATTCCTGTATTATCATTTTTTAGTGGCGATTGTTACTGCTGCTGGGATTGGCCTTGCGGGATGTTCATCGTCGGTCACAGATCCTCAGCTCTCAACTGGTTTACTCGGAGATGACTATTTTGGTGAAACCATTCTTCCGGATGAAGAAGATCTGGCTCCACCGGGATTAAGCTTATTAAACTTCAAAGGTGGCGAGTTTGTAAGATCGGGCAGCGATCAAGAGATCCGCTGGATTTTAAAACCGGAAAGCCAAAATGATTATGGTTTATTTTCAAGTCGAGTTGAATATTCTGACGATTTAGGCGCAACATGGAAGCAAATTCCAGGAGCCTATCGAATTCCAGCTTTAAGCGGCTATGCAGTCAGCTATATATGGAGAATTCCAGAAATCAGCGGCGGTGACAAATTTATTTTACGAGTCACAATCAATAACTCATCAGGAGAAGAGAAATCAACGCAATCGGACTCGCCATTTACTTTAGATAACGATGCACCAGTAGTGAAAGACTCTACTCTTGTAATCAATAATAACCAACCAATTAAGAAGAGTTATTTTAACTATAGTGTTGGCTTTACGGATATCACATCTCCTATTGTATTTATCTGCGCTAAAAATTTAAATACAAACTCTCAAGAATCAGTAATACCGACTGAAACAGATGCGTGTTGGAAAAATGTTTCTGAACTAAACACTACGGCTGCTAAAAATATCGATTTACAAGACGTTCCTTACGTACTTGGATTCTTACCGGGTGACTATGTTTTCCGCATTTGGGCAAAAGACCAAGCGGGTAATATTTCGGTGTTAAGATCTGGCTTAGGCGAAGCTGGTTTTGATAAAAAAGAATATAATTACAGTCCGGCAAAAGCGATTCAATTCCAAAAAGTTCTATTTGCTAATACAAGCAATCCTGAAGTTCCGCCAACGTCTGTTGAACAAGATTTTACCGGCGGTGCAGCGATCGTGTATGTCCAATATAAAACAGATGATGTGCCAAGTGCTATTGAGTTTAGCGTATCTTTAGATGGTGGAACTACGTATGGATCCGTAATTCCTACTACGACATGTTCTCCAAAATCGGGATATGATTTTTGTAAACAATTTCCTTATTCTTCGAATGTAGATTTTCAAGTGCGAGTAAAAGCGACCTCAGCATTGGGTATGGTATCAACATCAGTTTCGCCTCCTCTTAACGGTGACAAGTTTCGCTTAATTGCCGGTAATCTAGATCTAGGCTTGGGGGGATCAGCTAATTCAGCTGGATTTAAACCAGAAAGTGAAGCTAGTTTAGTTATTGACACAAAAAGCCGTGTTTTCATAAATGATAATCGGAAAGGTATTTTACTCTTAAATCCAGATGATGGTTCTGTGTCTGTGTATTTGAAAAAAGATTCAAACATAGTATCGAGTGGTGACGGAGGACTTGTTTCCTCGGCTACGACACAGGGGATTTACACGATGACGATCGACTATCAGGATCGTTTGCTTATTGTGGAGAAAGATCGAATACGCAGAATCGATACGAACGGGAAAATATACACTTTAATTGGTGGGGGGCCTGAATCTACTGGACTAAGTTTCTTTCCTATTCGTGGGTGTATGCGTACTAATACTGCTGATCTGTTAGCGAGTCCAGCGTATGGTCCCTATCAAGGCTATTCTCAGGATCCGACGAAATTTATCGAATCAGGGTTCGTTTTGGAAAATGCCTTTTACAAAGTGAACTCATATGGAAACCTTTTGCTAAACAACATTGATAAGCAGAATTATGATCGCCAAGCTGATCCGAATTATATAATTAAAAAAGAGAACATTTTTTACGAGAGTGAATTTGCAAATTTAAAAATCGATTTTACTGCGGCCACAGGTTGTGGGTTTGGAAAGAAGCCTACGATCACTCCACTGCCGAACGGAGATTTTTACCTCGAAGGTTTTCATTCCCGTGAATTGGGATTAGGTCGCGGTAATTATATCAAGCAAGCTAATCGCGGTGCGGGTCCGACCTGGTACGCGTATTATTCAGCGGCGACATCGTCGAAAGCGGCTGAAATTCGTTTGATCCCATTGAATGGAGCCGGATCGTTAAATTATAAGCTCTCTGGTGATACTTCAAAAGGCCTTGGCACATTATACTTGAATCAAACTTTTGAGAATGTAGCTCCCCGTACAAATCCGCAAATAACGTTTAATTATCAAACAAATAAACTACTCAACATACATGCGCGCGGCTGTCCACATTACTCGTCGCTGTGCCAAGAATTTTATATTTCATCTAATTATTCACCTAAGTCTGGCAGTAGCGTTGGTGGAGGCACTCAATTTGTACTTGAAAACTGGGGCGGCGATGCCCGATTAATTACTTCTCGTCGAGGGGAATTGTATAGTTTAAATAGAAATATGGCCGGCCTTTTTAAGTATATGGGTTCTTCGAATAAATTCGAACGTATTTTAGGGACCGGAGGAACGGGGCAGTGTGAAGACGGGGCACGCGCATTAGAATGCGCTGTTGATATACAAGATGCGTTTATAGATGAAAATGATAATATATATTTTTTCGATAGAGATCGCTTAAGAGTGCTTGTAAAAAAATCTTCTAGTTATAAAGATTCAATCGTTGTGACGTTATTTGGTATTTCAAAATCACAAGGTGACTATGATCCCGCGGAACCTCTTTTAGGTGACAGTTTGTCGGCGCGGTTCAATAATATTCGTTCCGTCAGCTTGCATAGTTCAGATACTAAGCTCATGGTGCACGACTCTGGAGAGTCGTTGGTACGAGAATTCTCTTTAAATCCGTCTGATCCTTTAAAATTTAAAATAAGTCGAATTGCGGGGAATGTTTATAAAACGGTTGCTCCAAGTTACAACGGTAGTTTGATTTCGAACGCAGTGGCTACAGATACAAATCTTAATTTCAATGCCGGTGTTTACTCTGATTCGGTCGGCAACATATATGCCCGAGCGGGATCGAAAGTGTTTTCACGATTGAATCGCACAGCGGGTCCGAACAAGGACTACTGGGAAGTTATTCTGGGTAGCCCAGCAACTACGCCAACAAAACAAATTTACGAATTGAATTCAAACGCGTGCGAAGCGACAACAACGTCTCCAGCTATGTGCGAGACGATCGATCGTGGGTATGAAATTCAGGGAATCCTTCCTGTGGAAGGAGCCGCCAATCCATTTGTTCTGTTTTCTACTTGGACGTGGTATGAATATGACCGGCAAGGCGGTTTTAAAATGACTCGCACTAATGTTGATGGCGGATTGTTAGTTCGTAACTTAACTATGACTGATTGGTGGGCCGGTTTAAAATACACCTACGGTACGGACGGAACAGTTTTGGGAGGCACCAGTGCGTTTCCAAGGTATTCATCCAAAGCCCAATATTTAGATGTCAATGGAACCGGGTACATTATTTCTTACGCCAGTGAATCTTGGTTAAATGAAACACGCATTCGCTATATTTCTTTAGTTAGGAACGAGTCCAACCAGGTCACCAGCGGTGGAAAAGTCGGCACTTTGATTAGCGGCTTGCCAGCGATGGTGAGAAGCCATCACATTATTTACAAAGCGACTGATTCTCCAAGTTTTACAGGTTATATCTGTTTAGCTAACGGCGATTTATACAAATACTCATTTGATAACGCGATGACATCCCATACAGGCAGCGGAATTGCGGCTACGAACGTTAGTAATGTAAAAATCAAATTACCAAATGGTTATCTATGTGCCGGCGTTTCGATGGAGTATTCTGATTCCGAAAAGAAACTTTATTTCCCAGTAAGCTATGATGGTCTAATGGGCGTAGGTGAAATAAAATTATGAAGTTTGTAGCTTTAATTCCTCTACTCATGTTATTTCTAGCAGGTTGCTCGGGCGGTGTGACGGATCCAAAGGTTGATAAGCCAAATGGTACCGGATTGTCGTATCGTCCAGATATCACTCTGTATAATTTCAAAGGCGGGGATGCGTATCGCGCCGACTCGACATATAAAATTAATTTTAAAGTGTTTGATGATGTCATGGGCGTTAACGAAAATGTTATCGAGTATAAACGAGATTCCGAGGCGACGTGGACTTTAATTCAAGATAAAGTGCTTTCAAGTTCTGATCAGTTAACCGTGGTAAACTGGAATATTCCAGTGGGTCTTTCAGGAAATGATTTCAAAATTAGAATCTCGGCTTATGGAAAAATTCCAGCTACGAAACAAGTCGAATCAACTTCGACATTTACTATCGATGGTGTCCTACCCACGTTAACAAGTTCGGGTTTTACTTTAAATAGTTCATTGCCAGCAACGCCATTTACTTTTTTTAAAATTTTGTCAGTTGCTGGCGACAGTGATGATTTGTCCGGTATTGGTGGTTATTGCTTAAACGCCAGTAGCTCCGCAATTGATGAAGTCGATGATTGCTGGCGCAAAAAATCTCTTGTGGATAGTTCGACTCTGCTATTTTATACTGGAATGGTGGGGTCTCCCGCGCAGGACATTTATTTGCAACTTAAAGATCGTGCGGGAAATCAAAGATTAAATACGGATACGTATGCCACGGATAAAATTTCGATCACCCAATCAGCTGTGTCGATTCCGACAAGTTCCGATGCGTTTTACAAAGCCACAGCATCGGTCGACACAAGTAAACGACTAGACCTAACCATTCAAAACTCATTGAGTGGTTATGGTTACGCAGGATTTCTGGGAAATTCTCAATCTATCGACCCAGGTGCTTTAGTGTATTTACCAAATTCTAACATTTTAATTCGTGATCGAGTTAAAGGGATTCGTAAGATTGATTTAGTCAACATGTGTTCAGGTGAACCATGTAACTCTATTTGGATCGGTATCGCAGCGGGCGGTGTAGACGGTGCTGTCGGCGGCGTCGCCAAGGTCGTCGAGCCACTGCGTATGACTTTGTCAAATACAGGGGTTCTCTGGATTTTGGATAGAAAAGCAACCGCTAGTTCAGAATTGGTTATTAGACACGTCGATTTCAATGCCAGCACGCCGGTTCTATCGACAGTTATCGGTGGCGGCGCTAGTAGCGACGATTCGCTGGCTTCGGCCACAGATCTTAAGATAGATTATTCTGACAATTTGGTTTTCTATGGAACATTTCAAAGTATGCCGAATGGTTGGTTAGTATTTCAATCAAGTGACCCAGAAGCGACATTAAACACGTTGAGTGCGGCCCGCTATAAGCTGCGCATTTATAAACCGTCAGAAACTAAAAGAATTCAGTCTCTTTATTTAGATACTAAAAATGTATATGATATCGCATCTCACGCCGGTAAAGATTTAATCAGTTCAGGATCTGCGGCTATCACGTTTGATGATAGATACCAAGATATACTGAATGTGTATCTTCGGGTTTGTGAAATCACGTTATCCTTGGGGGCGGCGCAATCGTGTGACAATCCTCAAATTCTGGGTTTTGATAAATCGGGAGTTGCGCAATCAAGTTTGCAAATTTCAAACTTTGCTACAGGTGGAAATTTTATACTAGAAAGTCCAAATGGCATTGATATGTTTGCAAAAAGCGGTTTTACGAGCGAATTTAAAAAGTATAATTTTGCATCGACTACATGGGAAACTTTGGCCGGAAATAATAGTTGGGGTTCTGGTTACTGTCTTAATGGTGTTGCGAACTCGGCGTGTTCGCTGCGTTTGAAAGACGCATTCTATGATCCCGTTCAAAAAATTGTGTTCGTGCTAGATCAGTCCAAAATCAGAATAGTCGCACCTGACGTTAATAAAATCTATTCTCTTATAGAATAAAAAAAGAGGCAGCGGTTGGCTACCTCTTTTCAGGTGGGGATTAGTGAGATTCTTCTTGTTTGTCCGAAGTCGAATTAAATTTTACATTTTCACCTTTTTTAATAGCGATTTTTTTCGATTCTCTCGCTGGTGTTTTCGGTAGAAACACTTGTAGCACGCCATTATTATAGTGAGCTTCTATGTTCGCATCATCAATCGCTTCCGGAACTTTGAACGATCTTTCAAAATGTCCGTAGTACTTTTCTGTGTGAAACGTACCTTCAGTTTCTTCTTTGTGTTCTGATTTTCGTTCACCGTAAATGCGTAGTACAGAATCATTGAAATCGATTTTAATATCATCTTCTTTTATTCCGGGAATATCAAAACTCAACAAATACCCTTTATCATTCTCTTTAATTTCCGCTTTGGGCGAAAATGTTTTTTCTGGAACTGCTGTTCTTAGTATATCGTCGAATTCTCGCCAAATATTCCAGTTCGAATTAACGGTAGGTTGTAAATAAGCGCGTCTCATAAGACTCATAACGATCTCCTTTTTATGTTTATATATGTAAAACGTTAAGCTACGAGGATTATTTTTAACTCTTCTTTGCTTCATTACAAACATGGGTTTGATATTTTTCCTGTCAAGGTCTACACTTTAATCATGAATCATTTTGAAACTTGGAATCCGACAACTGAAGAAAAAATAAATACATACACCTACATGTCTGAACGAGAGATTGTTCGTAAAATCGAAAAATTAAATTCGGCATTTGATGTATGGAAAATTATGTCAATAGACCAAAGATTGAGATGGCTTGAGTCGTATAAAAATAATTTAAAGAATAGTATCCCCGAGCTTGCGGCTATAATTACCGAAACCATGGGTAAGCCGCTTGTGGAAGCAAAGCTAGAAATAGAGAAGTGCATTACTCAGTTTGACTACTATATTAATAAGGGCCCTGAATTGATTAAGGAACACGTTATTGCGGCCCACTATACGGATACACGAGTCAATTTTGTTCCGATGGGCATCGTGTTCTCTATCATGCCTTGGAACTATCCGGCCTGGCAGTTTTTTCGTTTTGCGGTAGGAGCTTGGCTTGCCGGGAACGTAATTTTGTTTAAGCATTCCGAGATCACAACAGAAGTGGGTTTGTATTTAGAGAAATTGGTAGAGAAAACTCAAGGTCCAACACTATTGCAAACGATTATAATGAATTCTCAAAACTCCGAAGTCGTGTTCTCGCACCCATCGGTCCGTGCCGTCACGTTCACGGGTAGTTCTAAAGTGGGTCGTGCCATAGGCGAGCTCTGTGGTAAGTATTTGAAAAAATCGGTACTTGAGCTGGGTGGCAACGATTCTTTTGTTGTCGACATTTCTGCTGGTATAGGAAAAGCCGCCAAACTGGCTGTCAGTGGTCGTTTGCTAAATAATGGTCAGAGTTGCATTGCTTCGAAACGTTTTTTCGTTCCGCGGGGTAAGGAAACGGATTTTATGAATTCCGTTCAAATGGAATTGAAGTCCTACGTCGTGGGAAGCCCTCTCGATAAGAAATCGAATTTAGGTCCGCTGGCACATAAGCGTTTTTTAGATGATTACAAACAGCATGTGCAATTTTTAAAATCAATATCGAGTCAACAAACAGAAGCAATTTCGATAGTGACCGAAAAAGGTTATTTCGTATCCCCACATTTTTTTCTGTTAGGAAAAGGCATGAAAGATAAAGAATCTGAATCCTACTGTTTTTTTCAAACTCAGGAAGTGTTCTCGCCTGTGGGGATGGTCACGGCTTACGACAATGATGAGCATTTGTGGTCGCTGGTTAATGATAGTCCTTATGGCCTAGGGGCTGTGTGGGTTGGTGATGCTGAAAAATTTAAGAAAGAAAAGCTACATTTGAAATTCAATGTAGGTATGATAGCAGTGAATGACATACTTAAATCCGATGCGCGTGTTCCATTTGGTGGAGCTAAAGACTCCGGCTATGGTCGTGAGTCGGGTGAGTTTGGTATTCGTGAATTTTGTACTACACAATCGTTGGGAATTAAGTGAAAGCAAAACACAACTTAGAACATATTGTTTATAATTCTTGGACAAAGAAGAACTCGCAATCATTTGACGGTAAAATTTTAGTGAGCGTGTCGGGTGGTCGCGACAGTATGGCTCTGCTAGCCGCTCTGAGAGCGTGTTTTACAAATGAAAAGTTGGTGGTTGTTCACTGCCATCACGGCGACAACGATAATAGAGCTCATCGAGACGAAGCTGAAAATCTAGTGGCCGACTACTGTGGTGAACACAGTTTAGAGTGCGACATTTACAAATCGGAAGCTAATTTGACTTCAGAATCAGACTACCGTGAATTTCGATTAACATGTTTGCAAAACTCAGCAGAGCTGCATGGTACAAATATTGTGTGTTTGGCTCATCATTTGGATGACTGGTTAGAAACTCAGTTAATTAAATTAATTCGTGGAAGTTCGTTTGCGAGCCTTCATAAACGTTTTCAGTGGTCGAATCTCAAAAATCGAAACTTAATTCTATGGCGCCCATTTTCTAATCAGAAAAGACAGAGCATAGATGTATATCGACAAGACCGAGAAATTCCTTTTGTCGATGACCCAAGCAACAAAGACTCAAAATATTTCAGAAATTGGCTACGTAATGATTGGTTACCAATGCTCGAGAAAACTAGACCTGGCGCGGTTAAGCGGCTAGCTCATTCGTTAATCAGTTCGCTAGAAGAGGTTAGGCCACAGGACAGTGCCTTCCCTTGGGACTTTAAAGCTAACTCAATTGATTTCATCTATTTCTTATCGTTATCCGAAAGCGAAAAGCTACGTTGCCTTGCTTTTTATGTTCGATCTAGAGGCATTTCTAGTATTAAAGCGAGTCAGTTAAAAGAAATCATTCGGCAGCTGGACAAGGACAGCGATCGTTATCACATTAAATTTAAGACGTTTGAATGTCTGGTTAACGCAGGGCAATTGGTAATTCAAATAGACACTTAAGATTGGTTAATGCTGCTCAAAAGCGAGACCCGCTTCAAGTCGTGAAGTAACATAAAAGTTGAAGTTTTTTTCATCTTTTGTTGCTCACCGTTTTTTAAAAGTGATACTCTTAAACATGGGGCTTGAAAAAGAACGTCGAGCTCTCAGAAAGGATCCTGGATGAAGCCTCCACAAAAAGTACTCGCATTCTGGTTTTTTATCGTAATCTTGTCCGTTATGTTTCTTCAGTTTTATCAACAGAAGCATCAGAAAACGATCGCGAATTTCAACTTCAATAAATTCATGACAGCTGTCACTGAAAGCAAAGTGAATCCAGATAAACTAACGATTCACATTGATACAGGGGAGTTTTTTGGTGAAGTGAAGCCTGAATTTGAAAAAGAATTCGACGGTCTTCAATTCCAATTCATCGGAAATCCGGGTGACAAGGTTTACCAAGAGCTTCGTGAAAAAGGTATCACTCCGAAATACGAGCGTTCAGATACCAACAATCTGTTCGTAAGTTTTTTAACTAATTGGCTACCATTAGTTCTAATCGGTGGTTTATTTTTCTTTATCATGCGTCAAATTCAAGTCGGCGGCGGCAAGGCGATGAGCTTTGGTAAGAGCCGAGCGAAATTACTTACTGAAAACAAACACAAAGTTTTATTCAAAGACGTTGCTGGCGTAGATGAAGCTAAAGATGATTTACAAGAAATCGTATTCTTTTTAAAAGAGCCAAAAAAATTCTCGCGTTTAGGTGGTCGTATTCCTAAAGGGGTTTTACTTGTTGGGTCTCCTGGTACAGGTAAAACATTATTGGCTAGAGCCGTTGCCGGTGAAGCGGGTGTTCCGTTTTTCTCGATCTCGGGCTCTGACTTCGTAGAAATGTTCGTGGGTGTCGGTGCGTCTCGTGTTCGCGATTTATTCGAACAAGGTAAAAAGAACGCTCCATGTTTGATCTTCATCGATGAGATCGATGCGGTCGGTAGACATCGTGGTGCCGGCATGGGCGGCGGTCATGACGAACGGGAACAAACACTAAATCAGTTACTCGTAGAGATGGATGGTTTTGAATCTAACGAAGGTGTAATTTTGATTGCGGCGACAAATCGTCCCGATGTTTTAGACCCAGCATTGCTGCGTCCAGGTCGTTTCGATCGTCGTGTAGTTGTAAATAAGCCTGATCTAAGAGGTCGAGAACATATTTTGAATGTTCATATGAGAAAAACGCCACTTGGTCCAGATGTTGAGCCATCAAAAATTGCTCGCGGCACACCGGGCTTTAGTGGGGCGGACTTAGAAAACCTAGTGAATGAAGCGGCTCTACAGGCGGCTCGTTCTGGGAAAAACTACTTAGAAATGGAAGACTTTGAAAAAGCAAAAGACAAAGTCATTATGGGTAGTGAACGAAAATCCATGGTTATTTCTGAAGAAGATAAACGCGTTACCGCGTTCCATGAAGCGGGTCATACTCTAGTTGGTATAAAACTAGTGGGTCTTGATCCGATCCATAAAGTCACTATTATTCCTCGTGGTATGGCTTTGGGTTTAACTCAAACATTGCCAGAAAAGGAATCTGTCAGTTTCACTAAATCAAAAGCTATTGCCATGATCGCATTCTTGTTTGGTGGTCGTGCCGCTGAAGTCGTTGAATTTCAAGACATCACGACAGGTGCGGGTAACGATATTGAACGGGCTACAGAAATCGCCCGTAAAATGGTTTGCGAATGGGGTATGAGTGATAAGCTTGGACCACAAGCGTATGAAAAAAGCGAAGGTCCTGTGTTTTTAGGAATGGGCGGACAAACACCACAAAAAGAATATTCTGATTCAAAAGCTGAAGAAATCGATTCAGAAATTTCTCGTATTATCCGAGAAGGTTATGAAACTGCCCTTACTGTCTTACGAGATAATAAGGGCGCATTAGATCGATTAGCTCAAGCTTTGCTTGAATACGAAACAATTGACGGTCCTGAAGTAGACATGCTAGTGAACGGCGCTGAAGTTAAAGAAATCGAAAAGATGAGAAGTAACAAGCGTGATGGTGGACTAGGTGTGACTGGTGTTGATCTTAAGAAAACATCAGGTGGTGGTGGAAAAGACCCAGTAGGTAATCCAGGTCCTGTTTCTATTTAAGGCATATTTGAGCTAAGAAGGGAA
Organism: Bdellovibrio sp. 28-41-41; assembly: GCA_002256935.1. GTDB lineage: Bacteria > Bdellovibrionota > Bdellovibrionia > Bdellovibrionales > Bdellovibrionaceae > UBA2316. The sequence continues at coordinate 26,436 of NCGL01000026.1, forward strand.
CACGCTTGAATTGGAAATATTGGTGGGAAAGTTCGGTTCTGATATTTTCCCAATTGCGATTTCAAGATATTCTCGACATGTTCCTTGTCTGGCTCATTGTTTATCGCATCCTTATATTAATTCGTAAAACAGGGACTATTCAGATGTTGTCGGGGCTAGGGATACTAGCTATCGGTTACATCATGAGTATCTGGCTTGAGCTCTACACTTTTAATTGGATACTCGAGAAATTCTTCAGTAATTTATTTGTGATCGTCGTTGTCCTGTTCCAGGCAGAGATTCGTCGTGCATTGGCGCATATTGGTGCGAATCCGTTCTTTACAGGTTCATCAAACGCGCAAGATACGCAGATGATCGAAGAAATATCTAAAGGCTTATTCCTTTCTGCGGAAAAAGGTTTTGGGGCACTGATCGTAATTGAGCGTGAAATTATTGTCGACTATCATATTGAAATTGGAACTGAAATTGATTCACGCGTATCCGCTGAATTGATTGCGAGTATTTTTCACCCGAATGCGCCTATGCATGATGGTGCTGTGATCATTCGAGCCGGTAAGATATACTCGGCAGGTTGTTTTCTTCCATTAAGTAAAAATCCGGCATTAGACAAAAATTTGGGAACTCGTCACCGGGCCGCGATTGGTTTGACGGAAGAGACAGATGCTTTAGTTTTCGTTGTTAGTGAAGAAAGCAAATCCATTGGTATCGTGCAAACGGGCATTTTGAAGCCAAATGCCGATCAGAATGAAATCAGAATGGCATTGTATGAAACGTTCGGTTTGAAATACAAAGGCTATCAATACGAGGTGGCGCCATGAAGCAGCGTCAGACATTTTTCGAATCTTTATTTGAGAATGGATCTTACAAGATCGTCGCTTTATTTATCTCTTTAATTTTGTGGTTAACAATTTTGGGTCGTCGCGATTTCGTGTTTTCAAAAAATATTGATCTAGAAATTCAAACGACATCGAATTTATCGGTGATCGAGCAATCGCATTCCTTCGTTCGCGTGCGAGTCACTGGACCGCGTGCCTCGTTGAAAAAATTCATGGAATCCAATTCCAATCAAGCCATGTTGCTAGATATTTCATCAATGGGCGAAGGTAAAATTGAGATTCCAATCTCTGAAAAGAAACTCGATTTGCCGTTGGGGGTTCGTGTTGTTAGCTTGAAGCCGCAAAAGGTAGAAGCAACGGTAGTTCAGCGTAAAGTATTTCATGGTGTGGATAAACCACAGTCTGACTCGCCGTCAGTCTCACCATCTACTGACGAGTAGCCTCTTTTTCAATAAATTTCATATAGTTAGTGGAAAATATTGACGATTTCCTTCGCCTCTAGTTAGATAGCTTCATAACTTACGGTAAGAGAGAGATTATGACCAAAAAGGAAGTAGCTAAAACTATCCCTAAACTATTCGGTACGGACGGAATTCGTGGAACTGCCAATCAATTCCCCATGACGGCAGATATGGTAGTAAAAATTGGTCAAGCCATTGGTGTGATCTTAAATAAACAAAATAAAGAAGGCCTGTCGCCATTAACAAAAGTCGTTATCGGAAAAGATACGCGTTTATCGGGATACATGATCGAGCAAGCATTGTCGTCGGGTTTAAATTCGATGGGCATTCATGTTCAGCTCGTCGGCCCGTTGCCAACACCAGGCATTGGTTACTTAACTCGCTCGATGCGTGCCCATGCCGGTATTGTTATCAGCGCGTCTCATAATCACTATCAAGATAATGGTATCAAAATTTTTGGACCAGATGGTTTCAAGTTCGCAGAATCTTTAGAACGCGAAATCGAACGCTTGGTGTTCGAAGATGATTTAAATAAATACTTACCGAAATCAGATCACATAGGTCGTACGAAACGTATCGACGATGCTCAAGGCCGCTACATCGTATTTGCTAAATCGACATTTCCTTTAGAATATACCCTGGATGGGTTGCGCATCGTTTTAGATACGGCTCATGGTGCTAGTTATCGAGTAGCGCCTGCTATTTTTGAAGAGTTGGGTGCGGAAGTCATCCAAATCGGTAACGACCCAAACGGCACTAACATCAACGATGAGGTCGGCGCCTTATACCCAGCAAAATTAGCTGAAGAAGTCATGAATTTCCGCGCAGATATTGGTATTTCACTGGATGGAGATGCGGACCGCGTGATCATTGTGGATGAACTTGGCCGAGTGATGAATGGCGATCATATTCTGGGAATATGCGCTTTGTTCATGAAAAAAAATGGTTTATTGAAAAACAATACGCTTGTAGTGACTCAGATGAGTAACTTCGGGCTTGAAAAAGCCATGGTTGAAAACGGCATCAAGCTCGCTAAAACTCAAGTCGGCGATAAATATGTCGTCGAAGAAATGAAGAAGAATAACTACAATTTAGGCGGCGAACAATCGGGCCACATTATCTTCCTAGATCATACAACAACGGGTGACGGTTGTATCGCGGCGCTCAGTGTGTTGGCAGTAATGAAGCAGATGAAGAAAAAAGTATCTGAGCTGAACGACTTCATCAAAGATGTGCCTCAAGTATTGATAAATTGTCGAGTGAAAAATCGTACGAACCTAAATGAAATTAAAGGTTACGCAGCACTGGTTAAGGAAGTGGAAGACGAGCTTAACGGCGAAGGTCGTATTTTTGTGCGCTATTCTGGGACTGAACCTTTAATTCGTATTTTGGTAGAAGGTTTTGATAAAATGAAGATCACTGAAATAGCAGAGAAACTGGCGAATTTCTTAGAAAAGGAACTGACTTAGATCCCATGGTAAATAAACTTTCTGTTCGATTAGGTGTAAATATTGATCATGTGGCTACATTAAGACAAGTTCGAGGCAACACGACAGTGTATCCGGACTTGGTTAACGTAATGAAATTAGCAATTAAAGGCGGCGCGGATCAAATCACAATTCATTTGCGTGAAGATCGTCGTCATATTCAAGAGTTTGATGTTCGCAACATCACTCGTGAAAGCACAGTGGACGTGAACTTAGAAATCGGTGCCACTGATTTTATGACCAAAGTGGCTTTAAAATATCTACCGGATTGGGTTTGTTTGGTGCCAGAAAAAAGAGCCGAATTGACGACGGAAGGTGGCCTTGATTTATTCAAATCAGAACACCGCGTTCGCAAATTGATTTCTCAAGTTCAACCTCGAGGCATGGAAGTGTCATTGTTTATCGATCCAAGCTTGCGTCAGGTGGAACAAGCGGCCCTGTTGGGTGCCGATGCCTGTGAGTTTCACACAGGCAAATGGGTTTTGCTAAAAGAAAAGCGCGCCAAAGCTAAAGAATGGAAGCGTTTAGTGGACGCGGCTCGCTTGTGTCATGATTTGGGAATGCGCGTGCACGCCGGTCATGGACTTGATGTAGAACATGTAAAGAAAATCAAACAACTTCCTTATCTTGTCGAATTAAATATCGGCCATTCAATAATATGTGATTCTGTTGAAAAAGGGATTGAAAAATCCGTGAAACAGATGAAGTCTTTATTGTAACTATGAAAATAAAAACATCTTTAAGTTTGTTGGTCGCTGTGCTGTTCAGTACAGTTTTGTGTATGGCTAAATCCAATGACGGACGGAAAAAATACGATGAGGGACTCTACCGTGAGGCCGCGGAGTTATTTGAGAAAGACTTTGAGTCTACTAAATCTGAAGAGAGTTTTGTTAAAGGTTTACAATCCCGCCTGATGTTAAAGGAGTATGAAAATACTCTGAAGAAAACTCTTAAAGCCCCGAAATTTTTTGATAAACAATGGAATGTTTTGTTCCAAATCGTTCATGCAAAATCGATAGAGAAGTTCATTAATCAGTACTCATACCAAATGGCTCGCACTGAAATTAAAGGTGAAACAGAGCCAATCAAACGTACGGCAGCTTATTGGCAGGGGGAGCTGAAAAAATCGGTTCTAAATTTACTCAAAGAAGATAAGTTTTTAATAGAGTTAAAGTTAGAAACTGTTAAGTCGTTTTTCTATTTTAAAGATATAGACATCGATGCCATGCCGACCGTATATGACTGGCTGGTTAACGAGGTCACTTCCAATTATTATTGGGGTCTTGATAATCAAAAAGATAAGTTAGTCGCCGTCGAAAAAGGTATCGTTGGCACGGATAAATATCGTAGCTACATTCGCGACTACTGGCGCATGCAGTATTCAAAATTGAGCCTTCCAACAGCCAGTGAAGGGTATTTCTATTTCGATTCAAATTCAAACGGTTCAGTACCTAATCCGCCGGATTTAAAAAAAGTAACCGCTGAAATTGAAAGTGTAGCAAAGAAACTAGAAACTCCGCGTGGACGAGGAGAGTGGCTGGTTTTCGAGGCCAAATACTACGCTAGGTTTGATCTGAAAATAACTTTGTCCAAGTGCCGTGAATCTTTAGAAGTGTATAAAGGGATTTCGGTATCGGAATGTTTAAACATAATCCGTCAGATCGAAAACAAAGAGATTCACGTTACAAAAAATCGTTTTAACTCAAAAGCTGATATTGTTTTACCAGCGACAACTCGAAATTTAAAAGAAGTTTGGGTTCGCATTTTCAAAACGGAAACAGCTGATATTGAAAAGAATTTTGAACAATTAAAAAAATCGGCAAATCGAAATGATTTTACAGAGTCCGAGTTGAAGAAACTGACCGAACAGAAACCGCAGTCGACCAAAAAATTCAGTATTGAGCCCAAAAATATTTATTTGAATCAGAAGAATGAATTTAATTTGGGCAAGCTTGGTCCTGGATTATACCGAATTGTTATTTCCGACACTGAAAAAATCGAAGCCGGTAAAACCTTCGTTCAAGGTGCTGAAGTGCGCATCAGTGATATCCAGCTACTGTATCAACTGGCGGGACTATATGATCCTGAAAAGTCTATTGGTGAAACGGAACGCAAACGTATCCCTTCCCATCACTTCTATGTATTTGATAGCGAATCGGGTAATTTGCTATCTGATGTTCCAATGAAGGGTTCAATTCAGAAAGAGGAATTCATTCGAAAAACGGACAAAGATGGTTCGGTTCTTTTGTCAGACACTTGGGATTTTCAAAACAAAGATGGTCATTCCGAATATTCGGCCGTCATGGGTCTTGCGCAAATTCATGACTCTATTTCTAGCTATCGAAACGAATATGTCTATCGACCGACCTATCAATTCTTAAAATATGTGGTGGAGTTTGATCGTCCGATTTATCGTCCTGGTCAGAAAATCAATATCAAAGCGATTTTGTTAAAACGTGTTCCATTTGGATTTCGGGCTTTAAACTCGGCCAAGATATCGGTAAAAATACTGAATCCTCAATATCAAGCAGTCGTAGAAAAAACTCTAGAAACAAATTCTCAAGGTGCCGTTAGTTGGTCCTATGATTTACCGATGACGGGTATGCTTGGTCACTATCAAGTGCAACTAGCTGCCACATCGCCAGAGATCGCAAATCATGATTACTCAAGAAACTTTTCAGATTCATTCCGAGTAGAAGAATACAAACGCCCCGATTATTTCGTTCAAGTAGAGAAAACAAAAGATCCTTGGATATTTGAAAAAGAAGTAAAAATTAAAGTTGTCGGCAAATATTATTACGGAGCGCCCGTGAAAAAGGGCCGTATAGTTTATAAAATTTCTTCGCAAGTGTATTATCCTTGGTACATGGATGATGGCTACCGTGGTGGTCAAGACGCAGGTGAAGATTTCGTTAGCGGTGAAGGCGTTCTGGATGACAAAGGTGAGTACTCTATTACTTACAGTCCAAAATCAAAAGGCAGCGATTCGCGACGTTTCGTGGTGACGGCCTCTGTGTTTGATGAGAGCGGTCGATCGATTGATGCTAGCGCGTACTATACGGCGTCTAAAAAAGAATTCTTCATCAACTCGATAGCTGTGAAAGATTTCTTTAAGAAAAATGAAAAACCTACATTTACAGTTAAGCTAGAAGATCTAAATGGTGCTCTGTTTGACGGTAAAGTTGACTACGAAGTTTTTGAACTGGTGCCTCCAACGGCAGCAGAAAAAAAGAAAATAAAAGAAGAGCTCGCGCAGCCGGTGCCTAGCTACGGCCGTCGATATTACGGCGACGGATATGGCAGTGTGGAATTAAAACGCGGTTTTATTAATTTAAAAACGAAATCGGTCAAGAAGGGCGTTTGGTCGGTAGCTAAAGATAAGTCAGAGTTTTCCATTGGTAGCCTGCCCGAAGGCGTATTCAAAGTTACTATGCAGTCGAAAGATTCTCGCGGCGAGAAAGTGGATTCGGATGTCTATGTAATGATTGCTGACAATGGTATTAAGCTAAGTCAGTATTATATTCCCGAAGTGACTCTTCAGTCTAAGCCTGAATTCAAAATTGGTGAAACCGTATCGATCCTGTTTGGATCCTCTGAATATTCTGGTCACGTAGTCGGGTTCTTACTAAAAAACCAGTTACAACTTGAAAACCCGATTTTTAAAACGAATCAAGGTGTAAAGGTCTATGACGTTAAAGTGACAGAATCGATGTTCAATGGGTCTTCGTTTACTTGGTTCTCGGTTTTTGACAACGAAATTATTCAAGGTCGAACGATGATCAAAGTGAATAATGATTATAAAAAGCTAGATATTAGTTTTGATAAGACATCGACCATAAAACCCGGTCAGAATTCACAGCTAAAAATCATAAATAAATCGAAAGCTCAGTCTAGCACTCCTGGTTTAGAGGCGATGGTATCGATGTACGATCAGTCGTTAGAGTTCTATGCCACTCGAAACCATGACTATCTAAAAGAAATTTATCAGAATCTTGATTCGTCTCAAGATTCTGAATTTCAGCACGAATACCTAAATGTTATGGCCTTAGCATGGGTTCATCCCGATTTGAAATCGATGCTAGAGAAATTTAAGAAAAACAAAAGTGTTAAATATCGTCCACTATTGTTGATTGAAGCCGATCGCTTGCGCCAGGAAAATGATTATACTCTAGGTTTGCAATCGGAGCTTGATGAAAGCTCTGATAAAGAAATGGCACAGGGACGAAGTCGAGCCTTCGGTGGAGTCGGCACAAAGGGTGCCGGGGCCCCCGCCCCAGCGATGATGGCAAAAGCGTCGATGGCCGATGCGGCGTCACCAGCGGAAATGTCTTCCAATGGTAATGAGCAGAAGAGAAAGAGCGAAGAATCGGCTGTTGCAAAACCGGGTTCGGCGGGAAATCAGGACGCCAAACCAATTGAGGTTCGTAAAAATTTCTCTGAAACCGCAGTTTTTGAACCGTTTTTCAATGTCTCTAAAGATATGAACAAACTTGATTTCAAGGCACCTGATCAACTAACGGCGTGGAAAACAAAATTATTAGCTGTATCTAGCCAAGGTCTTATTGGTGAAGACGAGCAAGTGATTTTGTCTCAAAAAGATTTCTTCGTTCGCGTATTAGTAACTCGCTACCTACGTGAAGGTGATAACACCGAGATCAAACTTAAAGTCGACAATATGACATCGGCGAAAATGTCCGCGGCATTGTCGATAGAAATGAATGGTGAAGGTATTGATGTGGCAGGACTATTCAAGGGACAAAGTCTAAAGAAAACAGTCGAAATTAGCGGCGGCGATAGCTACACGCAGGCATGGAAAGTCAAAGTGCCCTCAGTACTTGGAGCTGTAAAAATTAAAGGTATCGTAACGGTCGGTAAGGAAACAGATGCCGAAGAGAAAACGATCTCGATACTGCCTTCACGCCAACGTTTGATTGAAAATACGTTGGTCTATTTAAAAGAAAAACAAAATACCCTAAAACTTAAAAACTGGGATAAGAATGATGCCACTCGAGTTAATGAGCTCATCAGTCTTCAAATTGATCCTCAGTTGCCAATCATGCTTTTGAACTCGGTACCAAGTCTGATCAATTATCCTTATAGTTGTTCGGAGCAGTTAATTAACAAATACGTTCCCCTAGCGATCATCAATTCGATGTACCGGAAAAATCCTCAGTTGCAGGAGGCGGTAAAGAAAGCGCTAGATAAAAACGGAAAACGAAAAACAGTGACATTGCCGTGGGAAGAAAAAGACCCACGTCGTTTGATGGAATTAACGGAAACACCATGGGTCGTAAATTCGAAAGGTATGACATCGCCGTATGAATTGATTTCCTATTTGGATGCATCGACGATTTCAAAATTAAAGGAAGAAATCTTCAAAGACTTGAAAACTCGTCAACTGCCATCAGGTGGTTTTTCGTGGTTCTCGGGCGGACGTGAAGACCTTTACATCACTTTGGTTGTACTTGAAGGATTAAGCGAAGCGGCTATGTATGGAGTTGACTTCCCAAAAGATCTTTTCGAAAAAGCGCTTAATTATGTGTACGGAGAACTTCCAAAATATTTAAAAGCACAAATAGGTGAATTGCAGTTTTTGATCTATGGAATGTATGTATTCACTTCATTCGACTCAAAACTAAACAAGTTATCCTACAATAAAAAAGTTGCTGATGTTTGGGTGCCGTTTATTGAAAAACATGACACGTTAATCACGCCTTTGGGTCACGCGTATATGGCGCATATCTATAAACGTATCGGTAACACTAAAAAATCAGATACGAGTTTAAAACGGGCGATGGATGGCGGTAAAAAAGATGAATTGACGGGCTATTCATGGGCTCCGGAAGAACGTTCATGGCTGTGGTACAACGACACCGTTGAAAAACACGCGTTCTTTTTGCAGACTCTGATTCAATTGAAGCCAACTGACGATCGTATTGATAGTATCGCGCAGTGGTTATTGTTTAACCGTAAAGGTAACGAGTGGAAATCAACGAAAGCGACGTCTAAAGCTATCTTCTCGTTGATGCATTACTTAAAGGCGCGGACGAACTTCAAAGACACCACACAACTGGCTATTGATTGGGGATCGAAAAAAGAAACACTGAAATTGGATCCTCTAGATATTGATCAGAAAGAACCGCTGCGTATTTTGAAAACCGAAAACTTCAAGCCAAATGATGGTGAAGTTAAAATCACTAAAACGGGTGCATTGCCGGTTTTCGCAGGGTTAACTTGGATTTATAGTTCAGATGAAATGACAGATGCGTCGGGTTCGTCGGTTATGGATTTAAAACGTGAATTTTATTTGATTAAACCGGGCGATAAATTAACACAGCTTAAAGTGGGCGACAAAGTCACAGTCGGTGATGAAATTGAAGTGTTGCTGACGATAAAATCAAAGTCGCAATTGGAATATGTCCATTTGAAAGATCCGCGAGGTGCTGGTTTTGAAAGCAATTCGTTACTGAGTGGATACCAATGGAACATGATCAGTCGATATGAAGAACCACGAGATTCATTGATGAATTTCTTCTTTGATAACGTTCCAAAGGGCGAGTACATGATGAAACATAGGTTCAAAGCGACGACCGCTGGGATTTATAAGTTCAATTCGGCGACGATTCAGTCGATGTACGCTCCAGAAATGACTGCTTATTCGTCAACTTTCCGGCTCGAAGTCATGGAAAAATAGTTCTCAAGAAATAGTTCTGAGGATGTAGTTCCAGCCGATATAAATGTGGGGCCAAGTGCCCCAGGTAATATTCAATTTGAAACTTTCGTAAACTCGAGTTACTACTTAGGTGTAAGGATTAATTACAAGGAGAAACTGTCTATGGAATTAGCATTGTTTAACGTGGTAGGAATTCATTTCTTTCTAAAGTGGTTACACATTTTTTTTGGGATCCTTTGGATTGGTCATTTGTATTATTTTAACTTCACGCAAGGCGCGTTCATGGCTCAGACCGACGCTCCCGCAAAATCGCAAGTTCAACAAAAACTATTGCCGATTGCTTTATGGTGGTTCCGTTGGGGTGCTATGTGGACATTTGTAACTGGCTTAGCGATGCTTCATACGGCTAAATACACTGGATTCAGTTTACAAGGTGACTGGGGTGTTAAAATTTTAACCGGCTCTTTGCTTGGCATTACAATGTGGTTCAACGTATGGTTTTTAATCTGGCCGGCTCAGAAAATCGTAATCGAAAATGCAAAAAACGTAGCCGATGGAAAACCGGCTAATCCAGCTGCTGCCGCGGCTGGTGCACGCGCATTGCTTGGTTCAAGAACAAACACAATGTTCTCGATCCCAATGTTGTTCTTTATGGTTGGAGCCTCTCACTTACCAATCGCAATGGATCTAAACAACGTAACTACCTACTGGATCGCCATGTTCGTTGTATGGGGCGCTCTGCAATTCAACGGAATGAAAGGCAAACTAGGCCCAATGACAACGGTAAGCGGAGTCATCGGCAGCGGTTTCGGCTTAACCGCTGTTATCTATCTAATGATGGAAATTATTTTGTAAATATATTTTGATTCAATGTCCGGAGGTTCGGTTCAAAGATGGACCTCCTAAAAATTTGAAATTTTGTTTACTCAAAAAACCCGGTGAAAGTATCGGTTTTTTTATTGGCTGTTTGATAAATGTAGGTGCGATTCTGATTACGATTGGGCACTGCGCAACCACTGTGATTGCGCCTTGCGTTTATTTTCTCAATCGTGTCGCTTCGTAATGTAATACCTGGTGCTTCCCTTTGCGGTCCGGATGAAGTTCGTACTGATACGAGCAATTTTTCGAGCACGTGTCTTTTTTCCACTCAAGTTCTAAGCACGCTTCACATAGCAAAGCCGGCTCATCACAGCGTTTACATTCTATTTTGATATTTCCCGGTTGGCCGCAGTGCGGGCACAGTTTGTAGGTTGTGCTTGGTTTCAAGTCCGCATCGACCGCCACGCGGTTGTCGAAAACAAAACATTCACCTTTGAATTCTTCTCGTGGTTTTTCTTCCATATATTTTAGAATGCCGCCATCAAGCTGAAATACGTTTTTGTATCCCTTATCTTGAAGTTCCAAAATTCCTTTTTCGCAGCGGATGCCGCCGGTGCAGAATATAAGGATTTTTTTATCCTTTGGAATTTGCTGAGATTCAAAGAACGCGGGGAATTCAGTAAATTTTTCGATATTAGGATTGATCGCGCCTCTTCAAAACATGATCCCATTGCTCAGGGGACAAATGATGATTGATCCCGGGTTCTGGTGAACGACCCGGAATTCCTGCCGTCACGATTTCGTCGCGGACTTTTACGCTAAATCGTCGAAATGGTGCTACATCAGAGAACGAATCTTTGAAATTGTTAATTGTAATATTATAGTGTGTTTGTAGAGAGGCCTTAAACGCCGCCAAGTTTTCTGCTGATTCCGCGCTCACAGTTGAGTTAAAGCCTTCCGGTCCAATAACGATCAAACCAAGAGTAGTGTGCTTTTCAGCAATATTTTTCAGCTCGGTTTTCACGGTTTCTAAGTTTGAAAGTGGAAAAAAGTGATAGAATGTAGAAATAAAATGTGACGGCGCGGACTGGTTCATAGAACTCCTTAACTAAATTGGGCTCCAAACCCACCTTAAAGACGATGCTCACTAAATAAAATAACTCGAACCAAATGACAATGAGAAAAATTTCAGGTACGGTTTTTTCATGCTTATAGATGCCACTTCCCAGAAAGAAATACTAAGACGTCGTACTTTTGCGATTATTTCCCATCCCGATGCCGGTAAAACGACGTTGACGGAAAAATTGCTTTATCACGGGGGCGTGATTCACGAAACTGGGGAAGTAAAAGGCAAATCCGGCACAAAAGCTGTAACTTCTGACTGGATGGAACTCGAGCGCCAAAAAGGGATCTCGATCACTTCATCTGTAATGACCTTTGATTACAATTCATTACGTATTAACCTCTTAGATACTCCCGGCCATAAAGATTTCTCGGAAGATACCTACCGAGTTCTAATGGCCGTTGATTCCGCAGCCATGTTAATCGACGTTGCTAAGGGTGTCGAGGAGCGAACCAAGAAACTTTACGAAGTTTGCCGCTACCGCCAGATTCCAATTTTCACATTTGTAAATAAACTCGATCGTGAGGGTAAGGATCCATTAACGTTGATCGATGAAATTGAAAAAACGTTAGGGATGCAGTGCTATCCAGTGACATGGCCTCTAGGTATTGGTCAGCGCTTCAAAGGTATTTACAACCGAGTCAGCAAGGAATTGATGTTCTACGATCAGCGCCGCGAAGGTGATGAGGTCGTTAAATATCCATTCACAGGTATCGATGATCCAAAACTAGATGAATTCCTAGATCGCGAAACCGCTCAGCAGGTGCGAGAAGAATTGGAACTGATCGAGTCGGCATTGCCACCATTTGACGTGCAAGCCTTTCTAAACGGAGAGATTTCTCCAGTCACGTTCGGTTCGGCCAAACAGAACTTCGGTGTCGACACATTCCTGGATTTCTTCTGTAAATATGCGCCCGGCGTTCAGCCGCGTAAATTAAGAGAAGGCTCAGAGATGAACCCTCTCGAAGATAATTTTTCTGGCTTTGTATTTAAAATCCAAGCCAACATGGATCGTCGCCATCGCGATCGCGTGGCCTTTGTTCGAATTTGTTCTGGAAAATTTGAACGGGGAATGAAAGTGCAGCACATGCGCCTTCAAAAAGAACTTCGCCTAGCGTATTCGAATCAATTCGTAGCTGCAGATCGTGAAACGGTTGATGTGGCCTACGCGGGTGACATCGTCGGCGTGAATGACACCGGCAATTTTTCTATCGGCGATTGCATTGCTGCTAAAGGAAGAGTGATATTTGAAGATATCCCAAAATTCGCACCAGAATTATTTACAAAACTTTCAGTCAGGGACGCTCTAAAGCGTACTAAAATGCAGGAAGCTCTAAAACATTTAGCCGAAGAAGGCGCGATTCAATTATTTATCGATCCTTTGGTAGGCATGCAAGATCCCATTATTGGCGCGGTTGGGGAGCTTCAGTTCGAGGTTCTAGCGCATCGCTTGGCCGATGAATACAATCTAGATGTAAAACAGAATCGTTTGCCATTTTCAGTGGCCCGGTGGCCTAAAGATAAAGCAACTGGGTTACCGATCGCTGAGTTAAAGGGTGGAATACAAATCTACCGCGATATGAACGAGCAACCGGTGATTTTACTGAATCAAGAATGGGATTTAAAATGGGCAGAACGTGAAAACCCAGATGTTGAATTTCAAAGTTCGATTAGCCGGTCTCGCTAGATTTGCCATTTCCGGTTCGAAAATATTCTGATAGAACGGCTGGTAGGGAAGCCTCGCGGTTTTTTCGCATTGGTCCGGTTAGGAATGCTCAGGTCAGATGACCTAAAATTCGTTTTAATGATTAGTTACATTCTCGGCGAGTGGATTGAAAGTATTAGCCTTTCTGACTTTTTATTAAACTTCCTCGACTCTGTTTGGCAAAAATTATTTTATATTGACGAGTTTTTTGAGTTCACTTTTTTGAGGCTTTAGGATGGGATTTTAATATGCGACTAAGGCTATGAAACCGGCTACAGCAAAGCGTTTTGTGATAAAGTTAAATTCTAAAATATTTTTCCAAATGTAATGTCCCACAGTGAAACCTCGCTCGTAGAAAAAGTCGTGCTATAGTTCTTTCTAGCGAAAGAAGGTCCTATGCAAAATGAGAATTTTGAAATTATTTTTAACGAAGCCCCG
>NCGL01000113.1 GCA_002256935.1 Bdellovibrio sp. 28-41-41
GAAAGTTGCCTCAACATCGGCTTACTTTGCGGATACGGGTGTTCCCCATTTGATTATTTCCGTAAGCAACTGGGATGAGGCTTTAAAATTGAAAGCGACTTGGTTGTTTTTGAGAAAGCATAAGCATTTCGAAAAAGGAACGAACGTTACTTTGGTTCAAGCTCAAAAAGATGGAATCACAAAAGCGATTTCGTTTGAGCGCGGAGTAGATAATTTTACCCAAGCCTGCGGCACGGGTGCGACGGCCACGGCTTTGTACATTAAACACAAAGAAAATAAAAAACTTGTTACGATTGCGATGCCCGGCGGAACATTGAAAGTGGATTTAAATCAAGACTCACCCGTTCTGATTGGCGAAGCCGTTGATATTGGTCAAGTGATTGTAAATATATAAGGAGAGAGTTATGTCGTCACAATTTAAAGGTGTTTTTACAGCATTGATTACGCCGTTTAAAAATCAAAAAATCGACTATGTGAGTTTGGAAAAGTTAGTTAAGCAGCAATTAGCCGGCAAGATCGAAGGTTTTGTTGTGAATGGAACTACAGCTGAATCCCCAAACCTTAAAGATGAAGACGTAGCTGAACTATTTAAGAAAATTAAATCTTGGACCAAGGATTCCGTTCCTTTGATTTTGGGCACGGGATCTAACTCAACTGAAAAAACGGTTGAGACTACTCGTCAAGCAGGTGAAATGGGTGCTGATGCCGCGTTGGTAGTCGTGCCGTATTACAACAAACCTCCTCAGCAAGGTTTGTACATGCATTTTAAAACAGTAGCCGAAGCTTCAAAGATCCCAGTTATTCTATACAATGTACCCGGTAGAACGATCACAAGCCTGGAGCCAGAAACTGTATCTAGATTAGCTGAATTTAAAAATGTAATTGGTATCAAAGAAGCCACTGGTAATATGGAAATTGAGACAAAAATCATCGAAAAAACACATAAAGATTTTGTGATGCTGTCTGGTGACGATGGCACGTACGCAGATTTTTTGAAAAATAAAGGTCACGGCGTAATTTCTGTAGCGACGCACGTAATCCCAGAAGCCTTTGTGAATATCACAAACTTTGCCAGAAAAGGTCAGCACGCCGAAGCTGAAGTTTTGCAGAAGAAATACAAAACATTGATTGATTTACTATTTATCGAAGCCAATCCAATTCCCGTTAAACGTGCGATGCAGTTTATGGGAATTATCGAATCGGCTGAATTACGACTGCCACTGGTTGAGATGTCTCCAGAAGGCAGTGAGAAATTAAAAGCCGAAATGAAAATCTTAGGTTTAGTATGAAGCAACTAAAAGTCGGCGTTGTTGGCGCTTCGGGTAAAATGGGAAAAGAGCTTCGCCAAGTTATTAGCGAAGCGGGATTCACTCCATTTCTTGGAATGTACAATTCTAAAAAGCCGGAAGGCTTTGAACACGCGGCCAATAGTTGGAGCGATAAGAGGGCAGAAGAAGTTGATTTGTGGATTGATTTCTCTTTGCCAGAAGCATTCGATCAAGCGATTAAAGCCATGGCGAAATTTAAAAAACCAATCGTATCCGGAACAACCGGAATTTCTGCTGCACAGAAGGAACTATTAAAAGAAGCCTCTGCACACGCACCGATCTTGTGGTCATCTAACATGAGTGTTGGTGTGGCATTCGTAAATAAAATTTTAAGTCAGTTTAAAGACATCAAAGATTTTGATTTCCAGATTGAAGAGCTTCATCACAAACATAAAAAAGATGCTCCAAGCGGCACTGCTAAAACAATGCAGGAAAATTTAGAATCAGCTGTCGGTAAAAAAGTTCCACCGACTTTAAGTATTCGTGGTGGAGGTATTTTTGGCGTTCATCGTATTTGGGCCATGTCCGATCAAGAGGTCATCACGATCGAACACCAGGCATTGAATCGAAAAGTTTTTGCTGAGGGCGCACTTAAAGCTGGATTATCTATATTAAATAAGGGACCTGGCCTTTATTCTATGAAAGATATATTCTAGAATAGAGTGATGAATGTCTGTCTATTCTCCTTTCACTTTAAAGTAAGTACTAAAGAAGAACGTATTATTCGTATTCTTGGCGATTTTCATAAATTATTTAGAATTAAAAATATTTCGTCCGTTTATAAAAAAACAAGCGAAGAGGCAACGACTAGGCTTGATGAAGAGATGTCGTTTGCCATTACGACCGAGACTGCGTTGAACGTGGAAAACTTGCTCGCGGCAAAAACTGCGCTGCAAGGATCTGATTTCAAAGTGGAACTACTTGTGTACAATAATGAAATACAATGGACTCCCGAGCTTCCTCTGCCATCTCCCCTGCTACATTTCGATCCACTTGTGTTACATTGTTGTGCCGAAATTGCACCGGCCTATATTCACCCTATCCTCAAAGAGGACTTAAAGACTTTGGATATCGGTAATATCCGGACTGACTTCGAGTTTCTTTTCCAGGGCAAAATATATATTGATCAACTTACGTAACCGTTCTTAAATAATTAAGAATGTATAAATTTTTATTTCACAGCATATCAGTTTCGTTTCTAGTTTCGTTTATTATGGGCTGCGCAGGACCTGGCACCTATATACATGAATCAGACATAAGTCTTACTGAATCGCGTAAAGCTTTGGTGAAATTATACGGAGAGCCTCGAAGCATTTCTCAAAATGGACGAGAGTTTCTAACAAACTACATGGATAAAAAAGGTCGTATATTGGAATCAGTGAAGAAAGCGAAAGAACGACGCTATGCTCATATCAAAATCCTAGGCGAACGTCGCCCATATGAAATTCTTGTGACTGCGATTGTTCAAGTTCAATCTGGACCTGGCGTGTACGAGACTTTAGACGAACATGATGAAGCCCTTTCCAATCAGCTCGCCGTCGAAATTAAAAAAGAACTCCTCAAAAGTCTCGAAAACCGCAATATCATTGACGATTTCAACGCATTTTAACATTCTATAAGAAGTGATGAAGATACTTCGTATTGTTTTGCAAATTACTGCGTTTGTTTTTGTTTTTGGTTATCCATCAAAAATGGATAACCACGTGAATATCTTTTTGAGTAAAAAAGTTTCCATCACCGTTAATAAAAGTCATCCCTCTTATGTCGCCTACGATGCTGTGAATATCAAACGAAGTGCAAGTGTAGAGCTGAACAAGCAGCCCCTGCGGGTTATCCAGCTATCGACGGATATTCAAGAAGAAAGCGAAGTGCTTAACCACTTTCATCCTCTGGCAAAGAGAATGCTGTTAAATCCCATCATCATTAAAAAAGATGTCGAAGTTTTTGATACTCAAGCCGTGAATGAAAATTATATTCGTCACACTAACCTTGAAGATATACAAAGTGGCGCGACTCAAGTCGCATCTCCTTTTTTGGATCAAAAAAATTGGGTTGCGGAATTTAAGCCCTATTTTAGAAAAAAAGTTCAAGAGGGCGCGTTCTCGGCAAATTGGACTCAAGGTTCTGGTAATGGAAATCCAAACATGGGCGCTGTTAAAGTCGCCGCGGCCGTGAAAAAAGCAAAAGATTCGTTTGTAACGTTCGGCCCAGTATCTACGCCTATTGGGAGTTCTAAAAATTTTGCGCCACAAAGAAAACCGACTGCAGAAGAAGTAGTGGTAGAGAAATCTGGCTACGCAAGCGCATCAGCTACGTTTGATGAAGGACCCTCTGCCAATCGCATTGTAGGTATTTTTGAAATTCAGAAAGGCCTTTTGTATTCAAATGAAGATCGCATTGAAATTCGCCGTTATGAAGAAGGGGTGTTTCGCGAAAAGGGCTCGATCAATCTGCACGATTCTACGTACGAAATTTTTCCAAACGACTTCAAAGGTTTCTTGTTAGGTCGCATGATTGATAAGTACGGAAAAATTAAAGGCGAAGGCGTTGTTCGCGTGTCTGATTCCTTAACTAAGCAAAAAGGAACGCATCAAGGGCCGAAAATCACATTGGTTGTAAAATCGGATGTGAATGGACGCGCGGTCAGTTCATACAATATCAATAATAAGAACGCTCTGTCTCAACCCGCCAAAGCATCTATCTTTCAAGGCCAGATGGAAAAACCTGTGGGTAAAAACGGACTGATTAAATTTGATAATATAGTTAAAAACTCGCCGACGAATTTAGTTACGGAAACCAAAGGTCACTTTGCGGCTCAGCAGATTATTTTAGCGGGAGAAAATTTTTCAATGGAACTGATTCCCGAAAAAATGGGTGCGGCATTAAAACAGATGGTTTCTGATTTAAAACAGCAGAACTTTAACGATCCAAATCTGTCGATTGTAATGGGGAAAGTTACGTTTGATGGTCAGCCGGTTTCTGGAGTTAGCTTAAAAGTAGAAAACGAGAATGAACTTGAGCCGATTTACTTCAACTCGTTGATGTTGCCAGATACTAAACTTACAACGACTTCAGAAAACGGTTACTACGCTTTTATTATTGAGGGCGGTGATCTAATTACGTTGATGGCATTGCGCGGGGATAAATATTTTGGCCACATAAATACCGTTGTTAGCCCGGGTATGAGTTCGTTTGTAGAAATAAAAAACACGATCAAGACAGAATCTGTGGAAATTAAAGTGTATGAACCGTTTACAGGAGCGCCTGAGTTTTCTGATGTAGCACTGCAAGGCCAACAGGATACGATCACGATCGAAAAAGGCGTAGGAGAGGCGCAACTGCCGTATCTAGGCCGCTGGAGTTTTTTATATTCAAATCCATCTGATAAATATCTGCCGGCGCACTACACCTATGTCGAAAACTCAGACTATATATATGTTCCTGTGGTTTCTAAAGAATGGGTTAGCTACTTGTTTTCAAACTCTAAGCTGACGTTGTATCCCGGAACAAACTTAGTCTTCGGCTTTGTTGTCGATGAAGATTTTGAAGTGGATGTGCCCGGTTTAGATCAAATTAAAAATCACATTGTCTACTTTGACTACTCTGGTAAGCCAACGAATAGGGGCACTCAAGGCGGCGGATTTGCTCTCTACAATTTGCCTGAAGGTGTTTATGAGCCTTTAGTTTTCGGTACACAATCACAGAAAATCTATTCTCGAATTGCCCCCCTTAAAACTGGGGATGTATTTATATTTACCTACAAGCTAGACGGATCGATCTAGAAACTTTGAAAACACGCGGGAAACAGAGGCTTCTAATTTTTTAGCTATGTTTTTGTATTAGTGGGATATTTTGGAAACCTATCTTATTAAATCTCTATTTCGTATTAACCGGAAACGTAATTAGATGAATCTTAAAAAAGGCGGAGGAAAACTGTTGGCTTTGTTCCCCAGACTAAAATCTAGTGGAGAAAAGGAATTCGGCCAGTTGACATTATGTCTCGTAACTGAAAATCTCTATCTATAAATAGAAAAAATAAATTTGGAGGTACCATGTTTAAGTTTTGGTATGGCGCTATTTGTGCGTCAGTATTATTTGTCGGCGCGTATTTCGTGTTCGGCATGCAAGCGAAAGGGAATCACCCCGGTGATGTGCCAGTCGTTGAGCAACCGACAAATCCTATTGATAGCTTATCTCGCGCACCAAATAGCGATGGTGACCATGAGGCTAAATTGAATGCCTTCATCTACAGCATCAAAACAAAAGCCGATGTCGATAAAGCTATCAAAGCTATCAATGACTATGCACAAGCCAATCCAACGAGTACAGCTGCACAAATTTACAAAAATTTTGTGACGCCAGTTAGACTTTTCAAAGGCATGGCTTGGAGACTGAGATTCTTAGTTGAGCCAGTAGATGCCGCTTACATTGCGTCTATTTCATATCTTCGTGCTTTTAAAAGAAACAGCGATCGCAGAGCCCCACATATCGACGCATTATTTGCGTATGTAACTGAGCCAAATCCGGGTGAGAATATAGAAGGCCAAACAGGCCTATTTAAAACGGCTGGTGAACTTCAAGACTTCATGGCAACAAAAGTTGCTGTTGCCGTTAAAAAACAAAACGAAGCCTATAAAGCGATTCTAACTAGTCACGCAAATAATGATGTCCCCTTATTCAACTTTGATGCGGGTTTAGTGTTAGGCGAAAGCGAAGTTAAAAACACCGCGTCTCAAACTATGCGCTGGAGAAAGTTTATGCCGGGCCACTTAAAAGGCTTAATGGCTAATATGTACGAGCGCATGGGCTTAGGCTTATACATTGCGAGCTATGACCTAGAAGCACTTCAGTACTTCATGAATACGCTAACAGCGCGTTCACTAGTAGCCAAAAAAAGCACTGTTGATGCGAAAACTAAAGCTGGAAATTTAGTAACGACAGTATTTGATGTTCATCTTCAATCTCCAAAAGAAGTAAGTGAGCTACTGAGTTCAATGGGTAAAGTTGGCAACAAAAATGCAAAAGGAAGATTCTTAACTCTTCGTCCTGCTGCTAAAACAGGTAAGTATTTAATTGAATCTCTGGCAAGCATTCGCAATGCTGTTAACTACAGAATTGAAGCTCACAAAGATATGGAAGCATTAGCCAACAAAGGTAACCAAAAAGAATACTTTGCAGATGCTACCTTCCTAACATCTCGTCCTGCTATTACACTAGCGGCGCTAGAAAAACGTAGAAAACTATTGTACAGCAATGGTCCAACTGAATTTAAAGATCGCGTAGATAATTCTGGCTTTGATTTGAATATCTCGGCGATGTTCAATCCAAACAATCCCTACGTGAACGATCTTAAGAAACTGTACCCGGCTCCTAATCAGTTTGCGGCAACCAAAGAAACTGATGGCGGACCACGTGAAACATTCAAATGGAATTATGATTACGGAACTCCGCAAGCATGGCCCGATGTTACATTCGGTGGCGTATTACCAAATACAAACAGCCCTGCCGAATACAAAAAGAAATTAGTTAGTATCTCGCGTGATGCTTCGACGCCAGCATTAACATACTGGTTACGTCTGTTTATGTAATTCTAAGAAGTCCTCGAATATATTTCGAGGACTTGTCTTGAACGTAAGAGAAATTCTTTAGAGCCCGTTCGCCATCAAAAAA
>NCGL01000114.1 GCA_002256935.1 Bdellovibrio sp. 28-41-41
CGCCGCTTTTTTAGCGATTCGAATGAAACTGAATAAACCGGGCGAAGCCGATTTATTGTCTAGGCCCCTGCATGTCGTCTATCCGACAGATAAAATCGCAGTCCCGATGCTCTTTACCCATGAAGATCGAACATTTGATATGGATATCTATGTTTTTAGTGAGAAAGAAATGAAACAGGATTTATCGAAGCTGTATTTGAATAAAATCGGCTCGGTTCCCTATAAACGAGAACATTTAAGGCCGATGATTGAAAATTTAATTGGCGAGCGTAAAGGTTGGATCACGCGGTATTCAGCTAAAGAACTAAATACTCAGTCAAAAAAACTGAGTCTACTTTCGCAAGACCCAGCATTTTTAAGATCAGATTTGTAATGTCTTAGAATTTACCAAGTAGGCGGTAAACCATCTTTTGGGTTGCCTGACATAACGTTAGCTTGAGGATATAGAATAACGATGTTGTTGGCCTCAGCCCAAGTGTTTAGACCTGAGTTAACAGCGAATTTATCTTGGACAATGCTTGGATTCTGTAAACAGCCGTGAAGAGCTACGTGAAGTTTACATGCATCCATAGTGCTGCTGCGACGACTTTCCATGCAGGCTTTTGGAACATAAATGTAACCAAAATTATGAAGAGCTGAATTTTGAGATTGGAACTCTGTTTGATCAAATTGGTAAAGCTGCGCGTTTACAACAGCTTTGGGGGCGCGACTGACTTTTAGATTGCCGTAACTATTCGTAACCCAAGAGTGACCCGCATTAACAGTGCTTTGGTAAAAAATTTGGTTTTTAGGAATGAAGTTCGCATAGAACTCATATAAACGATCGCTATTTAATTTAGGTACAACCGTGTCTTTTGGAGACGAGAAAATATAAACTTTTGAGTTTTTCAAATTGCTTAAGTTTTCTATGTTTCCAGCTTTAGCTTCGGCTAATAGCCGCCAGACGAAACGCCAGACACTGTGATATTGCTTTGATCAATTTTCAGCGCAGGAAGCTTATTGTTTGTAGTTTGTGAAAAGCTGGTAGAGACAAAGAGTAAGCTAATTAGGAATAGAAAAGTATTTTTCATAAATCCCCCCATTTGTTGGAAGGATTGTATTCCTAAATGTTATTTTAGAGTCAAATTAAATTAGCCTCGTGTGCCGAATTCTCAACAGTCTGTTTTTCTGCTGTAAATCCCAAACTCGCAAGAATGAGCTCTGCTTGCTTAATAGCACCGACCATATTTTTATTTGAATTGATGGTTGGTGACGCGATCCAAAGATTGTCTAACCCCGCGATAGTTTGGTTTTCATTTACTTTTAACACGCCATCGCCGGCATAATTAGAGTAAACAAAAATGCGCTCAGACAATGGATTATCTAGGGCTGTTGGATAGGCGCGTTTTATCTGTCTTTTCATCTTTTTTAGAGCATGCGCCGTGACTTCAGAATCGTCTGATAATTCATCATCAACGAATGAAATCCATTGTGAAAACTGAGTGGATTCACTGGGAGCATAGACTTTGCCAAAACAAGGGCCAAGTTCATCTTGAGTCGTGCCATTCAGCACGTGATATTTGTGGCTAGATTCAAACGGAGCCGAATGCAAAATATCTAAACAAATAGATGTCCAATAATTGGTTTTATTTAGTTTATTTTTTGCACGAGAAGATAACGTGTCTGTCGGTAACAAAACGCTAAGATCTTTGAACGAACCACAGAAAATAAATTGATCCGCATGAAGTGTTTTAGTTCCGTTGATTAGAACACTTTTTACTTGGGTCCCTTCGCTTTGGAAACGAGTCACAATGGAGCGAGGCAAGAAATCGCCCTTGAAATTTTCCATCATGCGTTTCGGCCATTCATACACAGGATATTTCAAAGGTAATTCAGATGCGGAAAGGAAGTAGGCTAATTCGTCATAGAAATCGACATGAACATCGCCAAAACCCAAAAACGGCTTAAACTGGCCACCTTCAAAAAATACCACTGGCGATTCTTGAGGCTCGCCATGTACTTTTAAGCCCATCACATTTTCTGCAAATTCCAATGCAGAACGCGAGGAATCCGTGTCAGGGAAGTAGCGAAGACCATTGTCAAATGATCCCATCGCATTGTCGATTCGCTTATGGCAGCCACCAAAAGATTCGTTCGCTTCGAGCAAAGCAATATTAGATGTAAAGCGGCTCAAGGTGCTAGCCAGTAACAACCCCGGTAAACCGCTGCCGACAATAATGTAATCGTAATGACGTTGACTCATATAAGAAATCCTTTCTTCACCTTTCAAAGTAATGAAGATACGGAAATCCTG
The DNA here is from genome assembly GCA_002256935.1 of Bdellovibrio sp. 28-41-41. Taxonomy (GTDB): domain Bacteria; phylum Bdellovibrionota; class Bdellovibrionia; order Bdellovibrionales; family Bdellovibrionaceae; genus UBA2316. The sequence continues at coordinate 2,294 of NCGL01000114.1, forward strand.
TCACTCAATAAATATGTCTAATGCATTTAATCACGCTATTCAGTAGGCAATTACTGCATTTTTGTAGGAAAAGGTGGCGCTCAATGATACCCGCGACCGGCGGCGAAACGCGATAATAGACGTCTATGAACCATCGGCCGAGTCGGCTGTTGCTCAGGAAATAGTCACGAAACAGACGTAAATACACGACTTCCTCGCAAAAAGGATCTCCGTAAGTGCTGGTTGCTATAAAACAGCGAGGTCTTTGCTGAGTCGCCTCTTTGATAAATGCCTTCACGATGCCTGGATTCTTTGCCGACTTGGCAAAAGCTTCGGCTTTTTTAACTATGTCTGGGTAAATAGGAGAGTACTGGATAAACGAGGCTAACTGTTTCCCGGCCATTTGCTGACGGTCGCTGTATTTATCATTGGTGTCGTAAATACGAAATAGATCCCAATAAACAGAGGCAACAACTGTGATCTCGCTTGTGCGCGCGGAATCTTTAAATAATTTCGGCGTTAATGCTTGGCCCTTTTTTAAAGTAAAAACTATTTCTAAAACTTTAATGTATTTCTCATAAGTAACGGCCGCCGCAGTATAGTTTTTGCCGTTCATAAAACCGCGCGCTTTTTTTATTAAAGCGACACGGTTTTTCCAAAGATCTAAACGGTAGGATTCTTTAGCACGTTCTTGAGCTAATAGAGTGCCGCCACGGCTTTGCGCAAGTAATTTTCGCAAATCAGAACTGCACGCTAGGCAAATCGCGCCGGTTACCATTTCTCCAAGCGCTTGTAATTGCGCTTCGAATTCAGGACCGACAGCATGCAATTCAGTTACTTGTAATTGGCACCGAGGACACTTTTCCATTTCATAATTTTGAGGGGATTCAAAAACAAGATCAAGGTTTTTATCCTGGTCGAGTTCTTGGATACCGCTTCATGGGGTCTGGGCATCGTTAAAAAGCAAAAAATAATTTGAGGAAATAATTTTTTGCTTACTCAAAACGTGGAAGAGTATAGAATTTGGGTGTTTCCATGTAAAAATTTCCATTTGTCTCGCGACCGCTTAAAATTTTTTCAGAATACGTTGAAGTAATTGCTCACCAAAATTAGTACAATTCTATTTTTTTTTATTTGATTTATTATCGCTCTGGAACACACAAACAAACCTCTTAAGGAGTTTTTATGAAAGCTATTTTGTTATCACTTGTTACTCTTGTTGCAGTAAACGTTTTTGCTGCTGACTACAACCCATATTCTTACGCGATTTCTAATGCTGGAAACTGTAAGCTTATGATTAATTACCAATATGCAGGATACAACGTATCTGATTCTTGGTGCGCTCCAATCAACGGTATGTCTAAAGGCACTACTTTGAAATATGAGTGGTCAAGAAAAGGTAACTGTAAAATGATGATCGATGATCAATTTACTGGTCGATTAGTATCTGATTACTATTGCGTAGCAAGACACTAGATTTTAATTAAGATTAAGTTTAAAAGACCTCTGCCTCGGCGGGGGTCTTTTCTTTATAAATTCTACTGTACAAAGATAGTACAGTTTCTAATTTTTATAAATTCTATATTCTTCTGGATTGTTAATTAAACCAAACAATCCTTTTAGGAGAATATTATGAAAATGTTATTATTATCACTTTTATCATTAATTGCATTCAACGCAATGGCAGATAGCGACTATCTAGACAGCAAACGCCTTTCACAATGTGGCGGTCGTGTTCAATTAAGACAAGCTGCCAACGGTGATTTAGCTCTTAAGTTCAGTGGCAACGTTAATAGAGATTACTGTTCAAAAATTCGTTTCGTGGACGTTTCTAGCGGTCGCGTGATCAAAGGTTATGAGTTCGAAGGGACTTCATACACTCTAAGTAACAAAATGGAAAAAGAATTAGGAAAAGATTGCGCAGTTGAATTTCAATTAACGACACGTTCAGGTTATGTGGTTGAAAGCAAACAAGTAGTATTAAAATGGTGGGCTTGCTGGGCATCTCACAGCCAACCGTCTTACCCTACATACCCATCTGGTCGTAAGACTTATGAATGGTCAAACAAAGGAAATTGCAAAATCATGATCAATGGTGTTTACTCTGGCAACAACACTCCAAAAAGCCAGGAATATCTTTGCCGTAGATAATTGTAAGCTAGCTATATTATATTAAATAGTTATAGAAGAAGGCTTCTCAAATGAGGGGCCTTTTTCATTTTACGAAGTTCCTGTCCATCTTGTGCCGCCCATTATTAGTCTTGTGTCTCATTGTAATACATCTAAGTACGCCTATTTCCGTTTACAGGCAGATTTTTCATGGTTTGCGTTTCGCACAATACGCAATCGAACTAAAACAAACAAACCCTTTTTAGGAGATCAAAATGAAAACACTATTAGTTTCTTTACTTTCTTTATTAGCAATCAATGCATTTGCTGATAGCCAATACTTAGACTCTGCAAACCTTACTGGTTGCGGCGGTCGCGTTGAGCTTAGATATGCAGAAAACGGAGATTTAGCTTTGAAATTCACTGATGGATTCAGTGCTTCTCGTTGCCCTAACTTACGTTTTGTTGATGCTTCATCAAACAAACTTATCAAAGAATACGATGTTAAAGGTACTAGCTATACTTTAAGCCAAAAAATGAGAGAATCCTTAAGTTCAGACTGCCGTTTAAAAGCTCAGTTCGATAATGGTTTATACACAACTCAATATATCGTTGTGAAGTTAAACTGGTGTGCTCCTCAGCAAGTAGCTCAAAAGCCAGCTAATCCATACTCTTATGAGCTTTCTGGTAAAAGCAATTGTAAATTGATGATCAACGGTAACTATTCAAATAAAAACGTTGATGATTCATTTTGCGCTATCTTAAACGGGAACAAAGATGCTTCTGTTCGTTATGAATGGTCAAACAAAAATAATTGCAAAATCATGATTAACGACCAGTTCCAGCAACAAATGCCTTTTGCTGCTGATTACTTTTGCGCAGTTTCTCACTAGTAATTTCTGTTAATTTAAAATAGAAATCGTTTTTAAAATAGCCCAACCTAAGAAGTTGGGCTATTTTTATAAAACGTCCCTTTTTGTCACCAGTCATCCTCGATTGTATTCGTTTCCACCTGGCCCGGATTTCGCTTTACTAGTGCGCGAACCATTAAGGGGGATCAAAATGACCACACGTAAAATCATGTTCGTTCTTTCAACACTATTAGTTTCTGCTTTTGCTGCAGCGGCGTCTGCGGATGATATTAAAAACTGTCCTCGAGACGGCAAATCTTACAAAGAATGTAAACAAGCTCGATCTAATGATCGCGGCGCTAAACAGTATCTTTTAACGTCTGCAGGACAATTGATCCGAATCACTGATGATAACAAATTGAAATGCACTATTGATCAAAACGTAATTGATTTGAAAATCTCTATTCATCCAACAGACAGAGCTGTCGTGTATTACACAAAATCTGGTAACGGCGGTAAACAATTGATCGCGGTTAACAATGTAGATGGCGATTTTGCTGGCCAATGTGTAAAAGTTAAAAAATCAGTATTAATGGATGATGTGAAAGAATTTAGCGTAGTTCCTAATCGTAACACGACGATTGTAAATGCAGCATTAAGCAAATCTGGCGTTTTAAAAGCCTGGGATGCGACTCAATTGGTTTACCAAGATAAAGGTGTTGTGGATTACCAAATTAACTCTTGCTTTAACCAATCTGGAAAATCATTTAATTCATACGGCTTATTTTCAATCGATCGCTCGGGTATCGTAATGAAAATTAAAGGCAACGGTGGTCGTTTTGTAAACGATAAAGCGGATACGTCTCGTTTCCAGTCGATCAAGCAATTTATCGATGTTAGAAACGTTTGCCGTTAATTCTATTGAAGAATTAAAACTTCCGTTATATTCAAGGGTCCACATTTTAATGTTGGGCCCTTTTATTTTTTAGGATGGTTGTTTTGGAAGTCACACTGTATCAAGCCCTTGGCGGCGAAGCTGAGTTAAAAAAAATAGTCGATGCTTTTTATAAAGTTATGTCGGAAGCCCCTGAAGCAGAGGGTATTCTAAAAATTCATCCCGATTTGCCTCGCGCTAATCAAAAACTTTTTGAATTTTTATCTGGCTGGTTGGGTGGACCGGATTTGTTTATACAGAAATATGGTCATCCCCGTTTGCGAGCTCGCCATTTGCCTTTTTCCATTGGAACAGCCGAGCGTGATCAATGGTTGTTTTGTATGACGCGTGCACTTGAAATATGTCAGACTCCTCCCGAATTTAATTCTATGTTTATGTCGGCCCTATCAAGACTAGCTGACCACATGAGGAATCAATCAGAGTAAATTCATCGGATCAACATCGGCGTAGAGTTTAACGGCTGTTGGAATCCACTTTTCATTTTGTAAAACAATTTTAGTAAATCGATGTAAAACGGCGGCTGTATCTGCCTTTAAAATCACCTGAAAGCGGTACTCATTGCGGATTTTAGCGATAGGGGATTCCGTCGGTCCCAAAACTTGGATCTGTTCAAAAGATTCCGATTTCTCTTTTAAGTTAAAACAACGCTCAGACAGCATTCTGGCTGTTTTTTGTGATTTATCTAAATCTCTAGACTGAATACGAAACGAAATCATTTTGCCATACGGAGGATAAGTAAATATCTGGCGATTTTTCAAATCGTATTCGCAGAAAATTTCATAGTCCGATTTGCTGGCCATCTGAACGAT
>NCGL01000027.1 GCA_002256935.1 Bdellovibrio sp. 28-41-41
GATCAAGAGATTCAAAGCATATCCAAAAAGACTAACAACTTGGTTCAAAGGGTTGCTGAACTCCCGGCAGAAGTCCCAGCGGACCCTTTCTACGAGCAAATCAAACAACTGAACCAAAAACTCACCGAAGCTAGCGAAAGAAAAAATAAAAACAACGGCCGATCTTCACGAACCTAGTGAAGTTCATCGAGATTCACCCGATGAAAATAAAAATCGGCATGTTTGCTCCAACCAAAGAACAATACAAGGCCACCGGAACTGACGGAACCCCATCACCCGAAAACCAAACTCAAGATTTAAATGAAAAAGAAGGAAAGGTTCTTCCATTCAGCACGACCCAGCGTGTGGGTTCGAGTACTGTCGGAAATGGTGCGAATAACTGGACTTGAACCAGTGACCTCTTCCATGTCAAGGACGCGCGCTACCAACTAGCTAACAGACCAATTGAAAAATTCATCACAAAAAATCGATTTCAAATTATTTGCTACCAAGCTACCAAAACCCAGACAGGTGTCTGACCCTTGAAACTAAAATCTGTCGATTTTCTAGCAGCATAGCGAAGTTTGTTTTACTGACTCGCCCCTATGTCAAGGAAGCGCGCTACCAATTTTTTACAGAGTCCAGTTTGTGGATAGACGTTTTTTTTACAAGTAATTTTTAAACTGCAGAAATGTGTTTAAAAAATTGAGACTATTTGTGTAGAAAATTTGACTAAAAAGTGGTCCTGTGGACATTTGAAATTGATAAACTATTATAGTTTAATTTTGTATATGCCCGTCAAAAAAGTATTCATTTTATGTCATGAGAATCAAGAGGACTTATAAAATATGCTTGCAACGATAGTCTCCGATAAATTTTTAATTGATGAGCGTGAACTGATTGCAAATGCTTTAGATGAAATCTGCTCTCCAAATGATAATTGGGGATGGGCATCTACGGGAATTTATTGTTTTTGGAATCCATCTAATACGCAGATTCTTTATATTGGTTTAGCTCAAGACATCCCAAAACGTTTTCGAGAACACGTCGGAATTATCCAATGTAATCCTATGGGGTGTAAAAAGACACAAATTGATGAATATTTTAAAACAAGTTCAATACTTGGCTATTCAGTACTATTGCAATCTTGCTTTGAACAGGCGGGGCTTAGTGCTTTGGGCATGCTCCTTCCTGAACTTGGTGACACTGGCGTCAAAAATATCAAGACAAACGAGGGATTGTTAATTGAAGCGTACAGACTTCAATATGGCCGATTGCCTGATTGGAACAAAATCAGCGGAAACCGCTCGGGATCAAAAGTAGCAACACCTCAGCACGAGCCAATATTAAAATTTCTGAGTGATGTCGATGTTCCAAATCCATTTCGTGCTGAATTGCCATTACGTTCTTTAGCTCAAGCTGGTGGAATAACTGTTACTGAAGAACTTGAGCTTCACTTAATCCGAATGTTTGCACTTGGTGGGCACACCCTACAACAAGCACTTGAAATTCACAGGACCATGCAGAGCAAGAATCCATATAGTTCTGAAACTCTAGATCGGCCTAATTGCAAAAAATGGATTTCAAAATGGTGTCGACGATAATCAATGAAAAAATGTGGTAATTGTGTCTCATACAAAGATATGACTAAATATGGTTTGACTACACTTTGTCTAAAAGAGGTTAAAGATAATAATTATTCAGAATGGAAAACCATTACTGAGAACACGAACGCCTGTACCGCTCACATAAATCTAGAAACATTTGATTTTTTAGAATGGGATGAAAAGAAGAACCAAATTAATATTAGCAAACATGGTATATCGTTCAATAGAGCCATTGAAATTTTATCAGATCCAGCCAATCCTAAAATTATTTCTTTAGAACAAGAAGATATTGATGTCGATGAGTTTATAAAAAAAGGCATTCCTCTTAATGAGGGCAATCTGGATCCTTTTAGAGATGAAATTTTAGGTTTAATTGATGGAAAAGTTCATGTCTTGGTTACTACATTTCGTCACTCATTCGAGCAGATGAAATACAGAGTAATTAGCCTAAGACGTGCCGATGATAAGGCTGATCAGTTTTATTTCTTCAGACCAGAACTAAAGAAGTAATTTAATCAACTAAATCGAAAATATACCTAAAACCGCCATGCTTTACATCCTTATCATAAATTTTAATTTTAGGATGAACTTTAGGCAATATTGAGCGACCACATTCAATTGCGATAGTGAGAGGGATAGCCGGAAACAAATGGATGACACTATCCGCTCCATGCTCTGACTGAATTTCTGAAATGGCCTTCCAATAGATTTCTTTAAAGTTAGCAATGTGATTTTTGCTTTGAAGAAATAACGGATTAGGAGACGGTATCGTTATTTCATAAACAGAACTGTCACCTGGGACCAAAGGTAGAGTCTCTTCAGCTCCAATTTTTCCACTTAAAGAAAGTATAAGTCGCACATCTTTTGTGGATCCCTTTTTTATACACTTTAAGGTGAAGCCAGGGGCAGAAGAATCACTTTGCGGCCATAGCCAACTCTGGGTAGTTCGATGATACTGAAAAAGGTCAGCAGATATTTTATCTCCCAATATTTGGCCTAGTTTTAATAAAATGGGCATCGGAGCAAATGCAAAAACTGATAAATGTTTTATCTTTTGCCGATCATTACGAACATTCAGATGTCTATCTACGATTTGCTTAATTTCGCTGACACAACTACTCCAGAATTCTGTAGAGTCAGAAGATATTGACGTGAGATCAATATGAATCCCAGCTTCATCAGCTGGATACCGAGGTAGAATTGCTTGATACGCATCAGACTCATCAATCTCGATTTGATGACTTCCAATTTTTCCCTTTAAAATTAGGACATGGGATTTATCAGATTCACGAATATTGCATAGTGTTCTAATGCGGTCTTCGTGTTCTTTTTTAAATTCCGTCAAAAGCTTAACTGGATACTTATCTACTAACTTTTTATCGTCGATAGTTTTGTTATGTGCAGAACAAACCAGCATTAAATTCTTGAAGTCAGTTGCCAATTTTGATGATTTACGACTATCGCCGCGAGGTCCTGTTTCCGTCCATGAGACGATGTGTCCAATATTTGAATAATTCGCCTCTTGTAACGTTAACCCATCTTTCCATAAAGGTTTATTACACCCACGGAACTGACAACGTCCCGCCGACAATACCCACAGTTTTAACTGTACGGATCTTGGAATCTGTGGTCGCTTCTTCTTTTTAGGCGCAGATGATTTTACTTTCTTTTTAGCCAAAATTATTTCCTATTCAAAAAGAGAAGGGCTTGGATCTAAATTGTTCAGTCTGTTAGCCAGGGATTCAATTGTGATCTTCTTGTTAGCGCCAACTGCATGTCTCAACTCGGGCAGCAGAAATCTTAGTGTCAAATCTGCATATGAGAATCGAGACAGCTCACCTTTACCAGCTATTTTCTTTTCAGAACTAGCCTTAGCGAGAGCTGAAAAATCTTTGTCATTAAAATCCATCCCATCTAAAAATCTTTTAAACAGTTCTTTCCTTTGAGTTTCGGTAGGTCGCTCAAAAGTAAAAATCGCCGTAGATCTCCTTTTTAAAGCCGGATCTAGAGCTCCGCTTCTATTTGAAATTGCAATAACCGCAATTGGAAGCTTCGATTTTTTCATTGAATCTAAGTGTTGAATAATTGTGTTAACACCAGCCTTATCCTCGTGATGCTGGCCCGATGCTGCTCTTGAAGTTAATAAGCTATCGGCTTCATCAATAATTAACAATGTGGGTACTCCCGCTTTTTGCGCCATAGACTTAACATGATCAAAAGCTTGAGATAGTAATGTAGTCATTTCACCCACAAATCCACTTCCACGAACTTGCGTACTCATCTTTAAGGTCTGCACTTCGTATTTGTGCTTGAATGCAACGCTGCTTCCGATTGTTTCTGCAACCTCGGTTTTGCCAGTTCCAACATCACCTTCAAAAATAATCAACGGAATAAAATCTTCAAGAATTTGAACTAATGGAATTTGCTTTTTATAAATTGCATCACTCCATTTAGAAGCCAAATTTGGTTGAAATATAAAATTTAGATCTTCCGTCAGATTGGTAATCAGATCGTCCACACCCACTACACGTTTTAAGCGCGAATCAAGCTCTCCTGATTTGGCCACAATCGGGGTAGAAAAAATAGCTTTAGGATCGAATTTTCCTGTCATTGAATACTCCGATATGCTGTTCTTGATACGCCAAGCGCACCAGATTTATAGGCTCCGTCACTTTGACTAACCATACCACTTAAATCTTTACCATCTCCGGGGACCCAAGATATTTTTGTCTTTCCTGACTTTTTGAGTTCTTCCCACTTGTCTCTGTTTTTTAAGGAAATATTTATGTCCAGTTTGCTGTTGAGAAGCTTTTCATTGTAACTATGACGACCACTGGTCGCGTTCGCATTTTCGATTTCACCGTTTTCATTGATAATGTATTCATATGCTTCAAGCAGATAACCATTCACTTTGGATGAAATGTAAAATTTAAAACTCGAAATACATGAGTGCTCAAGACCTAATTGGATGTCATGTGCGTAATTTTGAATTTCAGTTTCGCTGCTACAATCGTAAAGACGAACTAAAGATTGAAGGTCACCCAAAATCTTTCTCGCCACTCGAGCTGCATTGTCGGTTCTTGATTCTGATCTCGTAAGACTACTCATATTTACTCCAACGACCATGTAGAAAAATTAGGGAAAACCAAATCTAGGATCTCAACAGCTGAATCAATATCGCCAGCGGTCGCCTCATTAAGTGCATCATTTAAAACATCACACATATTTTGAATCTTGTTTGCAAAATTGTCTCGATCTTGAGTTGTCCAGTTTGCTGCAACATTGTTCTGGGGATTTACGGAGTCCAATACAATCACCGGATCTTTAGGAAAATTGGTAATGGGAATTCTTTTATCGACAAAATAAATACTCTCTCGAAGGCGATTCCTTGCGATCCAAGAACCCACTTTTAATAAATTGCCTATCCAATCTGTAGTAAACGTCTTATAGGTTTCATCAAATGCTTTGGCGATCACCAGCTCAAGAAAAAAACTCGATACTTTACTGCGAAGTGCCTCATCAAAAGCATTATTTTTCCACCATTTGAATAGCATGAAGATCTGGTTATAAGCGGTGCTATTGTGCAGGTTATTTCTATCACTTACGAACTTCACATGCTCTGTCACTGATGTTTTTCTTTTTTCCAAATCTCGACGTGGAATGTATCCATAGTTATCGATGGAGCTGTGCTCAAGGCTTACGATTGGAACCGCATCAATGTTAATTTTTGGATGAGTATCAAACTTCACTCTGACCGCACTTTTACAACGTTCAAACTGTGGCGTGCGACCAGTCCTATTTTTATAAGCTCTTCTTAAAACTGCTTCGACGTGATCCATGAGATCGTGTGGGGATAATTTTTCAGGATCTTCTACGTCAAAGTAAATACCTATATCCGCATCAAAGTCGCCAGTTTCATGACGTTTTAAAATGGTTTTCTTTGCATAGCTTCCACTTCGTAAAGCTTTTTTAAATGAAAAGTCATGATGATCTTCAATTTCAAACGACTCAAACTTCTCTTCAATAAAATCTAACTCATCTTTTGCCAGATCTATTTGTGCATCGGTAGGCCTCAACGCCTTAATAAACTCTTCAAAACGCTCATTAATATTTTCCACGAAGCTCCTTCTGACTATTTAATGTTTAGGAGGGTTAAGACTGAAGAATATACGGAGGCCTAGAACAACCCAGTAACTCGAATATGTGCCCTAACAAGGCTTCGTCAAGGCAGACTGTTCTTTTTTTACAAATAGACGGTATTAAGCTCAAGTTTACAGAAAAGAATGCCTAGCCAATGGCCTTTTCTGAATTCATGGCCATTCCCATACCGTTACAACCCTTTGGACCGCCAGCAAAGGATCTCAGGTGCGATAAGATTTCTTAATTAAAAACATAAATAAATATATTGGATTTACTGCCTCTTAAAAGCCATTCCTTGCCACTGACTTTGCTGACGTACCCGTTTTCAAAACTAACTTTTTAAATTCGGATGGCCACATTCACAGGCTAATTCCATTGGCTTAAAAAGTTTAGTTTCTCTCAGACTTTCCAAAACTATTAAGTGGAATGATCTTCTGCAATTACTTTTAAAACAGACAAATGGAATTACAAAGCTCTCGTGCTGATGGGGGAAGGTCATCAAGACGAAGAAAAACTCTTCATCATTATAGACTTCCTCGTGAAGGAAGTGCGCTACCAAAAATTTTCATTAAATCTTTATAATTTTTCAGAATTGAGCTATGGAAATGTACTAAATTGCATTTGAAAAAAAATAATTCTGTTTTCTAAAAAACCAAAACACAAAAAACGCTACCAGGCTACCCGATTACGCTACCGGCGGACGACAATTTTTTTGAGCGATTTTTATAAGTAATTGAATTAACTGAAATAATTGGTGCGAATAACTGGACTTGAACCAGTGACCTCTTCCATGTCAAGGAAGCGCGCTACCCGCGTTCACGAATTTAAGCGATATGATTTGTAAATTTCGATATGGAAACTACCTGAAATCTAAAGATTTTTAGAATTAATTGAATGCAAAGATGATGAAACTGATGGAAAAACTAAATGACAATTTGAAATAAAACGAAAAATTAGAGCGTTACTACGCTTTCTCGCAAACGAACTTCTACCTGTTTTTTAAGTGAAACTTCTACGTAATCGGTAACTTCCTTCAACAGAAAGCAATCCTCCGATCAATGCGCCTAGAATCCAAAGAGCTACAAAAGTTCCTACAAGCTCGGCTCCGAAATAATAAAATGCAGCAAGAGAAACTAAGCCCATAATCCCAGTTTGCAGCCACTCATAACGCTTTATTGATTCAAGTTCTTCTAAGCTCAAAAATAAATTAGCAAAAACAAAAGTAGTTGCCATAAAAAAGGTTCCACAAAGTAGCATGCAGAAATTATGACCAGCCACTTTCATAAACCAATTTGTCAGTGATTGATCTGTCTGAAATGGATTTAGTCCAAACTGATTACAAACTGCTAAAGACAAAAAGCCAAGCACCGCGTGAATAACCGCGATTTTTCCAAATACAGTCCACGGATTTGGAAAAAGTCGTTTCTTTAAATTTTCAAAGGCCATTGCTGGAACCTTCACATCAGTAGTATCGAATTTGGAAAATTCAGTAAATTCCTTAAGCCATTCTTCTTTGTTATTGAACGCCATGAATTAACCTTCCTTTCTTCCTAGGATTTCTCGAAGTTTTTTTAGCCCACGACTCACAAGCTGTCTTGCATTGTCCGGTGACGTCGCTAAGCGCGCCGCAATTTCTTCGAAAGTTTCATCATCATAAACACGAAGCTGAACAGCTTGCCGCTGCGTCTGAGGTAAAGCTGCTAAAACTTCGCTTAGATCGTTTTCAATAGGCTCATGCTTCTCTGAAGAAACCTGGTCGAGATCTTTAGCATCAATCGGATCCTCTAAATTCTTCTTTTTGGCATAATCTAGGAGAACAGAACGAGTGATCGAAAAAAGCCATGGTGCAAATGGAAGAGTGCTGTTGTATTGATGCTTAGATCGGTGCAATTTAAAAAAGACCTCTTGCAAAAGATCGTGAGAATCCTTTTTTTTGCCCATACGCTGAGACAAAAAGCCCTGCACGCGTGCTGAGTGCCTGTGAAATAAAATGTCAAATGCAGCCACATTGCCCATTTGATAGTTCTCCATAAGTTCTTCGTCTGACTTCGCTTCTAAGTCTTTAGACATTCATTCTTCCTATCCATAATACGACCGAGATAGCCAAATTGTGACATGAGTTCATTAAAAAGGTCAAAAACCAAGTGATTTCAATGTATTGCATTTTACTGTCACAAACTAAGGGGCTTTGTCGTATATATGATTATGAAATCACTGACTCGAGGATTCGTCTCATTTTTAATCGTTTTATCGCCTCTTGCGCCTTTTGGGGCGATAGCTCAAAACACATCAACTTTAACTCTGGAAGCTTTTCTGGAAGCCGCAAAAAGAGAAAGTCCAGATCTAGCTCTCGAAAAAGCTAACCTGGAAGCAGCAAGCGCCAGGGCAAGTGGAATTCGGATCAGTCCACCAATGGTAGGACTCATGCAGATGAAAGAAAACAGCACGTCTAGAAATGGATATGAGATTTCCCAGGAACTTCCATTTCCGACCAAAATCGCTCAAGACAAAAAGGTGCGAGATCTTGAGTTTGAAACTCAGAAAGAAAACAACAAATATCAAAGTGCGCTCATACTAAACGAAGCCAGAAACGCTTACCTTGCATTTTGGAGCACATACGAAAAGCTCCAAATCATAAAGGACAAGCATCATTGGCTCAAACATCATGTATCTTTGACTCGATCAGCGACACGTTCTGATAGTTTGGCTCAAGTTCACCTTCTTGAAGTGGAATCCGATAGTGATCTTATTGAGAACGAAATACTGAGCACAGAAGCCGAGCTTTCCGAAAAGCGAAACTCCCTTAAAATTTATGCTCCGTCATTAGATGTCGAATCTATTCTTCCAAAAGAACCGGCCTTGCCGACCCTTGAAATTGAAAAATCCAGTCGGTCTCTAGTGATTTTGAAAGAAAAAGAAGTCGCTTCACTAGAAGCTCAGGAAAGCCTCAAAAAACAGAGCTACATACCCGATCTTTTCTTAAGGCTTCGCTCTTTTGAGGGAAACGAAATGGCCTCTGCTAATCAAGAAATCATGGTTGGCATTACCCTACCGTTTCTCTATTTCTGGCAGCCAAAGGCTGAAATATCTGAAGCCTCGGCTCAAAGGATGAGGACTCAAGCAGAACTACAGAAAACTAAAATTGAATTTGAATCTCGATTGTCTACACTCACAAAAAAAGTCGAGTCTCTCAAAGTGCAACTAAAAAATTTGAAAGAGAAATTAATTCCTCGAGCAGAAAGGCGTCGAAAACTCGTTACGAACCTATCGACTCGAACGATGGAAGGATTGGATGAACACAAATCCGTCGTCGTGGGCTTTTTGGATCTTCGCATGAAAGCTATTGATCTTCGTCTCGAATATGAAAACACGTTTAAAGAAATTCTAAAGCTCACAGGAGCCAATTCAAATGCAGGTGCACTATGAAAAAAGCAATTCTATTTGGCACACTCGTCGTAGCTGCCTTTTCGTGGATTCCCAAAGTTTATTCTCAAAATAAAGAGGCGAATTCAAAAACTACAGTCATTGGTTCGGATCACGAGGACCCCGATGGCTATTATACTTGTCCCATGCACCCACAAGTTCACGAGCACAAATCAGGCAAATGTCCTATCTGCGGGATGCCATTAGTTAAAACTACTGGAAAAAAACAAGAGGCAAAAAAAGATGCATCGTCTGAATTGGAAATTCCTGTCACAAATACCCAACTAGCTCTTGCAGGAATTGGCAAGTATTCTGTAGTTCGAAAAGAGTTGATATTTGCAATCCCGGTATCGGGAAGAATGCTTTCCTCTCGCGACATTGTTTTTCAAGTTTTTGAATCTGACCTTCAGCTGATTACAGCCGGAATTGATTTTTTGGGTACATCCTCGTCATCTCCAGATGAAGTGCTTAAGGGACAGATTCGCTTCATTGATTCGATGGTTGATCCATCCAGCCGCACGATTCGTGTGACTGGCACTTTATCTCAATCACCTAAACGATTCATACTCGAAGGAAGCTTTCACGGCGAAATCCGATCAAAACTAAAAGCACAAATTTCAGTTCCCGAACATGCGGTACTTCACACGGGCAAAGGTAGCCTCGTATATATTTTTACCGCTGATGACAAACTTAAACCAAAACCTGTGACCCTAGGTAAAAAGGCGTCTTCTGGTGAGTACCAAATTTTATCAGGCTTAAACGAAGGCGACGTGATTTCCACTGGACCTAACTTTTTGATTGATTCCGAAGCTAAAATCCGAGGCAGCAGTGATTAAACGTATCATCGAGTTTTCTGCTCATAATAGATTTCTAGTGTTGATGATTACCGCCGTTTTCATCGGGTTTGGAATCTACTCGGCTCAAAAAATTCCACTTGATGCCATTCCAGATCTTTCTGACACACAAGTGATTATCTATTCCAAGTGGGATCGTTCGCCTGAAATACTTGAAAAACAGGTTACTTATCCCATTGTGGCCACTCTTCTCGGAGCACCCAAAATTAAATCTGTTCGCGGATTTTCTGATTACGGTTACTCTTACGTTTATGTGATTTTTGAAGATGGAACGGATCTTTACTGGGCAAGAAGCCGAGTCGTTGAATACTTAAGTCGAATTTCCGCACAGCTACCTCAAGGCGTACAGACCGAACTAGGCCCCGATGCAACGAGTGTTGGTTGGGTTTATCAATATGCGGTTGTTGACGAAACAGCGAAGCTTAATTCTGGCGACTTAAGATCCTTGCAAGATTGGACAATTCGCTACCAGCTTCAGTCGGTTCCTGGCGTTGCCGAGGTCGCAAGTGTTGGCGGCTTTGTAAAACAGTTCCAAGTAAAAGTTGATCCAAGAAAACTTGAGCTATATCAGCTGACTTTATCGCAAGTTCTTGACGCTGTTAGAAACACAAATCAAGAGTCTGGCGGACGAGTCCTCGAATTTTCGGGAACGGAAGCCATGGTAAGATCTCAGGGTCTTGTCTCGTCTATTGAAGAAATTGAAAATGCTGTCGTTACCTATCCACTTAAAGGCCGTTCTCCAATTTTAGTTAAGCAGGTGGCTCAAGTTTCCATTGGGCCAGAAATGCGCCGAGGAATCACGGACTTCAACGGCCAAGGCGATGCGGTTGGCGGTATCATTGTGATGAGGCAAGGCGAAGACGCCCCTTCTGTTATCGGACGTGTGAAAACTCGAATCGCTGAGATTCAGAAGTCCTTACCTGAAGGTGTTAAAATTCAAACCGTTTACGATCGATCTGACCTCATCCATCGCGCCATAGAAACGCTAAAAGGCACATTAATCGAAGAACTCATAATTGTGAGTCTTGTCATTCTTATTTTCCTCTGGCATGTGCCCTCGGCCATCGTTCCAATCGTCACGATTCCTATCGCAGTTCTCCTGGCTTTCATTCCACTTTGGCTACTAGGCCAAAGCGCAAATATCATGTTGCTAGCAGGTATCGCCATTTCTATCGGTGTGCTAGTTGATGGAGCTATCGTTGAAGTTGAAAATGCCTATCGAAAAATTCAGCTCTGGGATGAAGGTGGACGTAAAGAAAGTTTTTTCAAAGTCAGGCTCGAGGCTTTGACTGAAGTAGGTCCTTCAGTTTTTTTCTCACTTCTTGTCATTGCCGTTGCGTTTTTACCGATATTCACTCTTGTTGATCAAGAAGGTCGACTTTTTCGACCACTGGCGCTTTCAAAAAACTTAGCTATGGGGATTGCGGCACTTCTTGCAATCACTCTTGATCCTGCGATGCGAATGCTCTTTGCGCGTGCTGATAATTTTAAAGGTCCTTATCCATGGCTGAATTCAATCGGGAATGTACTTCTTGTCGGCAAATACTACTCCGAGCACAAACATCCCATTAGTCGAAGACTTTTTGCTATCTACGAGCCGGTTTTACATTGGGTTTTAGAGAGAAAGAAAATGGTTCTAGCCATTGCCTTTGCAGCTGTTCTTTCCATTTTCCCAGGCTTTGCAATGCTGGGCTCAGAATTTATGCCAACGCTTCATGAGGGAAGTCTTCTTTATATGCCAACAGCGCTTCCTGGACTTTCTGTTTCTGAAGCGCAAAGAATTTTAACCGTTCAAGATCAAATTCTTAAATCATTCCCGGAAATAGACACCGTCTTTGGAAAAGCTGGACGAGCTGAAACTTCGACAGACACGGCACCGCTTTCAATGATTGAAACGACCATTGTATTAAAGCCTAAATCAGAATGGCGAAAACAGGAACGCTTTTACTCTTTCTTACCGCACCTTCTTAAGTCTCCACTGACTCGCATTTGGCCAGAAACGGTTTCAGAAGAATCTCTTGTAAGCGAAATGAACGAGAAGCTTAATTTTCTAGGAATGCCAAATATCTGGACGATGCCGATCAAAAATAGAATCGATATGCTTTCAACAGGCATTCGAAGTCCAATTGGTGTGAAAGTGTTTGGCTCGGACGTTAAGACTATTGAAAAAATTGGACGTGAACTTGAAAATGTAATTAAAAAAATGGAAGGCGCTAGAACAGTTGTCGCAGAAAGAATTGCGAGTGGTTATTTTCTGGATGTTGATTTTGATCGCAATAAACTTAAAACTTATGGTCTTTCCTTGAAAGAGGCCCAAGACCAAGCGATGGCGGCTATAGGCGGCGAAAATGTTTCAACTGCGCTAATGGGACGTGAACGCTACCCTATTCAAGTTCGTTTTGCTCCTGATTTTAGGCAAGACATCGAACGTATCAATCGGGTTTTAATCTCTGCACCTACTGGGGCCCAGATTCCTCTAAGTGAAATCGCCAAAGTAAAAATTAATGACGGCGCATCCATGATCCGCGACGAAAATGCGTCTCTTGTTGGCTACGTCTATGTGGATATTGATCCCGCAAAAATTGATATTGGCAGCTTCGTTGAGCATGCTAAAAAAGCCGTGAGTGACCAAGTCAAACTTCCAACTGGCTACACACTGGCCTGGAGTGGTCAGTATGAAAACATGGAACGAGTCAAAGAACGACTCAAGGTTGTTATTCCTCTGACTCTTTTTCTGATCATTCTACTTCTGCATTTTAATACAAAGTCCTGGGTAAAAACTGGAATTGTTCTTCTTGCTGTTCCTTTTTCGCTAATCGGCGCTGTTTGGATTTTGGTGGCACTAGATTATAATCTTTCAATCGCCGCGTGGGTTGGAATGATTGCACTTCTTGGGCTTGATGCCGAAACCGGCGTGTTTATGCTGATGTACTTGGATCTCTCTTATCATGACAGAGAAAAACGCGGTCTAATGAAGTCAAATCAAGACCTTCACGATGCAGTAATCGAGGGCGCTGTTCACAGGGTTAGACCAAAACTAATGACCGTGATGGCTCTTTTTATGGGTCTTATACCGATCATGTGGTCGATTGGCGCCGGCGCAGATGTTATGAAACGGATTGCAGCCCCGATGATTGGCGGGTTGTTTAGTTCGTTCATTTTAGAGCTACTTATTTATCCAGTTATTTTTTATATTTGGAAAGAAAGAGAACTTTTAACAAAACCTACGGAGGAAACATGAAAAAAATATTTATCGCTCTGGTTGCCATTTTAAATTTACAAATAGCTTACGCCAAGGATAAGCCACAAACGATATCTTTATCTGTCACTGAAAATGGCTTTGAACCCAGTGAGATTAAAGTAAAGCCAGGGACTCACGTCATTCTAAAGGTAACTCGCAAAACTGATCAAACGTGTGCAACAGAAATCCAAATCAAAGAAAAGAAAATTAAACAAAAACTTGATAAAGACAAAGTAGCTACTGTTGACATTGGCACCCTACAGAAAGGTGATATTCGTTTTGCCTGCGGAATGGATATGATTTCTGGTCATATTATTGCGGAATAGTTACGCCCACAACGTCCAATTACAAATTGATTTCCTTTTTGAGCTGAATTAGGCGACTTCGAATGCTGTCTCGCGCTTCACGAAACCGACGAAGCAATACCTCGTCGGTAAGAGCTACTTGAGGAACTGGATCAATAAATGGCCAATGAAGTTTTTCAGCCTTTGGCGCAACTACAATCGGACAAACCTCTTCGGCACAAAGAGTAATAACGTAGTTAATCTCGACAATAAAATTGGGTGCTAGGTCATCAATCGACTTTGAGTATTGCCTCGAAATATCAATTCCAATCTCTTTCATAACCTGAGTTGCAAAAGGGTTGAGCTTTCCTGGATTTGAGCCCGCGCTTTGGATTTCCGACTTAGGAAAAATGTCTCGAGCCAAACCTTCCGCAAGTTGACTGCGCGCTGAGTTTGCCACGCACATAAAAAGAATTTTCATAAATTCGCCTTATATTTAATCCTATACTTACGATATATGACCAATATACGACATTGCCAAGAGTAAATGCGTTCCCTAACAGAGATCTGAAAGTCGCTACTTAGAGTAGGTCCTGTCACAGTCTGTTAAGTATGGTCTTCATTTGATCGACTTCCCTTTGCTGACCCTGCATAATTGCATTACAAAGATTCTTAATTTCTTCATCAGTAATACTTGCTTCTTTGCACATGAGAATTGCTCCTGCATGGTGCGGGATCATGGAACGTAGAAATTGTTTATCGCCAATACCTAACTGAAACCGAATCAAAGCGAAGAATGCGATTCCGGCCACGATACTTGACAAAATAATTAGTAAGTTCTTTTTTTTGTCTGGATACATCATGTTCATCAGAAGCATTTCGATAAAAACCATAGGAGCCGTCATAAGCGCAGCCATATAGACCTGGTTAAAACTGCTGTAAATATTTTCAAATCGATCAACCATCGAGTACATCAAAATGTACATTGAGATAAACGAAAGCACCGTCATGATCCCTAAATGCATATAATGCATTTTGCCGTGCTCACTATGATCCATGTTTTTACCGTGCATACCGACTCTCCTATTTCATTGATCCAAAATCAACCATTTTCATTCCGCTTAATTGAACAAAGACTTTTCCGGACCATGGGTCACCGCCATAGGTATCTTTAAACTCTGCCGGTGAAAAATTCTTCGTTGCGGAAATACCTAAACCTAATTTTCCATCTGATAATTTCATCACATCATAGGTGTAACCAGCCGTGATAGCTGTCACATAGCCAGGTTCCTGAGGTTTAGATATATTTGTTATATTCAGTTCAGCACCTGTTCGCTCGACAAATTCAACTCGTCCCCAATAATTCGACGGTTGATCAGAGTGAAGCCAAAATTCATACAAAATCGAACGCAGCGCCGAGACATGATCATAATTGTTCATCAGACCGAATATGAGCGTATCGTGAAGGAGCCACCCATTATCAAGATGGTGCTGAATATAACTTGATATCGAATACCGGCTAACCTTTTCGAGCGTAGGATCATCTGGCTCAGGATCTTTAACCATCCCGGCCGAAGCCATGATCGAAAAGTCGTCCGAAATTTCATAGATCAGTCGTCCTGCATAGGAGTTGAGTTCGCCCATTGGCAAATCAACCTTTGAAGGTTTCGGTTCTTCGCCATGAAATACAGACGCTTCGATACGGATTTTTCCTATTCCTAGCGAGGTACCCAGAACTGTACTTGTAATATGAGAGACATCTTGACCTATATGATGCCCTAGAGGCGCATCTGGATTCATCATTCCTGATGGCCTATGCATAAAAGCAATAGGTCCGTCGGTAGCTTGCCCTCTTGGTGCAAAAAAAAGTCTCAAATAATCTTTTCCATCACCAAGCCGGATCGTATCACTCAATGTAATACCCATCACTGGGGACGAGTGCGGATGTTGTCCATCGATGTAGGGTTTATCATCTTCGTTTTTTTCTCCGATTTGAAAAAGCTCTGGATAGCCTTCTTTGGGAAACGTCCATTTCTCGAATGTCATCATCAGATTTACATCCACATAGTGATTGTCTCCCACAGAGCGCCCCGCTTCACTCATAATCATATTAGGAACGGCAAAACGATTATTTCCCCGCGGCCCTTCTTGAGTCGTCTGAACAAAAAAAGCGTTCCCATGCAGCATCCACATCGTCATTGGCATACCTGCCATCGCTAGCGAGCGGCAAGATGCAGTGGAATAATCCCAGACTTCATTTTCTGAACAATCTTTTGCCCCCCTTGGCATTTTAGATTTCATCGAGGGACTTTTCATCGTGGGCATTGTTTGATGATCTTCATGTTGCCCATAGGCCGACAGAGTCAGAATTAAACTTAAAAGAGTTATTGAAAATTGATTCATATTAATGGCTTTGGCCCGCCATCATACGGCAGCTTTCCTCGCATCGTTTGCAAACCTCGGCACATAACTTCATCATTCTATCGTCGCCCATTCGCTCACAGCTATTTGCACACTCAAGACAAGCTTCGGCGCAAGCTCCACAAACAGCGGCGTGAATATTTGATTCTCGAGACATAAAATCCGCAGAAACTGTACAGATTTGCGCGCAATCAATGAGGGCTTTTAGATGAAGTGGTTCAAGGTGTTTTCCTTCTTTCGTTAGGCAGTATAAAAGTGTCTGTTCACATACTTGATGACAGAGCGTGCAGTTTTGAATACAAACCTGCATTTCACTGGAAATTCCTTCGAAAGCACTTTTAAAAATTTTATCTGCGGAACCCGCAGATGTTTGTAGGTCCATTATTTCCTCCTAGAAAATAGGTTCTGGGCAATGCTCCCCGAAAAAGCATGATAATTCCAGTCATCTGTCTTGGGAGGCAAAATCTAAGCCAAATGAGATCTTGTAATCGTATTTTCACAACTGAAAAGGAAATTTAAAGATATATATTAGCTACGCAAAATCCGAAATCTTCATGCGTTACAATAAAGTGCTAATTAAAACAAATCGAAAGAAGCGGTTTTTTAGAATTGGTATTCAAAGCCGCCCCCTATGCTATCATTGGTGAGCATTAAACCAACTCCCCAGGACCATTTGGGCGAATACATAAGTGAAGCTTCAACTTCTAATTCATGTGCACCATTTTGATTGCCTGGCCGCCAAGTCATCTCAAGTTCGGTGAACACCGTTTTCGTCCACTGAAATCTTCGCTGTAAATCCAAACGGATTTTACCCTCACTATCAATTAGCAAATCAGTTTCAATCATCATCGGAAGAAAATGACCTATCCCAACAAGACCCCTTAGTTTCTCGCCGTAACTGGTTCCTCCAACGATAAGGCTGGTCCAATTACCCAACCATCGACGGTACAAAAGGTCTCCCTCATAGTCCCATTCATCTTTGAAGTTGTAGGAAAAGTTTTTGCCTTTGATGTTTGCCGACTCAAAACGCAAATCGACTTCATTCCAACTTTGCTGAAGGCGAAGGTTCCCTTGCATGTGATTTGAAGACAATTCCACTCTACTTCTCGGATACCAAGGATCTTCCAAGTGATGATCTAGAGATTCATGTTTTCTAATTTCTTCGACGGGAGTGAAATTCGAATACTTCACGACCCGCGCCATGCCTGTGTCCATGTGATACAAGTTGTGACAGTGAAGCATCCACTGCCCAACTTCGTCCGTGTAAAACTCAATAGTTCGAGATGTCATGGGCGGCACATCAACTGTATGTTTCATCGGCGAGTAATCACCGTTTTTATTGATCACACGGAAAAAGTGACCATGTAGGTGCATCGGGTGATACATCATGCTGTCGTTTTGATAGGTAAACCGAACGATTTCACCAGGGTTGACAGTGATAATACGGTCTTCTGATATCGTCTTACCGTTGATATGCCAAACATATCTTCGCATATCGCCGTCTAAGACGAGTTTGAAATCATGGATTTTTGCATTCTTCGGAAGGGCTGTGGGTTTAAGTGCCTTAAGATTATCGACAGTCAAAGTTTGAATCACGGACTCCTCGAGTGCTGTCTCATTTTGTTTTGCTGACTCCATACTCTTCATGGTGGAGTGGTCCATGCCCTCCATTCCACTCATCTCATCGTTACCCATTTTCATTTTAGAGTGATCAATTTCCGAACTTGCTTTTGCTGAACGAGTTTTCTTAGGCATCTTCATGCTTGCATGCTCAGACGAAGAGTCTTTTTCTTCAGGCTTCATTTGCGAGTGATCCATGCCTTGCATGCCAGATGAAGTCATGCCATCCATATCCATACCCATCATAGTATCATTTGCCCCACCCATACTGTGCATCATCAGGGCGTAAAGATCGGGCTTTGGAACTTCCTTTGCTAAAACTTTTTCGTTCATCCCAATAAACGCTGAGGCAAAACCAGTTCCGTCTTGGGCTGTGGCTCGCAGTTCGTAATTCTTGTTTTCAGGCACCGTAAAGAGAACATCATAAGTTTCAGCCATTCCCATAAAAATCTCATTTGCTCTAACGGGCTTAATATCCGTTCCGTCGGCAGAGACGACTTTCATTGGTAGACCACCTAAAGAAAGTTTGAAATAAGTCGATGCCGCCGCATTGATAATGCGAACACGCACGACTTCACCAGCATGCGCCATTGTAAGCTGAGAGTCTTTTTTGCCATTAATTAGAAAAGCATCGTAACCAATATCAGAAAGATCCATACCTCCCATGCGGGTCCACTCATTCTTAAATTGATTCATGAGCTTTCCATTTTTGGCCGCATCAAAATACGAACGTATCGTTCCTTTTTTATACTGATAGAAGTCGCCGTCCTTTTTTAGATTTCGAAGTATCTGATCGGCATTTTCGTCTGACCAATCACTTAAGACAACGACTACATCCTTGTCCGCCTTGATCGTTTCCTTTTTCGGATGAATGACAATAGAACCAAATACACCTTTTTGTTCTTGGAGCATCGTATGTGAGTGATACCAATAGGTTCCGTTTTGTCTGATGGGAAATTTGAATGTGCGCGATTGGTCTTTATAAATTGGTGGCGTATTGACAAATGGAACGCCGTCTTCAAGAGGCGGCAGAAGAATACCATGCCAGTGAATCGAAACATCCTCTCCCGTTGGGATTTTATTCGTCACCGTGATCTCTGCATCATCGCCTTCGGTAAACTCCAATGTCGGTGCCGGAATACCGCCATTCACTGTTAAAGCAAAATCGACGGACTTGTGACCACTCATATTCACAGCCTTTTGCTCAACAACAAGATTGTACTTAACAGCCTTAGCAAGGCTCTGCACTGAAAGAAAGGTTAGAGGCAGAAAAAGAATTAAAAGTCTACGCATAGTCAGCTCCCCGCTATTAAATGCTAGACATTGACAATCACACGTAAAACATACCACCAAAATTCACTAACTAGCTTCTGGGTTCGTAATTGGAAATTTAAGTCAAAACCTATGCATCAATAAAACCTAATAGTATATGGCAGAATATTTTGTGTCAAAAGAACTCGCCTTATAAAGGATTCCGAATTCCTTCAATTTTTCAGCTAATCAAGTATAGTAAATGAGTGCTTATAGAAAAGCTGTTTGCTATTTAATCCTATTTTTTTCGCCGAAAAAAAACGTAAACTTTCAATAGACTGATCTTGAAGGAAAACGAATTCGAAAAACATTCTCAATTTCACTTAAAACTGATCCAAAAGCATTTCAATTTTTCATTTTATAAAAAGGTACCAAAAAAATTAAAGATAAATATTAAACATTAACCATGCAAAATCAGTGGCATCTTGTGAATAGACTTTTTCTTTTCCGACAAACAGCATTATATCAAAATGTGGATAAGGAAGCCACTGAGTCCCAACTCCGTATGAGTCAAATTGCGAATTGCGATCTGAGCTATCCAAGTAAGAGCGATCGAATTGAACAAACGGCGTAAGCCCCTTTAAGGTTTCATAGCCAAGTCTTGAAAAGGTAGCATAACCTTTTTGATGACTAGAATCATTCTTTAGAGTTTTATCTTGTAGAAAAAATTCTGAATTCAAAAATAACTTTTCGGTGATGCTAATCGTTGCATAAGGACCAAAAACAATTCTATCATAATCACTCTGCCGCCCTTGATAAGCACTTAGTCCGAATCTTGACTTATTCTTCCAGAAGTAGCTCGAGTTAACAGAAATGCCTTGATCCTTTTTGACTGACCTTTCCTGCGGAGAATTTGAAATCAAAGTCACCGTATGATTGAACGACTCCCCTATGTAATTCATTTCTAAATTATAAGATTCAGAGCCTTGATCCCATCCGAGCCCTCGTCGTGTTGCGGTAACATGATCGGGTCCATTTAACCCGAAGGCCTGCATGAATTTTCCAATCCGACCAACTACTTGATCTGTGAATCGATAAAGCGCGAAGTGCCTGCGAGAGAAGAACTCTTTTAGATCTTGAGAACTATCATTAGATCGAAAACCAAAGGTCGAAACAAACGCAAATTTTTCAAAATCGACGCCGATCTCATAGTCTGCCTGCATAGGAACAAGCTTTGCTTTTTCAACCTTCGGAGTATTACGATAAGTTTGCACACCTCGGAGAAATATCTGTTGTCTTAACCACTGAATCTTAGACTCATCTTCAGGACTAGAAAATAGAAAATCCGAATTTTTCGTGGAGCCCCAAGTGCTCATCAACTCATTAGAGAGCGATCGGCCATATGGGGTTAAAACTCCACCGCCAGACGGAGACATATGACAGGCTGTACATGAAAAGTACCCATGTCTGACATTTTCGGGAAAAGCGTCAGCGTCTAAGATTCCAAAAAAAATGACTACAGCTAAAAATAACTTCACTTAACGATCTTTAAATCGACATTAATTTCCACTTCATCGGCCACCTTGATTCCAACATAGGAAGGAATATCAATTTTATGAGCCGCAATGCTTGTCTTTGTTTTCGCTTTGATTACGATCGCATGCTCCATTGATTCAATGTCGAAATTTCCTTCAACATCAGACTCTGTATCGTGAATTTTAAGTTTGCCTTTAAACGGTAGTCCTTTAGTTATAAAATTTGACGTCATCGGACTTTTTTCAAGTTTCAATTCTGAAATCTGCAATTCCGCATTTGGAAATTTATCCGTTTGCAAATATTTATTTCTCATATGCTCATCGCGAAGATCTATACCAGTTGTTAGTCCTCCAAGTGGCACCACAAAATTTCCAGAAACAATGGAATTATCTATTTCAACCTTCCCAGTCATCTTACCGCCTTTTCCATTAATTTTTAAAAGGCTAGGCTTTCCAATTGCTATAAATTCTACTTGCGATTCCTGGTCTTTAATTTCAATTGTTTTTTTTGAGACTACCGCAACGTCTACTTTGTTCTCTTTCGCAAATACTCCGCTACCTAAAAAGACGATTAAACACAAATACCTAATCATAACTTCCCCTTATTCGATCTCAAAAGATCCTAGCGTTGGTTTACCGACACCATGAAATCCACAGCTAAATTTAAAATTTCCCTTTTTATCAAACACAATCGTTTTTTTTGTAAGACCGTTACGATCCGCCATCATCTCAATGCCCAAATTTGGTGCCGTAAGCTTAAACATCTTATCCGTTGCCTTCAAAGTCAGATCAACCACTTGCCCTTGTTTTAGATTTACTTTTTCTGGAACACAGGCCCCATTAGATTTTCCCTCGATCACAATGGCCACATCTGCAATTCTTACCAAATCTACAATTTCACTTCTTTGCAAAATTTTCGCTAAATCTAGCGCCGTATTTCCAGCATTATTTCTAATTTTACGATCAGGATTTCCTTCAAGAACTTGCTCAACAACGCGTTTATCTCCACTTTCTACCGCGTACATCAACGCCGTGTTACCCACCTCATCTTGGCTATCAAAATTGGCTTCAAGACCGATAAATGTTTCATACACATCAGTAACACCCATCTTGGCAGCTTTAATCAATGCAGTTTCTTTGCGAGAATCCACTGTATCCACAAATGCACCATTTGAAGTTAATAAGTCTAATATTTGCGGAGTTTTCGACAATAAAGATCGATACGTGCGCGATTCATTTTTTCCGCATGTGGGCTCAACCGTATACATAATTGGAGTGCAACCATTGCTGTCTGCTTGATTTACGTTCGCGCCACAATCGATTGCCGTCTGAATTATATCTAAATCTGATGCATTGATCGCTTTCAGTAAATAGGCTTGTTTTTCAGAGTCAATAGGGCAAGACGGTCGCATCGGCATGTTACCATCGATTTCACATTCGACTGGTTGGTTGATAATTTTTGAGTCGTAATTCAACACTGCACTTTTAATCGAATTATTTTGATCGAACTCAAATGTAAGATTTCTCTTATTGGCTATAGAACCCTTAAACACTATCTTATTTAAATAGGTAGAAATTTTTTCTGATAAATCGATCCCGGTATATGACGTATTTTTGGAATAAAAATATTTAATCGTCGATCGGTAAAAAACACCCATATCTCTAAAAATTGGATTTTTATCTGTTTTGATTTCTAATTCAAATTTAGCATTTTCACTAGCACTTACATCATTTGTTTTACCTACACACCGAATTTCCATAGAATGCGCAATAGAAATCACAAAGAAAAACAGAAAAAAGAAAACACTTTTTAGTTTCATAAAAAAACCCCTCATTTTAATCTTTGGCACCACTATCAATCCAGCTTCGAATAACTTTCTTTACTTGATCATTCAAGGCTGAATATCCCTCCTTAGCTGGAGGCATTCTTTTATCATCCGCGCGTTCAAGCGCAATGATAAGGCCGGACTCATCAGCGTTACCCGGAATAACAAGCTCTAGAGGCGAATTCAGCAATGACTCTTTATCTAACAAAATTCTCTTTCCGGTTCCGGTCTGGTTATGACATTCTTTGCAAGATATTTGGAAAACATTTCTATTGATAGAATCAAAAGTTGCCAAAATGGGCTCCGCTGGCTCTAACAACGTTCCATCGTCCGGCATTTCTTTAGCGCCTTTTTCAAGCCAGTTCCACAAGTAGGATTGTTCCTCAAGAGTCAACACCCCTCGTTTAGGCATCGTTTTTTCCACAAAAACACTTTTCTTAATCCGATCTATATTCTTTAAAACTTCACCATAATTTTCAAGGTTTACATTTCCAGAGGATCCATGACAAGATACACACTTTGGGATAAAAACTTTTTGAGCTAACAAATTATAGGATAGCTGAGACAGCTTTTCAGCAGGCAAACTAAATTCCGACTTCTTATTCTCGGTAGTTTCTTTGAGCTTTGTATAATTACAACCCCAAATAAAAACAATATTAAGAAAAATAAAAAATAACTGTCTCATGGATACTACCGTCGACTTACTGAATTATTTCAGCCGAAATAAAAGTTCCATCTAGCTTCAAATAGATGTTTAGTTTTTCCGACGTTGCAGAAGATGTCACCTGACCTCTAGCAACGGTTTGATTATTTAAAACACCTTTAGTTAAAGTAAAACTTGTAGCGGCCTTATCAAACAATCCAATTTTCGGGTCTTTTTCGTTCTCAAGCACATAGTGAAGTGCATTTTCCGTAAGTTCTCCGGCCGATTTCTCTGTCCAACCAATATCTGGGCCCGCTACACCATTAGGTATCAATTGGAATGAAAGCGGCTTTCCGTCGTCGTCAAATGCAATGTCGAGCTGGATTGGGTTACCTTGAGCAGGCAATGTCTGAGATACTCTTACTTTATAATAGACTGGCGACTGGTTTTGAACAACCACGACCTCAATTTTGTCCAACTTTTTCAGAAACGT
The DNA here is from genome assembly GCA_002256935.1 of Bdellovibrio sp. 28-41-41. Classification (GTDB taxonomy): domain Bacteria; phylum Bdellovibrionota; class Bdellovibrionia; order Bdellovibrionales; family Bdellovibrionaceae; genus UBA2316. The sequence goes on from NCGL01000027.1 coordinate 23,318, forward strand.
CCCATCAATTTTGTTTAATGCTACCAAACGATCAATTCTATGGGCTGTCAATTCTATAGCCTTGGCATTTGTAACCCCAGCTCCACCGGAATGAGCAAATGCATTTGAAAATAAAAACAGCCCTACTGCTAACGAAAAAAACATTTTTCTCATAATACTTCTCCTATATTATTTATCTGTCGATAAATATAATTGTTTTTTAATTCTGCCCCTTCATAAGGGATAATATCTCTTCTAACTTTTCTTCAGCTACTCCCATGTCGCGACTTTTTATCGCCGCCTTCACGCAATGCCTAATATGCCCCTCGGCAATACTGAATTCCAAACCCTTGAGCGCAGAACGAATGGACTTAATTTGAATAATTATTTCAGGGCAATATTTCCGATCAAGAATCATTCTTTCAATGCCTTGTACTTGCCCTTTGATTTTACTTAACCGACGCAACTGAGCACTATGGCCGTGTCCGATTTTTTTTTCCGACTCAGACTCTTTGCTCTTTTTAGTATTGGTATCCACTTGCATTATATGTATCCTTTTGATTCAATAGGTATACCCGGTATACCTATATGTCAATGGCGGTGAAGGTTTAAATTTGGAGTCTCAAAATAAAACACTATAAATTGTCACAAATTCACAATCCCAGTCGTATTTACTTATCGAGAAGCTTCTATTTCCCATCAAATATTTTGATAGGACGAGACGTTTGAGAATTTAAAACAAAGGAGTATGCTTTGAAGATTCTAAAAATTTCCAGTCTAATATTAGTTTATTTTTTCGCTAAAGCCGCTTTGGCGCATGGCGAAGACAAACCTGGACCCAATGGCGGATTTGTTCGAATGCCTGGAGCTTTTCACACTGAGGTTGTTCCCGTTGGACAGAATAGTTTGAAGATTTACCTACTTGATATTGAATGGAAAAACCCATCCGTTATCGGATCCTCGGTCTCAGTGACGTATAAAGGATCAAGAACCACTAAAAAAGAGTGCTCGATTGAATCCAACTATTATATATGCGAATTTCCTAAGAGTATAAATTTAAGGAAAAAAGGCGAACTACTTGTAGATGCTCAAAGAGAGAATCAAAAAGGAAATATCGTTTCATACGAACTTCCTTTGAAACTGCAAGTCATCGATGACGGACACGGCGGACATCACTAGTAATTTTAGAGAGGAGTTTTCCCATGCTTGATCGAGTTATCAGGTTTTCACTTACGCATAGACTTCTAGTTCTTGCTGTTGGCCTTCTGATTACGATATATGGACTTTTCACCGTCAGTAAAATGCCAGTGGACGTTTTTCCAGATCTCAATCGACCTACTGTTAACATTATGACCGAGGCGTCAGGAATGGCGCCGGAGGAAGTCGAAACCCTAGTCACACTTCCTCTGGAAACTGTACTCAACGGTCTTCCTGGCGTAGAGCGAGTGCGCTCTTCAACAGGCATCGGGCTGTCAGTGATCTATGTTGAATTCGCATGGGATACGGATATTTATAGAAATAGGCAGCTTGTCTCAGAGAAGCTTCAACTTGCTAAGGAAAAACTTCCAGCAGGTGTTACTCCTGTCATGGGGCCGATCGCTTCTATCATGGGAGAGATTCAGCTTATTGGTCTTTCTTCTCCCAAAGGAGATGTAAGCGCTCTTGATCTTCGCACTTTTGCAGATTGGACGATTAGACCGAGACTTCTATCTGTTCCCGGCGTTGCGCAAGTGATCGCCATTGGCGGCGGGGTTAAGCAATATCAAATCCTTCTCTCAGCTGAAAAAATTCAGAAGTACCAGCTTCCGCTTGAGGAAATTGAAAAAGCCCTTTCGAAAATTAGCCTCAACACGACTGGTGGTTATATTGACCTTGAGAAGAAAGAATTTCTAATTCGCAATATCGGAACGATAAAATCTGAAGAAGATATTTTGAACTCCGTAGTTGGTCTTCATTTAGGTCAACCTGTCTTTGTAAAAAACATCGCTGAAGTGAAGCTTGGTCCGCAAATCAAGCGCGGCGATGGCAGCGTTAACGCAAAACCTGCCGTGATTTTGAGTATTCAAAAACAGCCAGGTGCCAATACTATAGAACTTACAGAGAAAATTGATGAGGCTCTAAAAGAGCTTGAAAAATCGCTTCCCAAGGGCGCTGAATTTCACAAAGACCTTTTTAAGCAAGGTCATTTTATTGAAGCCGCTGTCGACAATGTCAAAGAAGCCTTGAGAGATGGTACAATTCTAGTTTTCATCGTTCTTTTCATGTTTCTTCTTAATTTCCGAACGACTGCAATTACTCTTACAGCTATTCCACTCTCATTCTTAGTCACAGCAATCGTGTTTCATTATTTTGGGCTCTCGGTTAATACGATGACTCTTGGCGGTCTTGCCGTTGCCATAGGTGAACTCGTTGATGATGCGATTGTCGATGTTGAAAACGTATTTAGAAGGCTTAAAGAAAATAAAGGTTTGGCGCAGCCCCTACCAACTCTGCAAGTCGTCTACAACGCTTCTTCCGAGGTTCGAAACTCGATTGTTTTCGCAACAATCATTGTCGTCCTTGTTTTCCTTCCATTGTTTTACATGAGTGGAATCGAAGGGCGTCTTTTTATCCCACTCGGCGTGGCTTACATCGTCTCTTTGCTAGCTTCACTTTTCGTATCTTTAACGATCACTCCTGTACTTTGCTCTTTGCTTCTCTCGAAAGATAAGTTGATTGATCATGAAGATGGAAGGCTTGTTCGAGTCCTTAAAAATTGGGACCGCAAACTACTTACGAAATCTCTCGACCATCCAAATATCGTCTTTGGCGTGTCCATAGCGCTTTTTTTGGGGTCTCTGGCTCTTATTCCATTTATGGGGCGGGATTTTCTTCCAAAATTTAATGAAGGTACTGCGACTGTCGGCGTACTCGCTCAACCGGGAATCTCGCTAGAGGAATCCAATAAGATCGGTGCTCAGATCGAGGAACTTCTTCTTTCGATTCCAGAAATTAAATCTGTCGCTCGTCGCACTGGTCGTGCAGAACTTGATGAACACGCCGAAGGTGTACATTCTTCTGAAATCGACGTCGATTTTAAAAATGAAGGACGACCTCGAGAAGTTGTTCTCAAAGAAATGCGCGAGAAGCTTGAAAAGATCTCTGGCGTTTTTGTGAACATCGGTCAGCCAATTTCACATAGACTTGATCATCTTCTTTCGGGTGTTCGTGCGCAAATCGCAATTAAAGTCTTCGGTCCTGACCTTAATACTCTTCGAGGAAAAGCTTCAGAGATTTATAAGGCTCTTGAAGGGACTCCAGGGCTTGTGGATTTACAAATTGAGCAACAAGTCTTGATCCCTCAAGTAAAAATCCAGCTTTTGCGTGATGAGGCAGGCCAATACGGTATCGTTGCTGGCGAACTTTCTGAAACTCTCGAAAAAGCTTTGAATGGTGAGGTTGTTGCGCAGGTTCTTGATCAGCAAAGAACTTTTAATGTCTATATGCGATTTGATGATCAATCGCGCGCTAATCTTGATCTGATGAAAAAAACGACTCTTAAGATCATGCCTGACGGTCGAAAAGTGACTCTTGAGAAGGTCGCCGATGTTTTTGAATCTCAAGGTCCTAACCAAATTAATCGCGAAAATGCGCAAAGAAGAATCGTGGTTTCTGCCAATTCTTCAGGTCGGGATCTAGACAGTTTGGTTCAGGAAATTCAAAGTCGAATTCTAAAGCAAGTTCAAGTGCCCGACGGATACTTCGTGCAATATGGCGGTCAGTTTGAAAGTCAAAAGTCTGCAAGCCGGTTGATTTTGATGCTGGGACTTCTGTCCCTAGTTGGAATCTTTGTTGTTCTCTACGCGCACTTCAGATCATCTTTTATTGCCATTCAGATCATGCTGAATATTCCTATGGCTTTGATCGGAAGCTTAGTTGCGATCTACCTGTCTGATCGCATTTTCTCTATCGCCACAATGGTCGCCTTTGTCACTCTTTGCGGTATCGCAAGTCGAAACGGGATCATGATGATTTCCCATTACCTGCATTTGATGAAATATGAGGGCGAAAAATTCACGAAGGAAATGGTGATTCGGGGTTCTCTTGAAAGACTGGTCCCCGTTTTGATGACGGCATTAACCGCCATATTGGGACTTTTACCGCTTGTCTTAGCAAAGGGCGAGGCCGGAAAAGAGATTCTCCACCCTGTGGCAGTTGTGATTGTCGGCGGTCTCTTAAGCTCTACGCTACTCGACATGTTTGTCACGCCAACTGTCTTCTACCGCTTTGGTAAGAAGTCTGCGGAGGACAACCTTACTTTTAATGAAACAGAACTTAAACCAACACAACACTAGGAGAAAAATCAATGAAACAACTTATTCTTTCCGCAGCTTTGCTCTTCGCATTCGGGGCAGTTCATGCCCATGAAGGACATGACAAAACCCCGGGAGCACTCGCCGCCCCACACGGAGGTATGATCAAAGGAACTGATCATATTTATCTTGAACTGGTTTCGGGCCCTAACGAGATCAAAGCCTATCCACTTGATCACGAAATGAAAGCTGTTCCTGTTGCCGACGTAAAACTCGACGCGAAAATGTCGATCCCAAGGAAAAATAAGTCGGAAACAATTAAGTTCACTGCGCAAGCCGAGTACTTTTCAGCCAAGGTCGACGCAAAAGGTGCCCATCGCTATGAGCTCAATGTCACGATCACCCACGGCGGAAAAACTGAAAAATTGAAATTCAGCGTTGAGCCGCAGTAGTCTTTAAAAAAGGAATGCATTATGAATCAGCCTCTTTGTTTTCGTCATTTGGTTCTTGTCGGATTACTTCTTTTGGGTGGAAAGGTATCTGCTCACCATCCAAATGAGGGATCACTCACACTTGAGCAGCTTCTTAAGGAGGCTGAAGTCCAGAATCTCGACATCAAAGAGGCTGAAAGTCAGTTTAAATCCTCTGAAGCCCTGGCAAGTTCTCTGAATGGGCGATTAATGCCACAGCTTTCTGTCGAAGGCGGTCCTCTTACGACCAAATTTGATGACGAAAAGAATTCAGGCACTGCCGTTTATGGTAGGGCCGAATGGAATCTCTATCGTGGCGGAAGAGATTCCAGCGAGCTTGATAAAGCAAAAATTAGAAGCGATCTGGATAGAAAGAAATATGAGGCCGTTAAATCAAAAGTTATACGAGAAGTGAGTCGCATATACTACGAGCTTCTCTTTTTTCTTGAAGGTTCTGACCTGAAGCAAAAGGCTATTGAAATGAACCAAGAGCAAATGAAGCTAGCAAAACTTAAGAAAAGCTCTGGATTTACATCAAGTGCTGACGTGATTGAGTTCGAATTACGAGAAGCTACCTTAAATTCCGATCTTAAAATGCTCACGCAAGTCATAACCGAAAAATCCAGGGAGCTCTCTGTTCTCTTGGGGAGAAGCGATTCATCAATTCCCAATTTGGTTAAAGGGCATTTGACCCGTGAATCATCAACTACTTTGAACAAAGAAAACGTACTATCTCGCCTGAATATGAGTAATATTGAAATTGCGGAGTCTCAAGCCGAACTCAAGTTAAGTGAGAAAGATGCCGCAATCGCCAGATCTGGATACCTTCCTTCTTTAGATCTCGAGGCAAAATACGGAAAGATCGGTAATGAGGAAAAAATATTTGCTGAGAACAACAACTACTCAGTTATGCTAAAGCTCTCAGTTCCTTTGTTTTCCGGTTTTGAAACTATGAATCAAACTAAATCTGCTCGTTCGGCCGTTGTCGCGCGAAATACCGCAGCTTCGAGAAAAACACTCCTAATTATAGCGGAAACGGAAAATCTCTTTTCTCAGCTTTCAACTCTTACTGATCGTTTGAACTTGGAGGAAAAAAATCTTTCAAAATCTGAAGACTATTACAAAATCACTTTGGGCGAATACAGACGCGGAGTCAAAAACTCACCTGATATGGTTGGCGCCTCGGAGCGCCTGCTTGAGGCACGCATCCGAAATCTTGAATACCGCAAAGACTACTATCTAACTAAACTGAAAATATATGAACTTGTCAGTAGCGATCCTAACAAGGATGAAATAAGTAAATAGAGATCAAGTTAAAATGTATTTTTTCATACCAAGGAAAAGGAACTTGTTGATTTCACATACGATCCGCAGTGGCATTCGGCAATGACAGAGCCGCTATGGCAAATATCTTGCAGTTAAAAGATTATATTTTTCACTCCTTCCCCGCTTCTAACTAAAGCATGAGAAGAGTACGCTAATAAATTTATATGGGAAAAATAGGACATCAATAGTATTTATGTCCCTAAAACTATAGCAAGAGGATTTTATGGAAACAATTTTAACCAGAGGCATGGGAAACTTGCAAAGTTCAACTTCACAAATCCAAGCAGCAAAGATATTTGTTTTTATTGGACGTGCTTCTATTTTTGTCAGCTTTCTTTCGCTGATTGGTGCATGGATTACTCAAGTATCTGGAGGCTACTTTTTAGGCATGAGTCAGCAACATCTGTTCTTCGACTCAATTGCACTTTCGCTATTAGGAATTGGATTCCTAGCTGATAGTTTTCTTCACGCAAAAGGATTGTAACGGTAGGAAAAGCAATACAAAGAAGAAATCTTCGTTATTTGCCCCCGGACATTCACGAACTTCTTATTTCTAAAGCAAGATCTTTCTAACTCTCCAGATTTTCCAAAATAGGACAGTCCGGCCGATGATCGCCGTGACAAGTTTTAGCCAAATGTTTCAACGTTTTTACCATTGCTTGAAGCTCTAAAACTTTCATCTCTATTTCCTCGATGTGCTTAACCGCGAGACTCTTCACATCAGAACTTGCGCGGTTCTTGTTGCGCCAAAGACCTACAAGTTTTTTGATCTCTTTCATTGAGAATCCCAGGTTTCGCGATCGCTTCACAAAAGAAAGAATATGAACGTCTGTTTCTGAGTAGGTCCGATATCCAGCCTCACTACGAATTGCCCTAGGTATAATACCTATAGATTCATAATGACGAATAAGCTTAGCATTTATGCCCGAAACTTTTGCTGCTTGTCCGATGTTCATATAGTTTCCCTCAATCGATTGTTACAACACACCACAAGTATAAACCTTCCTATTATTGGAAGGTCAAGATAGAGCGTAAATTCTCAAATTAAAACATCTAGGACTCATTTATTTTGCAGTTGGCAATTGTTTTTTCCTATTGACCTTCCAAGCATTGGAAGGTGCATGATGATCTTATACCAATGCTTCCTATTTAACGGAAACTTGAATGGAGAATTTATGGATCACTCGCATCCTAATAACAAAAATCATAATCACGAGCATTCGCACTCACCTGACGACCATTCTTGCTGCTCGATTGATCATAAAAAGGAAACAGGTCTTGTAAAAGATCCTGTTTGCGGAATGATGATCGATCCAAAAACAGCTAAAGGCGGAAGCACAAATCTTAATGGTGAAACTTTCTACTTCTGTAGTCCAAAGTGCAAAATAAAATTTGAAGCCGAACCATCAAAGTATTTAGCTCCTCAAACTAAAAAAGTAGAAGAAGCCGATACAGAAGCGATCTACACTTGTCCGATGCATCCAGAGATCAAACAAAAAGGACCCGGAAATTGCCCTATCTGCGGAATGGCATTAGAGCCTGAACAAGTTTCTTTGGAAGAAATTGAAAATCCTGAACTGTCTGATTTTACAAGACGTTTACGAGTCAGTGTTCCTTTGACCATTCCACTTTTACTTCTTGCCATGTCTGATTTAATACCAGGTCAACCGGTACAACACGCAATTCCTGCTTGGATCAACGCTGGCATTCAGTTCTTACTGGCAACACCTGTGGTTCTTTGGGGAGGCCTCCCTTTCTTTGAACGTGCCTGGGCCTCGGTCAAAACTAGAAACTTTAATATGTTTACGCTGATTGCTCTAGGGACTGGAGTTGCTTATATCTTTAGTTTGGTCGGAACATTCATTCCTTCCGTTTTTCCTGACAGCATCAAAGTTCATGGAGGGATGGTTCCCCTTTATTTTGAAGCCGCCGCCGTTATCGTAACGCTAGTTTTGCTAGGACAAGTTCTGGAGCTTCGAGCAAGAAATCAAACCGGAAACGCCATACGAGCACTTTTAGGTCTTGCCCCAAAGACGGCTCGCAAAATTAAGTCTGACGGTTCTGAAGAAGATATTCCAGTTGAACACATTCACGTCGGTGATCTTTTGCGAGTCAGACCAGGCGAAAAAGTCCCTGTGGATGGAGAAGTGACAGACGGACGAAGTTCTGTAGATGAATCCATGATTACGGGCGAGCCTATTGCGGTAGAAAAAGATAAGGGCGATACAGTTACGGGAGCGACTGTCAACGGAACTGGTAGTCTTGTCATGAAGGCAACTAGAGTAGGCTCTGATACCCTTCTTTCTCAAATTGTGAAGATGGTTTCACAAGCCCAGCGCAGCCGTGCTCCAATTCAAAAATTAGCTGATACAGTTTCAGGATATTTTGTTCCCGTAGTCGTATTAATTGCGATTATTACAGCAGTTGTTTGGTATCTAGTGGGACCGGAGCCACAGCTTACTCATGCGATCATCAACTCTGTTGCCGTTCTTATTATCGCCTGTCCGTGTGCGCTTGGACTAGCAACTCCTATGTCAATTATGGTGGGAACTGGAAAAGGAGCAACTTTAGGTGTTCTTATTAAAAATGCCGAAGCCTTAGAGACTTTAGAGAAAGTCACAACTCTCGTTGTGGATAAAACAGGAACTCTGACTGTTGGAAAACCAAAACTGGCTGCCGTTAAAACTTTGAATGGGTTTGTCGAAGCGGATGTTCTAGCCCTAGTCGCATCACTTGAAAAATCAAGCGAACACCCTCTAGCTGAGGCAATCGTTCAAGGGGCTAATGATCAAAATTTGAAAATTGAATCTGTTTCTGACTTTGAATCCATCACTGGAATGGGCGTAAAAGGGAAAATCCAAAATCGCACTGTCTTAGTAGGAAACAAAAAACTTCTTGAGAAGTTTGGTGTGGAATCAAATGAACTGTCTTTGTTAGCAAAAGACCTTCAAAGCACAGGACATGGAGCAATGCTTGCTTCAATTGACGGAAAGCCCGCAGCAGTGATTGCTGTTAAGGATCCAGTCAAGGAATCAGCTAAACCTGCGATTGAATATTTCCACTCAAAAGGAATCGAAGTTGTCATGCTCACAGGTGATAATCGCAATACCGCTGAAGTTGTCGCTCGCGAGATGGGAATTGATCGCGTAGAAGCGGAAGTTCTTCCTCAACGAAAAAGTGAAATTATCAAACGACTTCAATCTGAAGGCAAAATCGTTGCGATGGCTGGAGATGGAATTAACGACGCTCCCGCTTTAGCTCAAGCTCATGTGGGCATCGCTATGGGAACCGGCACAGATGTCGCAATGGAAAGCGCTGGAGTTACTCTTGTTAAGGGAGATCTTACAGGTGCCGTTCGTGCGCACAAATTAAGCCAAGCCACAATGAAAAACATTCGTCAAAACTTGTTGTTCGCATTTGGATACAATGTTCTGGGTGTACCCGTTGCAGCCGGCCTGCTCTATCCTATGTTTGGGATTTTATTGAGCCCAATGATTGCGAGCCTGGCGATGAGTTTAAGTTCGGTTTCGGTAGTTGGAAATGCATTAAGATTGCGTAGCGAAAGAATTTAAATGAGAAGAACCGGGAAAAATTGGTGGTCTGTAGTGGACTCGAACCACTGACCTCGTCCATGTCAAGGACGCGCGCTACCAACTACGCTAACAGACCAATTTGAAATCCCAAAGCATCGAAAAAACCGAAATCATTTAGTTGCTACCAAGCTACCAAGCTACCAAAACCCAGACACCTGTCTGACCCTTGAAACTAAAATCTGTCGATTTCTTAGCAACATAGCAGAAGTTCATTTACTGACGCAGTTCCATGTCAAGGAAGCGCGCTACCAAAATCACATAAATTTAAGTCAGTGATAAAATTGGAAAAAAAACGGTTAAGAATTTTGTTAGCAAAATCTAATGGCCACTCTGAAAGATGAGCATCAAATCATTCGTCAGCGTGCATTCAATCCCGTGGTCCAGATGCAAAGGGTAAACTTGTGAAATTTCACATACAAATTTGCAATTTTTCACTGATGCCTCGAATATGGAATTAACGTCGCTTTTGTGATGCTTAAAAATTAGTTTTAAAAATACGGGAGCATATATGACAGTTCATCGTGACTACCACGGGTACAAATTAATTGAAGATGACTTGCTAAGTATCTGCGAATTTATTGAACCCACAGATGCAAACAAAGAAACCTACTCTCACAGAATCTATGAATTATTTCTCAGAGTATGTACTGAATTCGAAAGTCACGCCAAAGAACGTCTAATTCACTATGGATATCCGAAAGCGCTAAGTACTCCGAATGATCTAAAAATAAACGACTATAAAACATTGTACACGGACAACAATTTTCTGGGCGATAGGTTATCAGCGGAAATAGGGTTAAAATTTTGGTCTCCATCGATGATATATATAACTCCATTTCAAGACTGGATAAATGGCAATCGCCTATCATGGTATCAGGCATACAACGATGTAAAACACAATCGAGACACTAACTTTAAAGATGCATCCCTTTGGAATCTAATTCGAGCATACGCTGGCCTTTCTCTAATACTTTTTCAATCACATCGTTGGAGCTTTTTTCAGCCCTACGCCGCCTCGTTGTCGGCGCGTGGAGGTGGTGCTCAAGGATTTACTGGCAATGGCTGCCTTTTTTGGGTACGTGGGCCAGGAGCTGGGGTTGAAGGCTAATTACCCGAATCGATACAGATTTTAAATCAAATAGCAAATAATTAAAATATTAAAGGGGAAAATGCCAAAAATTGATAAGGCGACATTATTTCTTGTTATGGACAACGCACATGAACTGATGGAGGAATCCACGTTTCTCGCCGAGAAAAAAAGGTATAAACGAGCATTTTTTTTAGTTTATACAGGAATAGAAGAGCTAGAAAAAACCAAAGTTCATTTAGAAGACGGCGTTCCATTTAAGAATATTAAGTCACACACCATTAAATCGAAATTGGCACAATTAAATCTTCATCGTTTCAGGCAAACTTCGCCTCTAAAAGAAATTAAAAAGAAATTTAATGAAGTTCATCCTCAAATTAAAGAGAAGTTTGCACAGTACGAAACCCACGCTAGCGAAGATTACAAAAAATCAATCGAAGATCAGATAAAAAAGTTACGAGATGTCACTAAGTTTATTGAAGCAGTTGTTAAAACTGGTAATGTTCAAGACTACCGTGAAGCAGCGCTATACGTTAACGGAAACATGGCCGAAAATATAAATGAGATTTTTTTTAGGCAATTATACCATATTCATCTGGATCTGTTTATTTCTTTTTCAGAGGCGATCATGAATTACGCAAGAATTCATTTTAAAAATGGATATGTGCCAAAATTCAACTACGAAGCAGTTTTTGAGGAAATGACAAAAAAGAGGAATAAGAAATAGGACTAACTCTACATTTTGCATAATTAAATGATTTTAAATACAGAAGCTAGTATCAAATCTGACATAGCTGTACCGAAAAATTTGGAAACCTCAGTTATACTTTTGTTTGGAAACTATAAATGCTAGCGAAGAAAAACCATTAAATCTTATTTCTCAAATTCTGTTGGATTAATCCAAGCTTTATGAATTACTCTAACAATCGAGCCATTTTTGAATGGCTCGATTGGTGAATCCATGTTTTCCGTTTCTTTTGGGGTGATTTCTATAATCTGAGCCTCATTTTCAGTTCTCTTTTTTGACCCAATATATGTCTTTTTAGCCACACAACTTTCTACTGCAAGTGCATAATTGTACGGCTCCATTCGATCAATCTTGATATCTGATTGGGCGATTCTTATCGGCAAATCGAATTTTAATTCCGGCAACAAAATTCTTACACCTGGCAAAACAATCTCCATCGAAACAGGGTGACGGTATTGGATCGTTTTAGTTAGATAATACGTTTTTTCTCGTCCTCCTTCAAAAACAGCCTCTTTTGGGAGAATTTTTGAAAGTGCTTTCAAAGAAACTGATTCAATTATTTCTTCTAGAGTGGTTTCTTTACCGTCTCCAGTCATCACCTTAGTCTTTGAGCATTTCGCCCGGTCATGGCTAAGTTCAAGATGAACATGAGCTTTGTGTCGATCGAATAGATTTTGATCAATTATCGCTGCTTGCAGAGGATTATCCAATATTAACTTTGGTGTTCCACGATTGACTATTTGCAGACAAAACTGGAGCCGCCTTCCCGGACTTCCCCACTCCTCATCCGTAAGGTCTCTAACCATAAATAAATCTATATTTTTTGATTTCGCAAAAATTTCGGCGCCTTCTTGATAGCCTTTTGTTGTAAAGAAAACTCCCTTCGACGCCGCCAAATCACCCATAGCCGACGCCATCACATCGACATCTGATCTCTGAACTTTCTCTTTCCAAAACTTACACTCACCGAGGATTTTATGTTCAAACAAGCCTTCCTTGTGAGTAATAAGAACATCGATTTGTCTCGTTGCTCCCGAAAGCCCCCTTAAGGTCACATTATGCTCAGCCTTTACTTCACCAGTGTTGTTCATATCAGATATGAGTTTCTCAAAGCCTCCCCAATCTTTCACAAAATCAACCAAGAAGTTTACTTCTGACATACTTAGGCTATTTGCCAAGCTTCGATCAGTTTCATTTTTTTCTTTAGACATAATATAACCTCAAAAAATTAAACTACTCCAAACGTGGCTAACATCGATATTATCCTGCTTTTTTGAATGGCTTACCGGTCATTCTCTCTAATGCTGAAAGCCCAGCAAGATCCTTCCACAACATGATTGCATATCGATCCGTCATTCCAGAAACCAAGTCAACTATTGCCTGGAACAAATTGCCACTATCGATAGCAGACAAGAGATAATTTTGAGCATCTGAAGGCAATTTTTTAAATGCAGGCTCTTCAATTATTTTTGGACTCGTTGTCAAAACAAACAATTCATTCATTATGCTATTAATTACAACTTCAGCTAACTTGTCTTGTTCACTTATGAACTCTTCGTTTAAAATAGCGCCGTAATAAATTTTCTCCTTCAATTCAAAATGGTCTGGCCCCAGTTTAGTGGAGTCGTAATTATGCGGCTGTTAATTGTTTAGTTTCATATTCGATCGGTGTTACGTAATCAAGTGAAGAGTGCAATCT
>NCGL01000028.1 GCA_002256935.1 Bdellovibrio sp. 28-41-41
GAACTACATTACAGAGTTTAAAGGTATCAAGTCTTGGTTTACCAGCCTTGATCACAAGAGAATCGGACTCTTGTACATGTGCTCGATTTTCTTTTTCTTCTTATTAGGTGGGATCTTTGCTTTGTTGATTCGTTTAGAATTATTCAAGCCAGGTGCCCAACTTTTTACGCCAGATCAATACAATCAAGTCATGACATACCACGGAGCTATCATGGTTTTCATGGTTATCGTTCCTGGTATCCCGGCTATTTTGGGTAACTTCTTTTTGCCTCTGCAAATCGGAGCCAAAGACGTTGCCTTCCCAAGATTGAATTTAGCCAGCTGGTATATTTTCATGGCGGGCGCATTGATCGCAATGTCGACATTGTTTCTGGGTAAAGTCGATACAGGATGGACGTTCTATACTCCGTACTCGATCAGAACTGGAACAGCCGCTACGATCATGGTTTTAGCCGCGTTTGTAATGGGTATGTCTTCGATCCTTACGGGTTTGAACTTCATTGTTACAACTCATAAGTTGCGTGCCCCGGGTATGACGATGCATCGTATTCCTTTGTTTATATGGGCATTGTATTCGACAGCGATTCTCCAAGTTTTGGCGACTCCAGTTCTAGCGATCACGTTATTACTATTAGCTGTTGAAAGAACGTTCGGCGTTGGTATTTTCGATCCAAAATTGGGTGGAGATCCAGTGTTGTTTCAACATTTTTTCTGGTTCTATTCACATCCTGCGGTTTACATTATGATCTTGCCTGCGATGGGTATCGTTTCCGAAATTATTGCCGCTTTTGCTAGAAAAACTATTTTCGGTTATACAGCAATTGCATACTCTTCATTGGGTATTGCTGCTGTTTCCTTCTTTGTTTGGGGACATCATATGTTCGTTTCTGGTCAGTCAGAAGTGGCCGGTGTTGTTTTCTCGTTCCTAACAATGCTTGTGGGTGTACCGACCGCGATTAAAATGTTTAACTGGCTCGCGACTCTGTACAAGGGCAATATCTCGTTTGAAACTCCAATGTTATATGCTTTGGGATTTTTGTTCCTATTCGCAATTGGTGGTGTGACAGGTATCATGCTTGCGGTTATGGCTGTTGACGTTCACTTCCATGATACTTATTTCGTTGTCGCGCATTTCCATTACGTAATGGTGGGTGGTACATTGATGGCGATTATGGGCGGTATGTTTTACTGGTTCCCGAAAATGTTCGGCAAAATGTACAATGAATCATTGGCTCGCTTAACGTTCATTTTTATCTTTATCGGTTTCAACGTAACGTTCTTCCCTCAATTCATTTTGGGTGCGATGGGTATGCCGCGACGTTATTTTGATTACATCCCGGCTTACCATTCGTTGAATGCTATTTCGACTATGGGATCTTGGTTGATCGCAATTGGTTTCTTCTTAGGTTTATATGTTTTCATCAACGGTATTCGTAAGGGTCCTAAAGCGTCCGCGAATCCTTGGGGCGCAAAAACTTTAGAATGGCAAACTTCATCACCTCCACCTCATTTCAACTTTGATGTGGATCCAACAGTAAATGCGGGGCCTTATGAGTACAAGTAATCACTCTCACGGAATACCCTTGTTCTGATCGTATCTTCATACACAATGGCAATGTCGATTCACCATTTGCAAAAAAATGAAAAATCAGAAGCCGTAACTAAATTGTGGATTACAGTTGTGTGCGGTTTAGTGTTCATGGGTATCAAAGCATTTGAGTACTACACTAAATTTGAACATGGATTGTTGCCAGGTCGCTTGTTAGATGTCGCTCACGCACATGCTCAGCATGCTAACCTTGGTATGTACTATGGTTTTTACTTCTGCATGACAGGTCTTCATGGTCTGCATGTAATGATCGGTATGGGATTAATCGTATGGCTTGCTATCCGTGCAAAACGCGGTGACTTTGGTGCGGATTACTTCACACCAGTCGAAGGCGTTGGTATCTTTTGGCATATCGTCGACTTAATTTGGATTTTCCTTTTCCCGTTACTATACTTGGTAGGATAAACTTAGGAGATAATCATGGGATCAAATAATAATCATTCAAGTGGCAACCATTCGCATCACATTATCCCGAAAGAAATCTACACACGGGTAATGTGGGCACTCATCGTGTTCACTTTGTTAACTGTGGGATTTCACTATTTATTTCACAATGTAATGCATGGATCTGTTTTAGCAGCTCCGGTAGCCTTCTTAATCGCGGCTTTCAAGGCAGCTTTGGTTTTGATGTTTTTCATGGGTTTGAAATACGATAAACCAGAAAATCGCGCGATCTTTGCGACTGGTTTCATCTTTTTAGCCCTTTTATTCATTTTTTGCGTTTTAGATATCTACACTCGTGTTGCTCAAACCAGCACACTATAAAGTCTAAACACAGTGAAACTATTTTCCGATTTAACTAAGCTAGGTATTACGATTTTTGTGGTCCTAGCCGCTATTGCCGGGTACGCGCTCGGTTTTGAATCGGAAAAAGTTTTCGATGCGATCCATTTTATTAAAATGATCGGTGGAACCTTCCTTCTAAGTTCGGGCAGTCTGGCTCTGAACCAATTTCAAGAATACAAATTAGATGCACAAATGCCAAGAACGGCAAAGCGTCCGATCGCTTCGGGACAGATTACTCCGATGGCCGGTTTGGTCCTTGCGAGCTCATTCCTATTTGGTGGTTTCTATTTACTATATTTGGTGTCGCCATTGTCTTTGGTTTTTGGATTGGCGACAGTCGTTCTCTATAATTTCGTTTATACTTATTGGTGGAAGCCTAAATGGATTTACGCTGCGGTTCCTGGGGCAATTCCTGGCGCATTGCCAGTAACTATTGGGTATACGGCCGTTAATTCAAATTTTCTATCTCCAGAATCTGTTTATTTATTTCTGATTTTATTTTTATGGCAAATGCCGCACTTCTGGGCCTTGGCCATTCGTTACAAAGATGACTATCGTGAAGGTGGGATTCCCACTCTGCCAGTAGCCTTGGGGCTTGAGCGTACGTTGTATCAAATGGGTCTTTACACGTTTGCTTATGTTGGCTGTGCGATCCTTTCGCCGGCATTTTACAAAGCGTCTTGGTTCTATGCTCTGTTGGTTTTCCCGACATCTGTGAAGTTACTGTTTGAAACCTATAGATTTATTAAATCGGGTGGGCAGGTTGGGTGGCTCAAATACTTCATGTGGATCAACGTTAGTGTTTTGATTTATTTGATTGTTCCTGCTTTGGATAAGTGGAACTTTTTGTTTACTGATACTAATTAAAAACCCCTGTTTTTACGGCTGGTGATCTCTCTTCTTTCCTTCGCTTTTGTTCAAGGTTGGCGCGAGGGATCTTCCTTTTCTACGATCTTTCATTTTAAAGACATAAAAAAAGCCTCGGCAGTCCTCGCCGAGCGCCATGCGCCGGCTGTGGAACTCATTTTTTTCATGTCTTTAAAATGAAAGATCGTAGAAAAGGAAGACCGAGCTTGAATTGCGCGAAAGAAAGAAGAGGGATCCCATTCACAAAAAGCACCCCACGCCGCAGCCGTTTTTTTGCCGATGCCTTGAAGGGGTTTTTCAAGCCGGGGGATATGTTTCTTCGAAATTGTATCAGCTCGATTCAGTGTTTTGGACAAATGAATATTTTGGTGAAGTTCTTGAAAAAATAAAGGCAAGGGTGTTAGCCTTGCCTTTATTGAATTCAAGTTTTCTATTTAATTATTTAAAACTAAACATTTCAAAACTACTGGCAGGTGCTTAGTTGGACCTCGCTGCCTGCTGTGTTTGATGGTGTTGTTAGTGTTGCTGTTCCGCAGTTGGCTGTGAATGTTAGTGTCATTGGGCCTGTTGGGGCTCCGGAGCCTGCGAATGTTGTGGTGATTGTTCCAGAAACTGGGAAGCAACATGTGGCTGTGGACCAGGTTACTGCGCTGAATGTGTTAGTCGCGGTGTATTTGGCTAAATTGTGATAAAGAACCACAGAGCCAGTCATTGCGCGATTGGCAGATGTTGTGCCTAGGCCGCTGGTAGCGCCGTTGGATTTTGCGCCTGAGATTGTTAATGTAGGTTGTATATAGTAATCAAAAATAGTTGCGCCTCGGCGACCAGAATAGACCTTGTGGATCGCAGAATTGGTTGGCGACATCCCTACCGAGCGATTAGTGGTATTAGTTCGCGCCAAAAGAATGGCCCCCGATGCGAAAACTGTTCCGTCGTAAGCCGTTCCGCCCTTGGTATCTGTCGTGATATTGCCACCGGCTGGGAAACTAATTGTTGAGCCAGTTGATGACCGGCTGACAGTATCGCTGGCTGTTAGATAACCGCGAGAGCAATCGCCGCTGTTTGACCATGTCTCGGACCACCCACCGGTCATGGTTGTGGAAATTCTTGGACCTGCGATTGTGCATCCATTCCACGCTACTGTTCCAACTGTCGCGGAACATGTTCTAACAGATGAATATTTACATTCGTTCGCGGCTTGAGTGACTTGATCACTGCTAGTTTGAACCATCTGGTTTTTAGCGAATTGGACTTCTTCTTCCAGAATATCTAATTGATTGGCTACGAAACTTGCTCCTACTGCGGCTGTGCCGCCTTCTGTTGCCGAGGCTTGACCACTGGCTTCGGACATAGATTCAGTCATAATGTAGGCAGTGCTATCAGAATCTTCTGTCGTGTCTTCTTCATTCTTTTTACAAGAAAATGTAAGAGCCGCTGTTAATGTAGCTATGATTAGTAATTTCCATTTCATTGGAACTCCTTTTTGATTCTCATAGTCTACGCCCCTGTTTTTCAGGGTAAACAGATAGTGAAAAAGTGCGACGATGGTCGAACGTTAATTTGTTACGGAATGCGTACTTCAACGGGCGTGTCGATTTGTCTAAAAGGATGTGCGGATTTAAATGCATCAAGTTTAAGACAGCGCGCATTTACCGCCATCACGTTTTTGTATGGACTTAGGTCTACGTTGAATCTTTCTGCAGTGAATACCATCGGCACTAAGAAGCAATCGGCGACGGTGACGTGATCACCAAAACAATATTGGCCCATATTTTTTTGCAACCAAGATTCTAATGCCGCTAGTCCTTTCTGGTACCAGTGATTGATCCAGATTTCTTTTTGTTTTTGATCGTAACCGTTGTTGTCTTCCAAATATTTTAAAACTTTCAAATTGGAAAGAGGGTGCATGAAGGAGTTTATATTTTCGCAGAACTGGCGAATCTTTGCGCGTTTCTGTGAATCTCTTGGAAATAAACTGGGATTAGGAAATTGCTCTTCTAAATATTCGATGATCGCAACCGATTGTCCAACGATTAGTCCTTCGTGCTCTAAAGTCGGAACTTCCGACATCGGATTGATGGCTTTATAGGTTTGACTGTATTGTTCTCCGCCATTGTTTAATAAGTGAACCGGAGAGTATTTGTATTCAATATTTTTCAAATTTAAAGCGATACGTACGCGGTACGACGTTGAACTTCGAAAATAATTATAAAGCGTAACTTGTGACATAACCGAGTTCTCCTTATTTGGCAGAATAGAGCCGGAGTCGCCTATAAATCAAGTAAGTTATTGACAGCTTAGAGAGGGCAGAGTCCAATAAAAACGATTTCAATACTATGCAAACAAAATTAAATCCCGCCAACTTTTTTCTAAATTCAGTATTTTTCTTTCTTTTGTTTTTAGTTCCATTTTTCGTCGTGCGACTTTATTTTTATTTTAATTATTTTTTCTCTGCGAACGAATTTGCTGTTCTGGATTTTTTGCAAATGTTGATTTGGGGGATTCGGTTTGATTTGTGCGTGCTTGGGTTTTTGCTGATTCCCATATTTTTATTGTATTTAGTTTCTTATGTCCAAAAACTTCGTGCTGCGTGTTTCATCGTTGGACAGATATACAAAGCGCTAGCATTAGTTGCAATATTCATAGTCTTTCATTTCAATATTCCATTTTTGGCTAAGAACGCCCCATTCGATATTCCTTACTGGATGCACTGGTCTGATTACCGCAGTTTATTTTTTCTAGATTGTCGCGTGTGTTATTGGGACCTGGACTATCAATCCACTCTTCATCCAATACAGATCGTAAGTGGATTGATGATGCTACTGATTCTATTTAGCCTTTTTTCACAGTGGAAATATTTTTCGGATACGTTTAATCCCAAGCGGGAAGTGTTGTTTTTTGTCCTCCTTGCGCTTATGGCGCGAGGCAAAGTAGGCGAGCATCATTTGCGTTATGAGGATTCTGTTTGGCATAAAAATCCATTAATAAATACCTTGTCCAATAACCCGCTGTGGCTGATCGACAAAGTCAGAAATTGATAGACGGTGTAGAGGCAATTCGTTAGGATCACCTCAAAAGAGGTGCTACATGAACTTTCTAAAAATTTTCGCATTAACGTCTTTAATTTCTGTTTATTCAATGGCTATCGGTTTTGGTGTTGAAGGTGGTTTCCGTCAACAATCAGGTGACGTAGCAACGGGTTATTCAACATCGTCTCAGGTGGGTTACACATTTGGTGCGGTTGGATACATGGATATCTCTGAAAAATTAGCTTTTAGATCTGGTATCATGTACACACAACGACCCCTTCAAGTAACAAGCGATCTAACGAAAGAATCTTCAAATGTAAGCATGACTTATTTTGATGTTCCCGTTGGTTTGATGTTGAAGTTTGAAGAATGGATGGGTGCCTACGCTGGTGTAGCATTATCAGTTAATTTGGATAAAACATCGAGCAATACAAACGTAATTAAATTGCAAGACGTGAAATCATTAGTTGTTCCATTTCAATTTGGTGTGACTTTCAAATTCATGCCGGAAATGGGCTTGAATCTATACTTTGAACAATTTGGCGATGTAGCAGACGGTTTGAAATCATACCGTTCTGTGGGTGCTAATTTACTTTTCACAATGGATTAATTGTGAAATTAGGCTCATTAAAAGATACTAAAAATAAAGATGGTCGTTTGGTCCTTGTTTCTAAGGATCTTAAAAATTATGTGGAAGCGGATGACATTGCTCCTTCGCTATTAAGTGCCGTTGAAAATTGGAATCAAGTCGAGCCAAAGTTAAAAGACCGGTATCAAGAATTGAATGGCGGTACTGCAAAAAATATTAAACCTTACACGGAATCGGCCATGGCATCGGCATTGCCACGCACATGGTTATTTGCAGATGGTTCATCATTTATCTATCACGTAAAATTAGTCAGAAAAGCACGCAAGGCTCCACTGCCAGAAACACTGCAAACTGTTCCTTTAATGTATCAAGGCGAGGCTGGTCGATTTTTAGCGCCTACAGAATCTATTCCTCAGGTGGATTTTTCACATGGAACTGATTTCGAAGGTGAAGTTGGCGTCATCGTGGACGACGTTCCCATTGGTGTGTCAGCCGAAGCGGCGCTTAAGCACATCAGACTAGTCGTTTTAATCAACGACGTATCTTTACGTGGACTGATTCCCGAAGAATTAGCTTCCGGTTTTGGATTTTTTCAAAGCAAACCAAATTCAGCTTTGTCTCCGCTAGCGTTAACCGTGGATGAATTCGGTTCGGCGTGGAAAGAGGGCCGATTGCATTTGCCTCTAACTGTAAATCTAAATGGTCAATTTTTCGGGGCAGCTAATGCCGGCGAAATGTATTTTCATTTTGGTCAGCTGATTGCTCATGCCGCAAAAACGCGTCCCCTAGCGGCTGGCAGCCTGATCGGTAGCGGAACTGTGTCAAACGAAGATCACACTAAAGGTTCAAGCTGCCTTGTTGAAAAACGCATGATTGAAGTTATCGAAAAAGAAAAAGCCGAGACTCCATTTATGAAAGTCGGCGACACCATCGAAATTTTAATGAAGAACGAAAAAGGTGAAAACCTATTCGGGCGTATTTTTCAAACAGTTCAAAAAGCTTAATTATTTCTGCACCGGTTTAAATTTTTCAACGATACGTCGGCGAATTTCATCAGCAACTTCGCCGCGATCTTGTTCTGGCTTAGGGTAGTAGGGCTCTAAGAAGATCACTTCTGTAACGACTTCTTTTAAAGCGCATGAGCGAATAAATGATGTAAAAAACGTAATATCGCCATACCAGCATACATAATCGCGGTATTTCATATCAAATGGTCCACCGTTTACAGATTTAAAATTGAAACAGTAGGGAAATATAGCTGTACCAGCTAAGGCTGCTGAGCTTATCAACGTACGCTTGAATGGCAGAACTTCTTCACCGTTGTGTGAAGTCGCCTCGGGATAAAGAGTCACACGAAAGCCGTCTTGGAGAGTGCTAATGATACTGCCCAGTTCGCCTTTGATGTTAGATCGGTTTTTGCGATCCACGTACATGCAGCCGGCCATCTCGGTAATGATGCCTAATAAAGGTGTTTTACGCATTTCTTCAGAGGTAATAAACAAGGCTTTGGTTAATGAGTGCATAACTAAAATATCAATAAAACCCAAGTGATTGCCAACGATCAGACCGGGATCGTTACCTTTGGGAAAATTATGAACTTCGATTTTGATATTATAAAGCTCGCAAATCAGTTTTGTGTATTTAGCGGCGTTGTCGGAAAAAGCCCTTCGACGTGGATTGACGCCTTTCACGGTCAAATGAACGTAAAATGCAGAAATGAAGTAGACGGCCGCTACTGCGAGAAATACGAAAACGCGATAGACAACTCGGAATGGGGTGATGATTGCTTCCACAGGGATCTATTTAAATCTTCTTTATGCAAAATCGTCAAGAAATCTATGCGATTTGTAGTGCGATCAAAGCCCGGAGGAGCCGCGATGGTCGCACCAATGTTCAAACTATCGCGAAATACGGTTGGCAAGAGTGCGGCGCTTTCAGTCAGTTCACCATCATTGAGCCCATTTTTGAAATAGTTGTTCCAGTGTTGGTAGTTGGGGATCTGATAGGTGTCTTGAACGTGGCAATTAAAAAATGAATTGTGTAAGCCGACTGAGTTAAAATACTGGTTCACAAGGGCAGCGCTTCGGCTGGCACCAGAATTAATGCTTTGGTTACTGATTATGAGTTCAGTCTTAGCCGCTAAACTATATTGGGACAAAAACCGCACTGCCAGCGCCATCATTTCTTTGTGGTTGTGTTCCGGCAATAGAAACAGACGGCTGAGCTCTAAAATGGCGACCGATTGCTTTTTGATACTATCAATATTGAATATGAGTTCATTGAAGAACGTTTGAGCGTAAGGAGTCGATAGTAGGCGAAACCCACCAACCACATGTCCTGTCTTAGTATCGCGAATCATGACGTGATCAGCATGAATATCAAAATCGTCCGCCAATGCAAAGTCTGACAAACCAACGCGTAGTTTGTGATTAGATTTTTCGATAATACGTCTGAGTTTTAAGGCGACGTAGAAATCAGTGGAACTTTGTATAGTTTCGATTTCATAACGTTCGCCTTTTACGAATACTAAATGTTTCGCGCTCTGATTGAGCACTTTATGCAACCGCAGCTGATAGAGTGAAATCAGATTCTGAGACGCCCGCTTCCATGTTTCAAGTGCGATGGTGTTTAGCATTTGTAATAATGTTATCGCAAATTATGTTAGCGTGGTGTTAGGAGATGATTGGATTTTTGTTATCAGAAAACCTAGACCTTAGTTACAAACTCCAGCGAAAACCGACCATAAACGATTGTTGGCGTATCAAATTGAGTTCACTTTCATCCGGTCCGAATGAACCAGAGAATTCTGCAAATACATTGATAGAATTATTGAAATCCCAATCGTAGGTTGTCGTCAGTGTTCCTGAAGAATCGGCATCAGACATTAGATAGCGAAAGGCAATGCTGTGATTGTCTTTTTTCCCAATATTGAAAAACCGCATTGATAAGTATCGGTAGCCTCGACCTAACAATTCAAGTCCGGGACTGGCAAAGCGCGCCAGGTTTTTCAGGGTGTCTGGATTTTTTTGAATTAGAGTGGCTTTTGCGTCTTGGAACTGTTCAGGCGTCCAACCGCCAGTGTTATATATGTATTCAAACCGAAGATCTAAATGACTCCATTCTTTGCGTATACCAGCGACGCCAAAACTGGCCCTGCCACCCTGAATCTTGGGGTTGAAAAACAGGCTTTCGGTTCCGTAAAGATTAGCATCGGGATAGTAAGCCGGCGAGTTCTCGGTGTGCTTAGAGTCCAAATAAACGGAAAATCCTTCTGTCGGCGAAAAGTTAAAGAATTCACCGAAAAACCCCATGCCCCGCTCTTCTTTACCGAATACAAAGCCAACTGAATCAACACCGGACTCTCCGGTCCACTCGGTTTTAACTAAGCTTTTAGCTTGAAAGGTGTCTTCGGCAATCCATGGTTTTTCGCCGTTAGTGATTGGCTCATAGAGAAAAACTTGATTCCAGCTTTTGCTGTAATCCACATTCAGGCGGAGCAAAACTTTGCCCTTTTCTTTGAATAAGGTACTTCGTTGTTGGGTGTTTAGATGAAACAGTGGATTTGAGGCATTCAAAAATTCCGCTGGGCCCCATTGGTATACCTGCAGGCCAATGGTGGTTCGAATTTCTTCCGTCCATATAGATTCAAGGTAGGCATCGCTGAGATCCATTTTCCCGGCACTGACAGGAACATTCGAGTTGGTGTCAGAGTAATGAATACTTTCATAAGTGTACGTCCATCGTGGTCGTAAAATAAATTTTTGAATATCATAAGTCAGTTTAAATTCCGGCCTGATATCAACGTTTCCCAAATAGTCAGGGCGATTGAATATACGATTGCTAGGGTCTAGTCGCATGGTTTCAAGTGTGTAGTGTCGTCCAGAGAAATAGTTTTCAGAACGAAAATTGAATTTCCCCCAAGCGCTTGGCAAAAAGCCTGTGATCAGCAGAGCTAAAAATAGTACGTGCGTTTTTAAGAATGCTGAAGACATTCCACCACACTTTTCTTTAGGGTTGAGCGCGTACTAAAGTAACAGGCAACCATGGCTAGAACGACCAGACCCACGGCGCCGACGGCGAGCGATGCCCAATTCGGAACAATATAAAAAACTACAGGTTCTGATAACAATCCGGCTTTATAGTAGATGTGGCTTGTATTTAAAATCAGTGAAAATAAACTGCCTCCGAAAAATCCAAACGCGATTCCTATTATACTAAGGATAATACTTTCATACATGAAAATACCCAGCACTTTACGGCGGTAGAATCCTAGACTCAGAAGCAGGCCGATTTCTCGGGTTCTTTCTTTCACATTTTTAGAGAATGTCGTTGCGATCGACAAACCGGATATTGCGACTAGTACAATAATCACGAAGTTGCGAAAAATACCCAGCAAGGTCATCGTTTTATTGTACAAATCCCCAACGGGATGATCCTGCCAGCGCTGGATTTTAATTGTATGATCTTTCTGTGTGACCGCCGTTTCAAATTCACGAAGAAACTGACTGCGAGAAACATCATTTTCAAGCAGAACTGTGTAGTACCCGACGCGATCGGTATGCATGAGTGTTTGTGCATCTTTAAAGTCGGCCATGACGAAACGAGCATCGACATCGCGGTAACCGGCATCGGTAATTCCGGAAACTTTGAAATCCATGGAATT
Organism: Bdellovibrio sp. 28-41-41; assembly: GCA_002256935.1. Lineage (GTDB taxonomy): Bacteria > Bdellovibrionota > Bdellovibrionia > Bdellovibrionales > Bdellovibrionaceae > UBA2316. The sequence continues at coordinate 11,544 of NCGL01000028.1, forward strand.
TATTTGGCCAGTCGCCGTCGTTACCGAAAGCAAAACATCATCGATGTCACAACTAAATTCGCGATAGCCCTTTTTAAATCCGCCGGAAGGGGTAAGAATATTTTGTTTTTCTTTAGGCCGGCAGCCCAAGGTTCTGCCCAAAGCTTGCCCCAAAAGAACTTTGCTGCCAGGTCCACCCATATGCAGGGGGGTACCGTAGAGCGCATTCCAAGACCAAAGCTCGCGTCGCAGTTTCAATCCTTCTTCTTGTTGAAAGGCGCGGGAAATAAAAATAGTAGAAACGCGTCCGTTGCTGACTGTGCCCACAAATTCCAAATTTTTTACCGAGGCGACAACGTCGTGTGATTTGGATTTCATAAATGAATCGACAAGTTCCTGCTGTTTTGGAGTGAGTGAATAATTGTATGGATTAGCTTTTCCTTCTTTGGCGCGAAGTAGTGGATTCTGAATAATAAAGTCACCGTACATTTGGCGGTAGCGATAGGAATTCAAATACAGTCGTGAAACGCTTTCGATATAGCCATCAAAAATGAGAATCGTCATATACGCAGCAGAAATAGATAAGAGAGCCGCCAGAGAGGGCTTTAAATTGACTCGCACATTTCTAAAAGCAATTCGAATTAAATATTTCACCGGCTCAAATTATTTACGTTAAAGATGGAATCTGAAAGCTTTTCTGCTTTAGGGTTTTTATATTTAATTATACTAATGTTCTTTGGAAATTTTGCATCAGTGATTTTAAGCTCGCTCACAAAAGGAATAGTTTTGCCGCCAGCTTTGATTGAGTTTTTGTATGTCAGTTCACCAATCTTAAATGCTTGGCCTTGTAAATTTAAAAATTCAGCTTTGATGGCTAGTTTTGATTTCGCTGATATCCAGTAGCGAATTTTATCATACGTTAAATTATCTGTTTTTGCCTTTAACATAAGAACGAAAAATTTTTCTTTATTGATGTCTTCTGTTTTTTCAATCGTTGGATCATAGTCGCGGGCATAGTTAGTGCTGGCAATATCGCCATTAGCAGCTTGGCCTGTCAATTTTTGTCGGGCCGAGATCGCAACGGGTTTTTTTAAAGTTGGTTTGTAAAACCACATGTTGCGATCATTAAAAATGTAAACTTCGCCTTTGTTGCGTGCGGGGGCTGAGGCTTCCACCAAAGCATCGGGTCCTTTGACTTTGACGTCAAATTCGCGCGAGCTAGCTTCACCATCTTCTTCGGTATCGATGGTTAGAGCCCATGATAAGCCATCGCCGATAGCACCGCGGGCTTTGTCTGATTCTTTCAATAATTCAAGGGCATTTTCTGCGTGGACAGTTGCAGTCATAGTTAAGAGTAGCAAAAGGTATTTCACGTTAGCCTCCTGAAGCAGTAAGCAAGTTTACGATATTAGTCTTAGTAGTGCGTCTTACAGCTATAATTGTCGAGATAAAATTAATTAAAATAACTATCAACCCAAGTGCCAGAGTCATTTGAAAATGGGTGACTAATACAAATCGAATATCACCTTGGGTCCCTGGTGGCTGAAATTTAATATTGGCCGCATTGACCGCGCTAGCAATCCATTCTGCTGCTATGTAGCCCGCCGTCAAAGCGATAAGGCTTAGGATTAGATTCTCTTTCCAAAATAACGAATAAATAGCTTTCGGAGGGAATCCCGTTGCCCGCAGAGTTCCGATTTCTTTGTGGCGTTCAAAAATACCAAGAGTCGTTGTATTGACGACTGACAGGATAACCGCGCCGCAAATAAGAATTACAAAGAAGCAGGCAATCACAAACAAGAAACCGATCGAACCGACATAATAGGAGCCCCATTCTTCGTGATTGAATGGAAACACTTCTATATTTAGATTTTGCTCCTTAAGTCGTTTTTCCAGTTCGGATTGAACGCGCGCTAGCGCCGAAGAGTTTTTTAAAAATATTGCCCAATATTGAATCCCATCCGTCGCGTACAAAGATTGCAATTGAGATAAACTTAAATAGAGACTGGTGTCTTCGGCCAGTGCCATGCCTGTTGTGTGGCGTAAGCCAAGTTCAGTATCCACGGCGTTTAGATCGCCATAAAAGCTTTTGCCAATAAGCTGGATGGTGCGTTCGTCTTCGTTGTACTTATCAAACGGTGGTTCTTTACCAATCAGAATTCCCATGGATTCGGTGATGGAAACTAATTTAGGATTTTCGATAAATTTACCAGAGTTCTTAATGGTCTCTTCAAAAACCCAATCGGGAGTCCATGTGTGAACTTCGGCGTGATTTAAAATACGCTTATAAACTTCGGGTTCAACGGCGGTGCCGATAAAGGGTGTGCTTTTAGTTTGGTTGTTAATCAAACCAGTGCCAGTAAGGTAGCGACCAGTAAATTCAATATCGGAATCTAGATCTTTAATTATTTGCGCGATCTTATTCTGCTCCTCGAGCGTGATTAGATAGCGTGAGGGACGATAGGTGAATTCAAACAAACTATCTTTTTTAAACAAGGCCAGGTGGCCCTTATGGTTTAAGTAAACTGTGCTGGCTTGTAGAGCACGCTGGGCGCGGTAAAGATAGGCAGAGATTAATAGTAGCCCAATAAATCCGGCACCGATCGCCAGGCCCGTAGCCAGACTGCGGCGTTTGTTGCGACCTAGATTTCTGTAGGCTAGCACCCAGCTCCACATCTAGATTAACTTTCCATCGGAAATGCGAATAATTTTTTGAACTCGGCTGATCAGTTTTTCATCGTGTGAGCAAAATAGAAAAGTAGCATTTCGTTTTTTATTCATTTCAAGCAGTAAATCGATAATCATGTTTGCGGTTTTAGAATCTAGGTTAGCTGTCGGTTCATCAGCAAGGATCAAACTAGGTTCCGTCACAAGTGCACGAGCAATCGCCACGCGCTGGCGTTGACCACCGGATAGTTTATTTGGCCAGTGCTTAACAAAGTCGCCCAAGCCTACATCTTCTAGCGCATGCAGAACGCGTTCTTTGCGTTGTGCCGGGGTAATATCTGACCGAAGTACAAGTGGTAGTTCTACGTTTTCAAAAACATCTAAGACTGGAATCAGGTTGAATGCTTGAAAAATATAACCAATGCGAAGATTGCGAATTTCGCTTAAGTCATCTTCACTCAGAGAGCTTGTGTTTTGTCCTGCAATGATGATCTCGCCCTGATCAGGCCGATCCAAACAGCCAATCATATTCAATAGTGTTGATTTTCCTGATCCTGAGGCGCCAATGAGCGCGGTGAACTCTCCAGCTTCTAGCGATAGGTTTAAATCGCGCAAAGCTTCGATTTTGGTTTCGCCTAGTTCATACGTTTTGTAGAGATTTTTAACTTCGACTATCATTCCTAATTAGACTAGTTCGGTATCGAAATCCTGGGTACCTTTTTTCGATGCATGATGAAAGAATTTCCCCTATGGCTGTCGACTAAGGTCCGACGGAATATTGAAGGCTTGAAGCCTTGGTAATTCGCTCTAAAAAGGCATCCCAAACTTCGCCCACCATATAGTGTTGCTTTTCAAAAACTAGGATTTGCGAGTTGGCTTCAGAGGACTTCTTTAATTTGCCATAAAGTTCCCGGCAGGCAATCAGTGGATCGCTGCTGAATTCAATTTTTTCCGAGCGTGTGATGTTCCCATGCGGTTTAACGATGGTAACGTCTTCGACAATATCGGGGATTTTTAGAAAATCGTTTCGGATAGTCGTTAAGTAATCATTGATTTGTACAGGTTGATTAAAAAACACGATTGGTGTTTTCGGCATATAGTGATGCTTCATATGACCAGGCGATTGTTTTATATCTAAATTTTGCACCCATTGAAATTTTACCGTCGAGCCCTTCAATGCTACATTGATAGCCGATTGAGTGATCACACCCTTGCGTAAGATAGAGAGCGAAACAATGCCATTTTCAGACGGCTGTACTTTTAAAACTGTAGATTCGATACCGATATCGCAGGGACCACCATCTAAAATTTTTAAATTAGGGAAATCACGCTCTACATGCTGAGCTGTCGTCGGACTTGTTTGCCCAAACAAATTTGCACTCGGTGCTGCTAGAGGAACGCGCACAGCTTTTAAGAGTTCCAATGCTAATGGGTGATTGGGCATGCGCACGCCAACAGAATCTAAACCAGAGGTTACGAGTTCACTGACTGTGGATAATTTCGGTAATACCAAAGTTAATGGTCCTGGCCAAAACTTCGTCACTAAATCGTTAATTATCGGAGATTCGAAATGAGATAGTTCACGCAGTTGCCGGCGATCATGAATATGAACAATCAAAGGATCAAAGAAGGGGCGTTTTTTATAAATAAAAACTTTTTTTAACGACTCTAAATCATCTATTTTGGACGCTAAACCGTAAACAGTTTCCGTCGGCATAACCACAGGCTCTGATTCATTCAGTGATTGGATCAGTTGGGGAACGCCCAGTTTTGAGTCGGTAAATATCATTAAAATCGTGTACTTGAGAGTCTCATTCAAGGTCAACAATAATAGATGATTTGTAAATCAAGAGGGGATCTTTTACCATATTGTAAGGTGACAATGAAACTATTGTATGTGGGACTCGCTCTTTTAATTTTCAATACAGCAATGGCGGATGAGAATAGATTTTTTAAATCGTTCCATTTCACCTCGGGTCGGTTCAAAATTGACTCTAAAAAATACAAATACATCGACTCAAATAGTGTGACTGTTTTCAAAGGTCCGCGCGGCCAGACGTTCGAACTGGAAGCCATCAAATCCAAAGAACTTACCTTCTATACATTAACGGTGAAGAGATACGACCAACTCGCTTTGATCATTAATGACTTTGCCGTGATGTCTAAAACCTCTAAATTAAGAATTTTAAAAGAGGGTTGGGTCGAAGATATTGATGGAGATGGATTCTTAGATATCGTTCAGCGCGAAAAGACCTTTATCAAAGGTAAACGCAGACCATCAGCACAATATAGCAATGATAAGATGCGGATTAAGATTTGGAATTCCAAAACTAACTCATATGTCGAGAAAGAAAAAACAGATCCTCTGTTTGTGAAGTCCCTGAAGAAATATAACTTCAAACTATACACCCTTCACGAAAACAAAGTTCTATAAAGCAACCACCACTCTAGAATAATAACGTCACAACCAGACACTAAAACTCAATCCCAGCTTGAGACACAAGCCGATGGTCTAGTGTCATTTAGCCGCACTAGGCCTTAGGTCAAACGTCCGTTTAGATTTTAGCTTGAGTTAAACGAACGTTTGACCTACTGTGATCAGCATGACTGAAGAACAAAAAGTTGAACAGACCGCCAGACTCGATATTTTAAATACCGCCCGCAGCTTGTTTGCGAAAAAAGGATTTGAAGCTATTTCCGTCAGAGAAATCGCAAAAGAATCCGGTCAGAACATTTCGATGATCAGTTACTATTTTGGAAGCAAAGAAGGCCTCTATAAAGAAATCATAGGTGGGCACATGCAAATGGTCGGTGGGGAGATTCGCAAGCTCTTCCAAACCAATTCTGGAAAAGAATTAACAGCGAAAATGTTCCGTTCCGATCTTAAATCACTGGTCACGATCATCGTGGGTATGAAATATGGAAATCCAGAAATGATCAGTATTATGCAAAGGGAAAAAGTCAACGGACTGCCGTTTGCAAGGGAGTTGCATGAAAAAACGGTTGGCCCCATAGCTGAACAAGTTATCGCTATATTTAAAGAAGCTCAGAAAAAGAAAATCATTCGAAGTGGGTTTGATGTAGGCGCCTTTTTAGGAATTCTATTTGAATCCATCATAGGTTACATGACGTCGCAAGACTGTGGGTTGAGCGTCCTTAAGGGCTCGTACGAACTGCCAAAAGATAAAGAAAAATTTATAGAATTTTTAACAGATCTTTTTTTACAAGGAATAAGAAAATGAAATCGGCATCTTACTTAAAGTTCATATTCATTTTTGGTATTTGTGCGAATCAAGCACTAGCTAGCGATGCGCTGTCGCTGAAGCAATACATTGAAATGGCGCAGTCAAAAGACCCCTCGATTCAATCGGCTCAGATGTCTTATGAAGGCTCGCGTTTAATTGAAAATAACGCGCGCTTATTGACTGGTCTAAATTTCTTTGCGAATGGAAACCTTTTAAATGATGGTCGTCCTACATCGGCACCCTCCTTTCAAGGTGATCAGACAGAAGTGAATAGTTTAGCTGTTGGACTGCAACAGCAAACTAGCTTTGGATTAGCTTGGACACTATCGCAAAACTACCAATATACAAAAATACATAACGCCGCGATCATTCCGATGCCTGAATACTACGATATGTACCCAAAGATTGAGCTATCTTTACCGCTTTGGAGAAACTGGTTAGGTTCCGAAACGAAAGCCACTCAGGGCCAACTGGAAACCCAAGTGGGTGTGCAGAAGCTTAACTCTGAGCTAGCTCGCGTTCAGAAAGAGAGCGAAATTAAAGACGCCTATTATTCTTTAGCGACACAGCAGAAGAGTGTAGATATTCAAAAAGATTCTTTGCAACGGGCAGAGAAAATTTTAAATTGGGCTGAATCACGTGCGACTCGAAATTTGGCAGATAAAAGTGACGTGTTTCAAACTCAAGCGTTAGTTTCTTCGCGTCGTTTGGAATTAATGTCGGCTGAAGTTAAGTTAAAAGAAGCCGCGCGTTTATTTAATTCATTCTTGAACGTCGATTCTGAAGCCATAACGTATCGGTTAAATGCAGACGAAATCGATACTAAGGAGCTTGAGCTAAGCAAAAAACAGGCACGAGCTCGCTTAGACCTATTGCTTCAGAAAGAAAATTTAAAGTCGATGGAATCGTCTTACATTGCTCAACGGGAAAAAAATAAACCTACGCTTAATTTAAGCATGGCCTATTTGAAACAAGGGCGCGATTCATCGGTATCGGGTGCACAAACAAAAATCACGGATGCTAAAGATTATTCAGCCATTGCTCTGACATTCAATATGCCTTTGGATCTAAGTAATTTATCGGATTCTAAGGCCGGTTACGCAAAATTAGCGGAAAGCCAAGTGCTAGCAGAAAAAGCGCGCGTTCGGACAGAATCACTTCAATGGAAAAACACTGTAGATCAAGCTGAAACGTTGGCTCAACAATTGAAAATCGTACGTGATCTAGAACAAGTTCAAAAAAACAAAGTGGATTTAGAACGAACAAAATACAACAACGGTCGATCGACTACCTACCAAGTTTTAATGTTCGAACAAGATTACGTGAACTCTAGAAACCAGAAAATCAATTTAGAATTGCAAGTACGAAAATTTTTAACTTCACTTGAGTTGTATAGATAAGGAATCAATATGAAAATTTGGGAATTGTCAGTAAAACGACCTGTGTTCATGTCCTCTATTCTTGCAGCTTTGATGGCTTTGGGTTATTTTGGATTCACTAAAATTCCAGTGGAAATGTTTCCGGACATCTCATTCCCTATCGTAACCGTGCAAACGATCTATCCTGGTGCCGGTCCGACAGAGATCGAGACTTTGATATCAAAGCCAATCGAAGAAGAAATGTCGACGATTTCGGGTATCAAAAATATCCGCTCGGTAAATCGTGAATCAGTCAGCGTAGTAATCGCTGAATTTAATCTAGATGTTGATATCAAGTACGCGGAACAACAAGTTCGCGATAAAGCATCTAGCGCTCGAAAAAAACTTCCTGAAACAGTGGATGATCCAATCATTCGCCGCGTAGATCCGTCCGCACAGCCGATTATGGTTATGGCGATCCAATCCAATTTAACTGGCGGTAAGTTATTCGATTTAGCGAACGAGCAAATTCGACCTCGATTTGAACAAGTGAATCAAGTCGGTCTGGTCGAAGTCGTTGGCGGTCGTAAACGTGAAGTTCAGGTCCAAGTAGATAGAAATAAAATTGCGGGACGCGAACTATCCCTAACTCAAATCGTGGGCGCCCTAAAAAACACAGGACAAAACGTTCCCGCTGGTAAAGTCGATCAATCCAAATCAGAACTTGTGTTCCGTACTCTAGGTGAATTCAATACCCTAGATCAAATCAGGAACTCAATCGTAAGTTTCTTCGGAAATGATTCCATTACTAAATTAGGTGACGTGGCGACAGTGACAGATACTGTAGAAGATGAAAAATTACGCGTATATATCAACGGCGAAAATTCGATTTTTTTGAATATCTATAAGCAATCGGGCGCTAATACAATTAGTGTTGCAAATGGTATTCACAAACGTTTAGAAAAAATTAATGAAGAACTAAAGAAAGTTTACGGAAAAGATTTCGAAGTTAAGCTTGTGCGCGATGCCACAAAATATGTTTGGGCTAACGTGTTTGATGTCGCCGAATCGATTATCTTTGGTATTATCTTAACGATCTTAGTTGTTTATTTATTTTTGGGATCTTTACGTTCCACATTAATTACTGGTTTCGCTATTCCGGTAGCCTTGATTGGTTCTTTCGCTTTGATGAATGCGGCCGGTATGACTATTAATATCATGTCATTGTTAGCTTTCTCGCTATCGGTCGGTCTTCTGATCGATGATGCCATCGTTGTCCGAGAAAATATCTTTCGACATTTAGAAATGGGTAAATCACCTGTTCAGGCCGCCTTAGATGGAACAGCCGAAGTGGGTGTTGCCGTAATAGCTGTAACCCTAGCGGTTCTTGCGGTGTTCGCACCGATTGCATTCTTGGCTGGAGTTGTGGGGCAGTTCTTTAAATCGTTCGGTTTGGCTGTTTGTTTCGTCATGATCATCAGTCTTTTTGATGCGTTGTCGAATGCGCCAATGTTATCTGCCTATTTCGGTGGTCGACATGTATCTCTGACTGGAAAGCCTTTAAGTTGGAATCCGATTCAAACACTTCTTGTACTGTTTGATCGTCTTCAAAGCAAACTTGAAAATGGTTATGAGAGTTTCGTAAAAGGTATATTAAGACGCCCTCTAATTACACTATTCAGTATGTTAGTTTTAATTTTTGGATTGGCTTCAACAGTAGCGTATATTCCAAAAACATTCATTCCAGCCAATGATTCGGGTGAATTCGTTGTGGCTCTGGAATTAGAACCAGGTTCTACTTTGGATAAAATGTCTGAACTAGTAAAAGAAGTGGAAGTTGAGATTAGAAAAAATCCAGTGGTGGAATTAACATTGACTACGGCGGGTGACGTAAACGGAAGATCTTATGTAGGTGACGTTTATGTGAAACTGACTCCGTTTGAGAAGCGTTCGCAAACGACTTCAGCGATCAAAGAACAAATGCGTACGATGGTTCAAAAGTGGGCGTTTGCTAAGCCTAAAGTTAAAGACGTCGATTTTGTAGGTTCTGGCCAGCGTCCGTTTGTGATCAACATTGTTGGGCAGGATTTAAATCAAGTTCGCGAGGTTTCTAAACAGCTATTCGAAAAGTTGAAAACACATCCAGCGTTAGTCGATCCAGAGATTACGGATAAACCAGGTCTTCCAGAGTTCCAAATCAAAGTCGATAAAGAGAAAGCACAACTGTATGGTGTAACGGCAAATCAAGTCGGTACGGAACTGCGTGCTCAAATCGAAGGTTTGGTGGCTTCTAAATACCGTGAAAACGGTCTTGAGTATGACATTCGCGTTCGGCTGCAAGATGATCAACGTGACCTAGAAAAGTTTTTTACAAAAACAACTGTGCCGAATTTAAATTTTCGTCCTGTGTATGTGAAAGATTTCGCGACAACGGTAAAAGAAGTAGGTTTTGCAACGATCAATCGTGAAAACCGCGCTCGTTACGTCAGTATCGAAGCCGACGTGGCTCCGAAAGGTCCAGGTATGGGCGGTGCGATCCAAGATATCAATACGATGTTTACTTCGGGTCAGATTAAATTACCAGAAGGCGTAACGTATCGTTTCGTTGGTCAGGCCGAGAATTTCCAAGAGTTAGGTAAAAGTATTGTGAGCGCCGGTTTGTTCGCGATTATTTTTATCTTCCTAGTTCTAGCTTCGCTGTATGAATCCATCGTAACTCCATTTGTAATCATGCTTGTAATTCCGTTTGCGGTATTCGGTGGATTCTTTGGGTTATTCGTTATGCAATCGACATTAGATTTATTCTCGATGATTGGTTGTATTATGTTGATGGGTCTTGCGACGAAGAATTCGATTATCCTGGTCGACTATATAAATCAGAAACTCCAAGAAGGCATGGCATTGAATGATGCGATTGTTCAGGGTTGTAAAACTCGTCTTCGCCCGATTTTGATGACAAGTTTGGCTTTAGTAGCGGGTATGTTACCGGTTGCTATCGGTTTGAATGAGGCGTCATCTCAACGTAAATCTTTGGGTATCGCGGTTGTGGGTGGAGTGTTGATTTCTACTTTGCTAACACTGGTTTTGATCCCAGCGGTATTTAGTTATATCGAGCGTGGGCGTCAGTGGATGATCAAGAATGTTGGATCGAAATTGATTACTCAGGATAAGGCGGAGAAGCACTAGGCTTTGAGGTTTTGTTGGGGTCCACCGGTTTTTGTGAACGCCGTTCTTTCTTCTTTGTGAAGCTTAGTTCGGGGTGGATCGGGGATCTTCCTATTGAATAAGACTTTGTTTTTTAGGAGGACGCCATCGTGGCTCAGGCAGCCGGTTGGCTACGCCAACAATACCGCATCCATGCGGCGGCTAGGCGCCCCCGGCTGAGCCTCCTAAAAAACAAAGTCTTATTCAATAGGAAGACCGAGCTTGAATCGCGCTTCATAAAGAAGAAAGAACGCCATTCACAAAAATTACCCACGCTGGGGGCGCCTAGCTGGGGGCGCCTCTAGTCGCAACCGGGTTTTTGGCTGCGCCTTCGCGGGTTATTTTCGATTTTTAGTTTATTAGTATAACTTGCAATCGGTCGCGACGTATTCGATTGCTAAGTCGGATGCTGTTGATGGTTGGAACTTGATGCTGGCGGCTAGTCCCCAGACGCCGTAGGGTTCGGAATAGTTTATTTCTGATCTTGAATCTGCCAACTCAGTTTCTGTTCCGTCTTGGTTTACTTGAACGGCGGGGCCTGTTGGTTGGAAGTTCATTACGAAATGAGAGCGGCTGCCGATGTATTCTGGTTGTTTGAATCTTAGAGTTGGTAGGCCGTCGACGACGACTTCCATAATTGATGAGTATTTGTCAGAACCTAGATTAAATAAATCAAATGTGATTCTGGCTTCGCCGTACAAAGTGGGTACGTGGTCTGTGGTGCATGTTAGGCGCAGTTCTGGTGCTGGCACACTAGCTAATAGTGCGGAACCGGTTAATAGCAGTGTGATTAGTAGTTTCATGTGGGTACCCCTTTTTATAATGAATCTTTTAAAATTTCGTTCGAACGTTTTTTCAAGTAGATACCGGCCATGTATTGAATGATGACCAGGGCTACAACGATTACGGCTACTGCGATGTAGAAGGCATCCTTCAGATTGAACGAATAGTCAGAATCAAACGTATACTTTAATGTTAAATAGCTCATCAAAAAACTAAATGAAATTCCCAATATAACGGAAAACAAAACGATCGTGCCGTACTCAAACAGTAAGTTCATGTTAATGGAATGATTTGGTGAACCCAGGATTTTGAATAGATTGATCTCCCACTTGCGATCTTGTAGCTGAATCGATATTATCGAAATCAAAACAACAAAGCCGGTAATTAGGGATAGGTAGGCCATCAATTCTAGTGACAGCGTCATTTGATCTGAGACTTTCAGCAGATCCTTAATCAGTTGTCGAACATCGATGACCGATACGTTGGGTAGGGCTTTGGCAACTTGCGAGATAATTGATGCGACCTCGGCGTCGTTTAATCCATTGACGATACCAATACTGGTCTTCGGGGCATCATCTAAAACGCCTGCTGCAAATGAGATGAAAAAGTTGGGTTGAAAGCTGGCCCACTTGATTTTCCTAAAGTTTACGACCTTGCCCTTAATTTCGACGCCTTGAATATCAAATTCAATGATATCACCCAATTTAATACCCATGCGCTGCGCGTATTTTTCTTCGAGTGATAAGCCGGGAACTTCGCCTTTGTAGTCGCCGAGTGGAATGCCAGCCACCAATGTTTCTGAAGTAGATAATTTATCCCGGTAGGTTAGATTCACACCGCGATTTCTAAATCGAGCGTCACGTTCTTCTTCGCGCGTTTTAAACGCATTGAAATCAACTTTACGTTCATATGGGACATCGTTGATTTTTAATATTCGGCTACGAACTATTGGTGAGAGCTGCGAGATTTCTTTGTTATTTTGTTTTACTATTCCTTTTAACGGGTCTACTTGCTCGTCTTGGATATCAAACAGAAATAACGATGGCAGGTTACTGCCATTGGTTAAAAACTCATTTTTTAGCGAATACTTCAGCTGAGGAAGTAAATTCAATAATAAAATAGCCGTCCCAATTGTGGAAAACAGTACGAGTGCTGTGGATTTCCGTCGTTGCAATGATCTGACTGCATATTTGTAAACCCAAAACCGAATGGGCAACGAGCCCAGGAAATAAATCAAACCGTTACCGACCCCAAAGAATAAAACGGCAAGTCCCGCGATTGATCCGATGAATATAGATGTCATCATCACGGATTTAGTCAGAAATAAAGTCAGGAATCCCATCAAGCAAAGAGCCGCTAAGAACGTTAGAAAGTTTTTGGATGGATTTAAGATCTGACTTTGTTCTTCCTTAAACAAAATCCCTGGAGGCACGCGATTCAAAGTTTGAATATACGGGCCTACAACAATCAGGCTGGCGATGAACGTTAAAACTAAAGTTAACCCTACTACATACAACGGAATATGCACGTTCAGTTCTTGAGTCACTAGCGAGCTGATAATCCATTGCAAGAAGGGTATGAAAGCTATCGAGCCCAAATAGGAAAATCCGCACACGAGTAGACTCAGCACAAATAGCTGTAGGATGTAGATTTTCAGTATTGAAGAATACTCTAAACCCAGCGTTTTAAAAATAGCAAAGTCCTTGGTCTTTTTGCGAGCAAAGACTTGGTACAAGTAACTAGCACCTAAGCCCGCCAATAAAATTGCCACTAGGGCTACTAGATTAAGAAAGTCTGTTAGGAAACCTAACTGACGAGCCGAATCTTCTGAGGCTGTCGTTGGTGTATCGATTTGAACGGCGGGATCGCTGATAACAGTAAAAAGATCTTTTTGAATGCTGGCGGCGGAATCAACCGAGAATTGATAAAGATAGGCCTCGGTAAATGTACTACCGAAGGAAAGCAGTTTTGATTTCTCAAGCCAGGCACTATCGATAAAGATTCTAGGAGCTAAACTCGCTAAGCGAAACGTTTGCGTTCCATCTTTGTTTATAAAGTCATCGATCGTTAATTCTAAGCTCCCCAATTTGAGTGTCGAGCCTATATCTATATTCAAAATACCTTTTAGTTCCGGATAAGCCCAAATTTTTGCTGAATTGAAAATAGATTTTTCAGAATCACGTTTGATCGTTGATTTGGTCAAGGCAAGCTCGCCATACAAAGGATAAAGGTTATCAATCGCTTTAACTAAAACCAAGTGGCTTCGTTCTCCTTGGGAAACCATCGCAAAAAACTCAGTTACTTTTGTCCTCTTAAACTGAATATTTTTAGATTTTAAATAGTCTTCAGCTTTCTGTACATCCGTTTCGGCAATTTTTTTACGAGCACTGATCGCAAGGTCGGCCGATAAAATTTGTTTCGAATTGGCTTTCGCGTTTTCTTCAATCGCATTTTGAAATGATAGAACCGTTGTAAATCCGATAAATCCAAATGCCAGATTCAAAACAAAAATCAGACTCCAGCGCCATTTATTAGCTAATTCTTTAAGGGCTAATTTGATAATCATAATTTCTCAAATCGGCCTTGGCTCAGTCGGTAAACAACATCACAGCGCGATGCTAGTTGTTCGTTATGAGTTACAAGTAATGTCGTCGTATTAAATTTAGTTGTGATATCGAAAAATAAATTCATAACTTTTAAGCCGGTTTCTTGATCCAGGTTTCCGCTAGGTTCATCGGCAAGCAAAAGATTCGGTGTCGTAATTAGCGCGCGGGCCATAGCCACTCGCTGCGATTCTCCGCCGCTCAATTGGTAGGGGAAATGATGAGCACGATCTTTTAGGCCGACTTCGCCAAGCAGAGTTAATGCTTTCTCTTCAGCTTGCTTTTCTTTGACACCAAGGATCTCTAGCGGAAGCATCACATTTTCTAGGGCTGTTAAATGGCCAACCAAGTGGTACTGCTGAAAAACGATACTGATGTTTTTAGCTCGGAACTGAGTCCATTCTTTTTCTGACAATTTTGTCGTACTAACACCATTAATGCGAATGTCGCCTGAGTCTGGAAAATCTAATCCCGACATTAAACTTAAGAACGTCGATTTGCCACTACCAGATTGGCCAAGGATTCCAACCTTTTCGCCTTTCTTTACCTGTAAATTTAGATTTTTTAGAATATCGATATCATTTTCATTTTGCTTAAAACTCTTCTTCAGATTTTCAACTTGGATCATGGGGGTTTCCTTCGGGGTATAAGAACTAGTTCAGATATTTTTTTAGAAAAGCGTAAATTCCGTCTGCGATAATTTGATGGCCTTTTTCATTTGGGTGAATACCATCAGATAGATTTAATTCTGTTTTACCAGCCACTTTTTCTAAAAGGAACGGCATCAATGGAATTTTATTTTCTTTGGCGACTTCACCGAATACCTTTTTAAATTTGTCTGAATAGTCTTTGCCATAATTGGGTGGAACATAAAGTTCTGCTATCACCGTTTTGACTTTAGCGTCGTTTAATATTTTTACTGTTTCATTTAGACTCTTTTTGACGCTATCGACGGGCAGCCCGCGCAAGCCGTCATTTGCGCCGAGCACTACGACGACTAAACTTGGTTTGTCTTTGGCTTTAAGTAGCCATTTCGCACGGCCTGGGCCCGATGCCGAAGTGGAACCACTGATTCCTGAATTGATAACTTTCCAATCCATTTTGTCGGCGGTGATTTTTTTCTGAATTAAATTTGAGTACGCCGATTCTTGATCTACCCCGTAACCCTCTGTCAGTGAGTCTCCCAGGAAGACGACAGATTTTTCGGCGGACAATGCAAATGAAGATGTGAAGATTTGAAATAAGAAAATACTAAAAAGAGTTTTGAGCATTATCGTTCTCCAGAAAAAAAAAGACCTTTGATTATTCTAAAGTTCCCTTAGGAGTTTAGCAAAATCAAAGGTCAAATTAGTTAGAAAACAATACTAACATTAGATAGTAGAGTGATTAACCTCGGCCGCCACCGCGTCCGCCGCCACCACCGAAACCACCACGGCCTCCGCCGCCGCCTCCACCACGACCACCACCGAAGCCACCACCGCGACCTCCGCCACCGCCACGAGGGCGATCTTCTTGTGGACGAGCTTCTGAAATGTTCATGTTACGACCGTTAAGGTCTTGTCCATTTAGTTTTTCAATAGCTTGGTCAGCATCAGAATCAGATGCCATTTCTACGAAACCGAAGCCTTTAGATCGGCCAGTTTCACGGTCCATAATGATTTTAGCTGAATCTACTGCACCAAATTGTGCGAAAGTAGAATTCAATAATTCATCGCTCACCGAAAATGCTAAATTACCTACATAAATCTTTTTTCCCAAAGTTCCTCCTTTTCAAAAACAAAACTAATTGGGTTATTAACCCGCAGGAACCATGGTGCGCTTAAACAAAGACACTTAAGTAACGCGGACAGAATTCAGACTAGTATAATAAAAAAAATAAGTAAACCCAAAATCTCAAATTAGAGATCTAGTTTAGTGATGACTTTGTCCATGCAAACCGTGTGCATGACCATGCGTTAACTCAACTTGAGTCGCCGGACGCACCAGTATCAATTCGATATCAAACTCTAGAGCCTGGCCCGCCAGAGGGTGATTTCCATCTAGGGTTACATGTGTATCCGTGATCTTCGCAACACGAACAACTTTGGTTTGATTTTGCAAATCTAGTTGCAGAAACGAGCCAATATTTAAGTCGGGAATGTGAGCCAATTCTTGCTTCTCTACGTCCATAATCATTTTATCAGACTGAGGGCCGTAGGCCTCTTCCGGAGTCAATTTAACGTGCTTTTTATCGCCTTCTGCCATTGTTAAGATTTCTTTTTCAAGGGCTGGTAGAATTTGAGACGCTCCCTCTAAAAATGGTAATGGCTGATTCTTTTCAGATGCATCTAATACATCACCATTAGTTGATTTTAGAACGTAATTAAATGCGAATACACGTTTGGACATAAAGAATCCTTATTGTTGGGTCTGGCTGTGGTTTATGAGTCCTACAGGAGACAATTAATAAGGTCTTTATTCAACCAACCCCCTTGAAAATCAACAAAAAAACCAAATATAATAGAATTAAGCTTAAGCTGATTGAAACTCGGCTGGCCTCGTATAAACGGAGGGGAAATGAATTCTAGATCTCTGTTATTGAACTCTAGCTATGAACCAATACGGGTCGTTAGCTGGCAAAAGGCCATCATACTTTGGTTCCAAAACAAAGTTGAAATCCTTGAGTATCATAAAGATTACGCTCGTTCTGCGCGGGACAAATTTCAACTACCTAGCGTTCTTCGTCTCAAATCCTATGTTCGTCTCAAGAATAAAAATGCAATTCGCTTTTGCCGAGAAAATGTTTATTTACGAGACGATTTTATCTGCCAATATTGCGCAGAGAAATTTTCCTACAAGGCACTCACTCTTGATCATGTGGTCCCCGCTTCTAAAAAAGGCGAAAAAAGCTGGACCAACGTAGTAACTGCCTGCCGTGACTGTAACCAGAAAAAAGCAAATAGAACTCCAGCTCAAGCACAGATGCCTCTTCTTACTATTCCTAAGGCACCTCAATGGCTTCCATTTGTGGATTTTGAATTCAGACATGGACAAATACCTGATAATTGGCTTCAATATTTAAATACGCAAGCGTCATAATGACAGTTGTGTTGTTTACATTTAGCTGATTAGTTAGGGCATGATTTTTAATTATAAAATAGATTTAATTACCACCGAGCAAACTTTAGATTTGAGACAAAAAATCTTGAAGCCGTTCTTGAGCAAAAATGAATGTGCAAACCCCGAAGATTTATTGCCTACGACAAAGCATTTTGGTCTTTTTTATACCGAAAAACTAATTTCAGTTGCGACTATATTTCCAGAATCAAATAAAGATCTTTATTGTGGATTTCCTTACCGTCTGCGCGGCATGGCCAGCGATATTAAATATCAAGGACAAGGATTTGGTGGCGCACTATTGATGTCCGTCATTGACTATCTTAAAGACAAGCGTTGCGATCTTTTGTGGTGTAACGCTCGTTTCAAAGCATTTCCTTTTTATAAGTCGAATGGATTTCAATTTAGCGGCGATATGTTCGAATTGCCTGATATTGGTCCGCACAAAGTAATGTACAAAAGGATTCTTGGAAAGTAGGGTGTCCTCATGCGTGATATGCAAAAAGTTTTAGTCAAGTATCTGACTAATATGATTGGTGAAACCAATGGTGTTAGTTTAATTGATACACTTAATTTGTTACTCAATTCCGATTTAAATAAGAAACACCCTGAAGTGAATAACGAGATCAAAGAATTTCGTGAATTGCTGGATTTGTTCCGTACTAATAAAATTCAAATCAATCAATTGTTAGAGCATAGTTTTTCAAGTGCTTTGTTCGATTTTTTTAAACATTTTCCGTTGAAATACCGTGAAGAGCATATTCACTTAACCGGGTCATTAACCGGGGAGTTTATTTTTCCTCGTTTGCAGACTCTATTAGAAGGTCCAAATAGAAAAATATATGAAGAGCGCATTAAACAAGTGTACGGACCGATGTCGGTACCGATTACTTCGCCGGAGGACATTGATAAATTAATTCGTTTGAAAGAAAGCGAAGGTTTTGCCACGTATTTAAAAATTCTTTATCTTCCTCAGCTTATTTTTATTAATAAGCAAGTTCACATCGATGCGGCTTACCATATGGCGACCGAATTGTACCATAAGTATAATGTTGGTCACATTCGATTGAAATTCTCTCTGTCACGTTCGACATCAAGTTCGACGGAACAAATTCCAGGTGTTGGCGAAGTGAGTTCTGAAGATGTAGTGCTTGGATTGTATGAAGGATTTTCGAAATTTAAGAAACAGAATCCTGATTTCACATTTACCTTGTCACCGTCATTCCGTAAAGAGAGTCATCATTTTAATAAAGACAAATTTAAATCTCGTCGTGAACATTTCATGCAGCAAGTGGATGAACTGGTAACGATGATGGACAAATATCCCTACCTGGAATCCGTAATGACGGATGTGGATACCGTGGGTGATGAAAAAGAACTATACCGCAAAGAACACTTCAATGAATTGTCAGCGGGTTTTAGAAAGCTACAATATCGTGGATTTAAAATTAGGTCCCATCATGGTGAAACTTTTCATACATTGAAAAAGGGTATCCAAGCCGTCGACAATGCGATGAACATTTGGCATATCGATACGCTAGAGCATGGTATAAGCTTAGGAATTAACCCAAATACCTATTTCCATCGTTTATACCAAGAAGTAATTCGTAAAAATAGAGCTGAAGAAAAAATTGATCCTAAAGATTCTATGTATCAAGAAGTCAAAGAACTAGATTGGGGCGATAAAAAATTCGTTCTAGAGAAGTTATTAAACGGCGTTACCTTAACGTCAGAAGAGGAAATTCTATTCCTTAAAGCTAAATTCCATACGGCACGCGAAGTAGAACACTATCAACATGACGTTTTGAATCGCTTGATTCAAAAAGATGTCGCTTTGATTTCACTACCATCTTCGAATAATAAATTAACGGGCCGTTTTCAAGACTATAAAGAACATCCGTTTTCTTGGTGGGAAAAGAAAGGTGTTCAATTAGGCGTAGGAACAGATAACTATATCACATTGAATACAAACTACATCGAAGAAATGATGATTTTGTTGTACACAGACGCGGGCGATTTAAAAATCACCAAGCTTTTGATGGTAACTACAGGTGAAAATCGCCGTCCTTACATAAGTCATTTATTGTGGAAAATGCATAAGCGAAATCATTTACAAGCTATCCATTCACCGTAATAGGCTAGGAGATATCTTTGTCTGAAAAACAAAATGGCTTCCTGGCCCTGATCTTTACTAAAAAAATGCTCATTACTTTTCTGCTGGGTTTTTCCAGCGGATTGCCTTTGCAATTAACTGGCGCTACTTTAAAATTCTGGCTATCCGAAGCTAATGTCGATATTACAACCATTGGCTATTTCGGTTGGGTGGGCATGGCCTACTCGTTGAAATTTATTTGGGCCCCGCTAGCTGATCGTTATTCTTTTTTCGGGATGGGACGCCGGCGTTCATGGATGGTTCTATCCCAAGTGGCTATTGCTATCGGTTTAATTATAGTCGGTGTATTGGATCCCAAAGAATCTTTGGCTTTAGTTGCGGCCGTCAGTGTATGGATTGCTTTTTTTAGCGCCACTCAAGATATTGCCTACGATGCCTTCCGTAGAGAGTACTTAGACGATAAGGAACTAGGATTTGGTTCTTCGATGAACATGTATGGCTATAGAATTGGTATGTTAATTTCAAGTGGTGTGGCACTGGGAATGGCTGCTTATATGTCGTGGACTCACGTATACTGGATCATGGCACTATTGATGGGTGTCGGTATCGTGACGACATTGTATTCTAAAGAATCAAAAAATGTGGATTACAAATCAAAAACATTGCGTGAATCCGTCATTGAGCCATTTAAAGAATTTATTCAGCGAAATGGTGCCATTTTAATTCTTTTTTTCGTATTCTTTTTTAAATTAGGTGATGCGCTTTCTGGTTCCATGCTCAGCCCATTCTACAAAGAAATGGGTTATCAAAAAGAAGACATCGCATTGATTGCTAAAACGTTTGGTTTAATTTCATCTATGGTCGGTTTGTTTATCGGCGGCATTACCATTTACAAAATTGGAATCTTGCGATCCCTTTGGGTTTTTGGAATTCTACAAGCGTTGTCTACGGCATCGTTTGCGCTGATTACCTACACCGGCCCCGAAAAATGGGCATTGGCCTTTGCGGTTATTTTTGAAGATATCACAGCAGGTATGGGTTCGTCGGCGTTCATTGCTTACTTAGCGTCCATTACAAATAAGAATTATACGGCGACTCAGTTTGCCGTCCTTTCTAGTATTGCTACCTTAGGTAGAAATTTCTTTTCAGGATTTTCGGGAATCATGGTTAAAGAATTTGGCTGGGAATGGTTCTTTTATTCTTGTGCCTTGATCGCATTGCCGGGAATGGGATTGTTGTATTGGGTACAAAAATCACATTCCAAAGAAGAATTCCACACTACATAAGCCTAAGAATATTTATGTCATTTGACCTCTAAATCGAATGCATAAACGTTCCTTCAAATGGCCACACCCCGCTTAAAACCGGAGAGGGAGTTAGTCCTCAAAATACTGTCGAAGATATAGTCACTGGGAAAGTTTTACTTTTTGCCCCTCGATATATATATACTCGGCTAATGATTCAGTTGAGGTGTCAACTAAGAGGTGATGCCTTCGACTTCAAAATTCCTCAAATATCCAGTAATAAAATTAATCAGTCGTATTAGTTTCAGACGCTCGGTTTCGGTATTAAGTTTGCTCTGTTTCGGAGCATGCTGAATACTTTTTATGTAAGTCAGGTGAGTTTTATTTGGCGCCTGATTTTGAAGACAATTAATGCACCTGTTGCCGCATTTTGCGCGCTTGTGATATCAATCGGGGTTCACGCCGGGCCAGATGTATTACCTGCGGGTATCAATAGCCCCATGTTTAACTACGGTGTTTTTCAAAATCTAGAGCAAAGATACGAGGAAAACGGTTCGCTATGGAAAATGGGCGATCTACGATCCGTGGAATACGATGCCAGCTATCTATCTAAAGTCAGTCCCGATGCCAAAAACCTAATTACAGCTCTTAATGCGTTTGGATTGAGTCACGGTCAGAGTATTAACTACGGCATTTTAAAATTTGAAATTGATCCTAGCATGCAATACTTTGCGCCAATCTATGCCTACGGTGTAACCAAGAATTGGACGATTGCGGTGGGAGCGCCGATCATTACCTATGCCGTTGATATCGAGTTACACACAGTTAACTCTAACCTAGAATCTTATAAGGCTGTCTATCAGGGTCGCGTGAGTGATGATTTAGATCGCGCTCTTAATTTAGATATTAAATCCGAAACTTTAAAAACGATCGAACAACGTGGTTACAAACCTTTGATCAGTCAGAAAAGTCAGTTTCTGTCGGACATGCAAATCGTTTCTATTTATAAATTGCAACAGACCCCATATGTAGACTTCTTCTATTTAACGACGGTGGGACTGCCAACGGGACCCCAATACGATCCTGATGATTTGATTGCACTGAATACTTTTGGATTGGCGAGTATAGAGAACACGCTAGCAACTACGTTTAAAGGCGTTTATGGATTAAGTGCGACACCGTATATCGGCTACCAGTATGTGTTGCCAGATTCAATTACAGCGCGGGTTCCATTGAATGATGATGATAACTTGCCAGATGCGAATCAGAAAGAAAATGTTCATCGCAGTACAGGCGGCAAATGGGTATTTAAATCAGAAGGCGAATGGAAAGCCAGTGATGCGCTGACATTCAGCTCGGCGTACGTTCAAAATCAGAAAGCGGCGGATTCGTTTTCTGGAGATAAGGGCACACGTTACGATTTATTGAGTAAAAACACCTATGCACGTGAAGAAATCTATTCAATGAAAGTTTCCTTCAATACAGTGAAAGCGTATTTTAAAAAGAAAGCTTTATTCCCGTACATAGTGTATTACGAGTTTAGTGATTTATTTAAAGGCGAGAATGTTAATCGCCGGACGTTACATGAACTCAACTTTAAAATGTTTTTTTAACCAGGCTGGAAATTTTTAAATGAAACAGTTTCTTAGATGCTTAGTTTTATTGTCCTTCATGACTTCTGGATGTTCACCACATCTAGAGAGTAAGGATTTTAATTCGCCTCTTATGGATTTGCAGCCGGATATGGAAAACGACCGCGAATTCGCCAAGCTATTGCAACAGGCGAGTCAGTTTGAATTACAATGGAAGGGCTCGATTCCTTCATCTGAAGTTCATGAAGTTATTCAGGGCTTGCTTGATATGGCCGAGAAAACTAAAAATGCTAAACTTAAAGCAACGGCGCTGAGTTTATATAAAAAATATTACGCAGAAAATATTGGCACTCAGGTTTCTTTTTTTAAAACACCATATTACGAAATATTCCAAAGGGAAGCTCTGCCTGGCGTTCGAGAAGGAATGGACGATGCTTTGAAACAAATCGATGCGGGTTTGATCACGGTAAAGAAAAAAGTAAGAGAACTTAAACAAAATTACGAATGGCCGAAGAAAGCTAAATTTACAGAATCAATCGCGTTGCTTGAAGGGTTTCTGAACACTTTTCTAGATTCTATTCCTAAACTTAAGCTAATGAAAGACTTTGAAGTAGCGCTTGTTGACGAAGTAAAAAGCGAGCGCGATCTGAACGCTGACTATTTGAAAAAGGAATGGAAGTTAATTGATGAGACCAAAACTCTGACTAATATGCTGAATATATTAGAAGAGATGGTTAAGGAATTTGAAATTCCTTTGGATAAAGAAACTCAAGACAAACTTCAATCGGGTCGCGGGCTAGCAGAAAAAATCAATGCGATCACTGATGAAACGACGGCATTCTCGGCAGTTGTTGGGGTTTGGTTGACTCTTGGGCCTAAAGAACGCGAACTCTATTTTACTCCGATTTCAGCCGCATTGTACAACTTTTTAAGTGGTAAGAAAGATCAAGACCTAGTTTGCCTAGTCGATACGACATGTCCGAATTTTTTCTCGGGGATTATTCGTGATTTTGCGATCTTGCCTCAATTGAAAAAATTTGGACCAGACAAAATCAAAGCCACATTGAATGAAAAAACTCACGGTTATGTGCTCGAGATTTTAGAAGAGCGCCTTTTAAGTGTTGTTCTTAATTTAGATGCCCGCGTAGAGAAGAAAGTGACTAAGAACGTCGTGAAAGCCAAAGCGGAGATCGAGAAAACTCGTCGAAATGCTCAAGGTTTTACGAAAGAAAATTTTTTGAAATGGCTGAGATCGAACATGGGTTTCAAGAGTGAGATGTCGTTAGCCTATGAAAGCACTACTGTGAACGTGGATATTGTGAAAAAAGTAGTTGCGTTCAAGGCGCCGTCGACAAAGAAGTCTGTGGTTTCGTCTAAATCCGTCGGTGCCTCTTTAGCTTCGAATGCTAAAATATTTGATTCGGGTTTATTGTCGGATACGGCTCTTCGCAAACCCGTGATTGAGCAAATCAATCGGATCATGGGCTTTGGCGGTGTGCCGGGCAAACCGGCGCCAACAAAAGGTATCGTGAAGAGTTTTGAAAACAACCGCACACCGTATGATGTGGGTGATGCTATTGATAGTGTGGCTTCCTTTGGCCTTGTGGATTTAACAGAGTTATCTTCGCCATTTTTACGCAAAGAAGTGAATGATGTCGCCAATATTTCGGCGGACGCACAGATTGAAATAGGTAATGGACTGCTATCAACAATGAAATACCTGCGTGATTGGGAAAAGAATTCGTTTGATAAATCTTTAGGTGGCTTCAAAGCCACTTCAGTATTTGGTGAGGAAGCTGGCGGTAGTGGTGAGGGAACCATGTTATTCAATAAAACGGATTTCTTTGGTTTGACGGCAGCGCAGTTTATCAACTGGATTGCTAATTTGACTAAGAAATTTTCTCAGCTGGGTCTGGTTACCAATGATGGCGAAGTTGTTTGGATGAATGATTACACGAAAAACAAAGACAAAACATTTTTGTTTGGTGTGTACGTTGATATCGTGAACGGCCAAAGATCTCCGGAAGTTTCTATCAAGCCGATCGTAAAAGTAATTCGCTTATTTAAAAATATTCAAGGCGTAATCGATGGAATCGAAAAAACTAAATTTAAAGAATTGCTGAAGAAAGATAAAACCGATCCAGAATGCGGTGATTTAAATTCTCCGAATTGCCCAACGCTGGCTCAAGTTCTTGGTCGACGAATTAACGAAGTGAAGAAAATTTTGGTTCCACTGGGTAATACGATTGCCACTAAGTATAGAAACCAGAAGGACAGCGCTGTGCCGGGCTTAGCCGCCGGCGTGATTACGTTACCGGGAATGGAAAAAGTAGACGGTGACCCTGAATTAATGGATCAACTATTAGTCATTGAAGGTCTTTTAGAGGTTTACGATTCAACTAAAATTGAAACGTATCTATGGTCGGCGAAAGAAACTTTCTTCTTGCTGCAAAAGTACTACAATCCGAAAACTAACTTTTTTGATATGGATTTAAAAGTCGCTAACGTACCGGTATTGATACAGATGCTTAGAACTTTCCGTTTGATGGCTCCGCATCTACCGGATACAGAACGTATTATTTTGATCGAGAAGCTTAAAATCTGGGAATATAGCCTAGAAAAGTTGCAGTAGGTGCGGCTCTCGTTACCTATATAAAAATATCTTATAGAACCTAGCGATTTAATTGGTTTGTGTTTTCTTTTGGAAAGACACATGTTGTGCCCACTTCAGCCTCTGTCTAGAGGGGCTTGATTGAATTTTCCGGGGGGAATATGAAATCAATTTTATTAGGGTTAGTATTATTAGTGGGCGTCAACATCAACAGCGCAAAGACTGTGGAAACACCAGAGTTATTAGCGGCACCTCATGTCCACGGACCAGGTTGCGGATTCTTTCCAGCGAATAAATTAAGAATTCCCATTCGTCCAACGGGACAAATGAACGAGCTTCAGTTCAAACGTGTATTGCAAGTCGTAGCTCAAGTGTATGATCCTATTTTTCGCCAAAACGGTCGCCCGAAGTTAGCACTTTTCCCAAGATGGACTGATGACACAGTCAACGCGTATGCATTTATTTGTAACGAGGCTAAATTAATCGGAACACCAAATTACCCACCAGAGTGTGCTCGTATGCAAACATCACCAGGTATTTATTCGCCGATTTCTGTTGTATCGATGTTTGGTGGTTTAGCTCGCCATCCATTGATGACTATAGAGGGCCTTGTTCTGGTAGCCTGTCATGAAATCGGTCATCATTTAGCGGGATACCCTCGATACCGTGGTAATTCCGAATGGGCAGCGGTGGAAGGTCAGTCGGACTATTTCGCGACTTCAAAATGTGCACGTAAAGTCTTTAAAGCGATCGGTAGCAATGCTGTTTGGGCTCAGCGCGCGCCGGTTACTTTTGAAGTTAGAAACTCATGCGTGAATGCATTTGGAGTTAACTCTGAAGCCTCGGGTATCTGCATGAGATCTGCTATGGCCGGTTTAGCTTTAGCTAGAACTTTGGGTTCATTAAAAGGCGATCCAAAAGGAATCAACTTTCCCAATGTGGACAAGTCAATCGTAGGCACAACATTCGAAGGTCACCCAGCGGCTCAATGCCGACTTGATACTTACGTAGCAGGTGCCACATGCCGCGTGCCTGATACAGAAGACTTCAACGCAGCCGATCCAAGAAAAGGTTCATGCGGCCCAGGCAAAGTAGAATCAAACGGCTACCGCCCACGTTGCTGGTATCGTCCACCGACGGCTATCGGAAGCTAATCAAATTCACCGTAAAATACTCCACAAAATAATGTTGAGTAAAATCCAAAAGAATATTAAAAAAACTCTCCGACTAAATTAAAAAGACGGAGGGTTGGCCGAGTGGCTGAAGGCGCTCGCTTGGAAAGCGAGTTTACTCCAAAAGAGTAACTACGCGATTTCACAAACGAATAAAAACAATAACTTAGCTTCGACGAAAAAAAGTAATTTTCCAGTATCATCACATGAAATCACGACCCATCACCCGAGTTGGCTACTTTTTGGCTACCTCGTGGCTACTTAAATACACTTCAGCTCACGCGCTCAGTACCAACCATTTAATCTGTTGTCCAAGAACAAAACTTAATCATCACAGGGTTTTTAAAAAACCCTGAAAGGAATGTTCTATGGAATCAGTTAAAGAAATTTTTGTGGCACTAATGATATTGTTTGGTGCCGGTTATGCCGCCGAGAAATTGCACCAAGAGATGAAAATCATGGCCATAAAGCAAATACAAAAAGGCCAACCATCACTTTCAAATTTCAGTCGAAAGCTAACAAGGTAGGTAACGAATGGAACCAAGCAATTCTGTCGATGTCTGCGATCAACTTAAAGTTCCCATGTGCAAATTGAGATTTATAAGTCACTTTTTAGAGACTCAAAATCCAGATCATTCACTACCTTTAGATTACGATGATGTTCTTTTTGGGTTCTACACAATACTAAATGAAACCATAAAAGATCTTGATACATTAAGAAAGAATCTTGAATAGATTCGCGCTATTACGGCGGCCCGGTTTCAAGCCTGGCCGCCTGTTTTTCATTCAACAGCCCGCTATATTCCTAGCACATTTCAATACACTTCTTATAAAAAATTCACGATGAGTTCGCCTCTGCGAACTTCGAGGTCCTTCTACAGAAATGTCGTAATTCTACGATAAGATTCGATTTAAAAGTAAATTCAATGTTTTAGCTCCGGGCTTCGGATTTTGGCACTATTCTCGCTATATTATCTTACGTCATGGGGTGCAGATGAAAACACTTTTACTATTAGACGATGATCAAAATCACCTGGATCAACTTAAGGCGGCTTTATCTGATGAGTATAAGGTAATCACAGCTATTGAGGCTGGATTGGCTTTTCGCCTTCTTGGGCAAGCTCGTCCTGATTTAATGATCGTTGATTTGAATATGCCCGAGGTGTCTGGCTTAGACGTGTAGGCACCGGGTTTAGGTGGTCCCCATGGGACCGGTACGCCGGTGAAATTGGCCCCTTTTAAACCCGGTGCCTACACAACTAAGTATAGAATTTCATTGAAACTTACTGAATAAATTTTTTAGATTGCATATTCAAGTATTGTATAGAATACTTGAATAATGACGAAATCTAGTGAAGAGCCGCTTCAATGTAAGAGACGTATTTTTGAAAACCTGGGATCAATCACTCAGTCCCTAGCCTCGCCAGCAAGGCTCCGTATTTTGCAAATACTTTCAAACAAGCCTTGCACTGTAGAAGTGATTAGCGAAATGGCCGACGAAAATATTGGCAACACTTCGCAACACTTGCAAAGAATGCTTCGCGCTGGCCTAGTCCGCTGCGAAAAACAAGGGGTTCGTCGCATTTACAGTCTTACAAATAACAAAATCCTCGATATTTGGCTTAGCCTTCAAGAGCTGGCGATTGAGATCGCACCGCAGATTCAGGTGGATGAAAATTATTTATCTCCAGCAGAGTTATGTAGTGATCTGGAACTTTCCCAAATTCTAAAGCTCGTAAAATTGGGCAAGGCTGTATTGGTCGACAGTAGAACAGTAGAGGAATTTGAAAGTTCACCGGCAAAGGGAGCTTTGAATTTCCCCGCGTCCCAGCTGAGCAAGATGACCGCGAGTTTATCTAAAACGATGACTGTGTTTGTTTTTTGTAGAGGTCGATACTGCGTCCTTGCCAACCAGGTGGTGACGTCCCTGCGGAAGAAGGGCTTCAAGGCTTACCGATTGAAGGAAACTTCGTATCAAATAAATGCAGCTATGTAATTCGACTACCGGGATAGATCTGCGAAGCGGATTCGGCGAGCGCCGTGAAAGGAAATCAAATTGGATATGAGTTTTTTTGGAGTTTTCGGAGCGGGATCTCTAACATTTTTTTCGCCTTGCGTGCTCCCGATGGTGCCAATCATTGCAGCTAACTATTTACTTGCTGGCAACGAAAGTCGTTTTGCGCGCGTAAAATCGACGCTCCTCTTCTCCTTCGGTTTTTTATTAACCTTTACCTTGATGGGTTTGAGTCTTCCATTTGTTTCTGATTTCTTAGGCGAAGCAAAAGGAATTTTATTGCTTGCTTCGGCTGTGCTTATATTACTCTACGGCTTAAAAATGAGCGGCCTGGCATTTAAAAAAGCCGATGATTCGCGCTTTTTTCGATGGATGAATAACTCCGCCTATATTCCTAATATTCAAAAACGCCTGCCAAAATCTTTGCACGGGTTGTTATTTGGTGCGACTTTCGGCCTTGCTTGGACGCCTTGTGTGGGGCCTATCCTTGGCGGAGTTCTGACTTACGTCGCAACTCAAGATAGGTCCATTTCTGAAAGCGTATTTCTAATGGTTAGTTTTGCTAGCGGTATAGTCATGCCCTTTGTCGCGCTCGCAGTTGGTGGCGATTTAGTCCAAGGACAGTTTAATAAACTAAAAAAGTATCTTCCTAAAATCGAAGAGTATACAGGCTATGCGCTTATCGTTGTTGCGTTTATGATTTTTACGCAATCAAGTTTCCCGTCACTTTTTATCGATAAAAAAGAAGAAGTTAGTGTTGCGTTTACAACTTCCCAGGGGCCTACAACCCTCGACAAAATCGCGCCGGGTGCACATAAATTATTTTTTTTCTACACGGATACTTGTCCGATCTGTCATCAAATGGAGACCTTTATGCCTTCATTGGAAAAAGAGTGCAGTTCGAACAGTTTTCAAATTGTTCGAGTCAATGTGGGTCTGCCGGCAAATGATGCCATTGCTAGGAAGTTCAACGTGAAAGCAGTTCCAACTATGAGTCTCATGACCTCTGATGGAAAAGAAATCGCGCACCCAGTTGGATATCAAAGCGAAGTAAGTCTTCGAAAAGCGATTAATTTGCTGCCTAAGATATCATGTGCACAGACCACCTCTATACCATCAACAGGCAAGCCTCCTCTGCCACCCTTTGAAGGTAAATCCTGTGACAACGATGGTAATGGTCTAACCTGTTAAACGAATTCACTCATTATGAAGGAGATCCCCTTGAATCAAAAATACATTGAAAAAACTCTCTACACGATCTTTCGATTGTTATTCAGTTTGATATTTATTGTAGCTGGCTCAGGTCATATTTTTTCTACCCATAAAGTGGCGGCAAGAATTATAAATGCGCCTTTGGCTCCGTACCTTGAGCTCTTTATGCCAATACCTGTACATGTGTTTCTTGCGGGAATAGTACTTCTTATTGGGGGAATTGGGCTCATGCTTGGATCATGGACGAAGGTGTCAGCACTTGCCCTTATAGCGGTGCTTATTCCAATCACTCTGACAGCGCAGCTTGGTGGGGAAGAATCTGTAGGACCACTTTTTAAGAATATCGCTCTCATTGGGGGCCTGATTTATTTTGCCTATTTTGGATCGAACGGTTGGCACTTCGACCAACTGGAGCACAGGCGAAAAAGAGTCTATATTTCAGTCTTGAAAACTATATCGATCGTGTTTTTAATTTTCGCTTTTCTGCCTAACGTCAGTTCAAAAGGGCTTGTGCCGAAAGTTCATGCGAGTGAAATAAAAGCGGCCATCCCTCTTCCGAAAGGTCTGGCCATTTTAGTTCGGGAAGCAAAACATCTGCAAATCGCAATACTCACTGGTATAGAGGGTCTAAAGGGAAAAGATGAAATCAAGTTAAGTTCGGTAAGCATTATTGTTTGTGGAAAGCTAGGAGTTGAATCTTTAAAGCTGGGTTCTCCCATAAAAAAATCACTCGACGATGCACAAGCTGCTGGAATTCGAGTGGTCGCCTGCAATCTTTCTTTAAAAGAGGCTGGGATAACAAACAGTCAACTCGAGAAGACAGTTAGCATTGTTGAAAACGGACTTTGGGAAATGGTTCGGCTGCAAAGTGTCGGGAACTATTCAATCGAGCTTTAAAGTTAGAATATTTAGCAAACTAGAAAGATGAAGGTTTCTATGGCGAGCTCAAACATCACCGAAAAAACACTTACGATTCTTCAGCTGAACGATTTGCATGGTTATCTTGAGCCCCATTGGGAAATGATATTAGACGATGGGTCATGGTCCTTCAAAAAACTGGGTGGTCTTTCGCGTATCGCGACCATGTTCAAAGAAGTCAGAAAGCAATCAGCGGGTTCCGTTCTCACGCTAGATAACGGAGACACATTTCATGGCACTTATATATCGACAGGTTCTAAAGGACGCTTGATGGCACCAAAGTTTTTATGCGATGGCAATAACTATTCACTATATTTTTTAACCTTATAGATTGTGTAAAATTGACCCCTCGTTGAATTTTGACCGAGTTAACGGCGATCAAACTGTTTTGGTTTCGGGCATCATATTGCAGTGATTGCATTTGTTTAGAAAAATGTGCGGGCTAATTTTAAAATCGAATCAAATTAATCCCCCCGGATTATTTTAATTATGGGAGATGTTATAGAATGTTGAATGCCAATAAATTCGGTTTCAGAACAGGACCCCTAAGTCCAAGTTTACCGATCAACAAATTCAAAATTAGATGTTAATTTTTCTTCTTTAGCTCCGGTCAAATAGTTCTTCATTTTACGAAATGTTCGACCATCTGACGGAGTCACAAACGTAATAGCAGTGCCTTCGCGGCCAGCCCGAGCGGTGCGGCCGATGCGATGAAGAAAATCTTCCGCTTTGTAAGGAAGATCGAAACTGATGACATACTTGATAGATGGCTCATCTAAACCACGCGCTAGCAAATCGGTTGTCACCATGATTTGGATTTTACCTTCGCGGAATTCGCGAAGAATACGGGTGCGGTGACCTGGATTCATATCGCCATGAACAAATTCTGAAGCAAATTGGTGATGGGCCAGCAAACGGCCTAAAGCCACGCAACCTTCTTGATTGTCAGAAAAAACGATAACTCCGCCTTTAGCTTTTCTCACTTCATCTAAAAGTTGGTTTTCTTTTTGACCCGCTTTCATAAAATAGACTTTTTGGTTAAGTGTTTCGACCGGCGCGCCCGAAGCTGTTGAACGAATCATAACAGCAGCTGGTTTCATAAATAATTTCGCAATAGGTTCAGCGTCTTTATTGAAAGTCGCAGCAAACAACATCGTCTGGCGTTCGCCACGAAGCGTGCTTTGAATAAATTTAAGCTGCTGATCAAAGCCCATACTCAAAATACGATCGGCTTCATCGATCACCAGTAGATCTAAACCTTTTAGTAAAAGTTTGTTGGCTTGCAAATGTTCATGCAGTCGACCCGGAGTCGCTACGATCAGACGAGGATTCTTTTTAAGTTCTTTATTTTGAGTGGCGACGGGAACTCCAGTCACAGCCACGCAGCTGGAAATAGTGAGTCCTGCAGAAATCTCTTTAAATACGCGGTGGATTTGTTCACCTGTTTCGCGGGTTGGAGATAGAACTACGGCTCGTGATAATGGGTTGGCTTGCAATCGAGTTAAGATAGGCAATAGGTAGGCTAATGTTTTACCGCTACCAGTTTGTGCGACGGCAATCAAATCTGAGTTTTGCAAAATAACCGGAATAGTTTCCGTTTGAATTTGAGTCGGGACCAGAATGTTTGATTTTTCTAGGTTCGTAACAAGTACGGGTAAAACGCCAAGGGTCCCAAAGTTTGTTTCCATGCCCATCTTATATACTAGAAACGAGCGGCTCAGTTAGTAAAAACCAGGGGAATGAAAAATTGGGATTTTTCTATAATTTGTGGGTTTTCTGTGGAAAAGGGGTTCTAGATAAACTCCTGTCTCGGGCCCTCGTGGCCCTCGGGCAGCCGCAGGGGATCGAAAAAAAGAAGATCTAGAACTTGAAGCCCTCAGATTTGCCGAGAGGTTGCGACAGTGCTTGGGGCGAAATTGTGTCTTCATCTAATATAGGAATTACTGATTTTAATTGATATGCCATATTTAGCCATTTAAAATATGCAGCAAGATCTTGACCAAAATGCGGTTTGTACTTCTGAGCAAGTACACCCATTTCTTCTTCCATTAGTGTCATTTGCTCGACTATAAATTGCTCCAGTTTTTCTTTAGCTTGTGGATTCATTTTTATACTTTCTAGTCATTTATGGATATTCATACCAATTACATTTTCACAAATAGTCTGCACGATTTCAAATATTCTGGTTTAATTTTTAAAAACCATTATACCTAGGAGAATCTGCATGGATGCCAAGAGTTCCCTTTACGTTCCGTATATTTTCAGAAGTTTTCAAGGATTTTCTGTAAAAGATATTAAAGAATTTCATCAAACCTGCCATATGCAAATAGTTTTAGAGAAAGACGAAAACAAAGTGCCGCTCTGTTCCGCGTGTGGACATAAACTGGGTCACTACCATGATCGCTACGCAATGGAAGTAAAACACTTAAAAGTATTTGGTTGGAGTGCAAGTCTGGTATTTTTCAGAGAAAAGCGATATTGCGATGTATGCAACAAAGTTCGCTCTGAATTAATCGAATGGCTCTGTCCGAAAAGCCCACACATTACCATGGAGTTATCATGGTGGATTAACCGCTTGAGCGAAGTCACCAGTGTACTAGCAGTATCAAAACTTGAAAGCGTAGATAAAATGGCATGCTACAGAGTAGATCACTATATTTTAAAACGACTACTTCAAGGCTATCAAATACCGCAGGTTACACATATTGCTGTGGACGAGGTGTATGCTCGAAGCCCCAAGCAGCAAGACAAAGGAGAAACCAGAGATGATTTATTTTTAACGGTCATTTTAGATATAAAAACTCACAAAGTGATTTGGGTAGCGGACTCTCGCAGAAAGGAAGCCTTGGATGATTTTTTTAAAATTATTGGATCAGATGCCTGTTCAAAAATAAAAGTGGTAGCTACAGATCAGCACGAGGGCTATAGCGCAAGCGTTGCTGAATATTGCACTAATGCAGTTGTTGTACTTGATCGATTTCATTTAGTACAAAACTTCAACGAAGCATTAAATGAAGATCGCAAAGACGAACTCGAACAAATAGATCCCGAAGGGCAAATGGGAGACATGATGAACGGGAAATACAAATGTAAGTTTTTAACTAAAGCTGCCAATCGCTCTGAGAAAGACAAACGACATATCGAGTACGTTACAAAGCTAAATAAAAAGATGGCTCAACTTGAAATTATAAAAGAAAGGTTCCATCAGATCTTTGAATCGCCATCGGTTCTGGATGCGCAGGTAATACTGGCAGAGATCTTTCAATGGTCGATGGACATCCATGCGCGTGGAATATTTAACTGGATAAGAAATATAATGAAAGACTTGCGGTTCTGGAACTACTTTGAAAACAGGTACTCAAGTGGAGTTATAGAAGGCACTAACCGTGCAATTAAAGGATTAAAGTGAACTCAAATCCAATTGAACCAACATCCCCACAAATTCAAGAATGAGGGGAAAAATTGTGTATTCCTCAGACAACTGGCTGTCAAATGTACGGTGCTTCAAGAGCTCAGATTCTTTGCACAGCAAGCCGCGGTTGCTTATAAATTTCTCTTAACTATGTAACAAAGCAGCGACTCAAAATGAGCGCTGCTTTTGCATTTTCAACTATTTTAATTTAGTATCATATTTAATGAGCGAACTACTTGTTAATCTTCTATTTGCCGCCGTCGCCTTTAGTGCCCTTTTAATTGTTGTAACTTATCTATTAATAAACCGAAGACTGCGGTTCTGCCGAAAAGCTTCGGACACATTGATTAAAGAGTTTGTAGTTTCAAGACCCGCCCAATTGTTAATCCCAAGAGCCAAGGATCTAGGTTTTACCTCGTTCTATTTAGTAGATAAAGAATCCGGAAAAATTCACAGCAAAGAAGTTTGGAATGATGCGCCAGGGGTTAATCTTATTGATCTTCAGAAAAAAATTTCGGAGATAAAGAATCTGACTTTAGATACTCAGATCATCGCAGTTCCACCGTTTTTAAGATGGAACGTACGATTTGAAATTGAATCGGGTGTTATTAAATCTATTCGACGGCTTGACTTGGATTAACTTAGGAACTGGCCCCTTATTTTGCATTTAAATTAAAATCTGTTTAAGGCTCACTTATTGCGAGTGTGCCTCGCATGATTAAAATTAACTGTCCAATTTGTTTAAAAAAGCCGACTCGATCTAAATACTCGAACTCAGTGGTCAAGAAATCCGGATTCTTCTATAGATCCTCTGATCGCAAATCCGTGCAGCGCTATTATTGCTCTCAGTGCAAGAAGCACTTCTCCTCCGCTACGGCTGGAGATTGCTTCAAACAAAAGAAGCGACACATGAACTCTAAGATTGCTCGCCTTCTTGTTGGGGTTGTGTCTTTAAGGGAATCTGCTCGAATACTAAAAATAAATAGAAAAACCGTCGCAAGAAAACTTATCTTTATGGGCAGGAAAGCTGAACTGGATCTAAAAAAATTTAATGCTAAGTTCCCCAAAGCTAAGCATGTCGTCTTTGATGATTTAGAAACTTTTGAACACACTAAATGCAAGCCAGTATCTATAGGACTGATGGTAGAGGAAGAGACTCGGCGCATTTTAGGGTATAACGTTGCTCGCATGCCAGCTAAGGGGTTGTTAGCAAAGATCTCAGTGGCAAAATACGGAAAACGAGTCGATGAGCGGCCAAAGAAACGGACAGAGTTGTTTACTTATTTAAACTCGCTTGTTGAAGAAGAAAGTATAATAAAGTCAGATGAGTGTCCGTATTACTTTAAATATATCATTAGGCATTTTCCAAAGGCAGGTCACATAAAATTTAAAGGCCGAGCGAGCTCGATTGTGGGTCAAGGTGAGCTGAAGAAGGTAGGTTTTGACCCGTTGTTTGCGATTAATCATACGTGCGCGACATTAAGAGCTAGAACTTGCAGGCTGATTCGAAGAACTTGGTGTACTACGAAGAAGCCCGAAATGCTAAATCTGCATTTGGCGATTGTATGCCTTCATCATAATTTGAATTTAAAGAAATTGAATCAGTCCTTAGCTGCAGGCTAAGGGGTCAGTTCCATCGTTGTATACTGTACTTTTGTCCGATAAATACAAAATAGTTAATAGATAAAATCTATCAGGACTTAGAAATTATCTATTTCTTCAAAGAGAGGACTATGGCTAATGTTAAGTTATTAATTTTATCAAACGTCATATTAACAACACAGGAGGATATTTGTGTTAATGAAAACTCGAAAGATAGTTGTAGTGCTAACGCTGGCTATTTCGCAATTTAGCTACGCGGCTCCCGCTAATTCAAATGGAGATTTAAAAGCGGTTTCGAATAAATTTTGGTGGCCTGAAAGATTGGATCTGGCACCGCTAAGACAACACGCAGTTGAATCGAGCCCACTAGATAAGAAATTTAATTATGCCGAGCAATTTAAAAAAGTAGACATAAAAGCGTTGAAAAAAGATATCCAAAAGATTTTGACCACCTCTCAAGATTGGTGGCCTTCAGATTGGGGTAACTACGGTCCATTTTTTATTCGTATGGCGTGGCACAGTGCTGGAACTTATAGAGTTCAAGATGGTCGAGGTGGTGCCGGAGGCGGACAACAAAGATTTGAGCCTTTAAATAGTTGGCCAGACAATGCCAATCTAGACAAAGCCAGAC
This sequence comes from Bdellovibrio sp. 28-41-41, assembly GCA_002256935.1. GTDB lineage: Bacteria > Bdellovibrionota > Bdellovibrionia > Bdellovibrionales > Bdellovibrionaceae > UBA2316. The sequence continues at coordinate 47,000 of NCGL01000028.1, forward strand.
GTTTGCTTTGGCCAATTAAGAAAAGATACGGAAATAAAGTTTCTTGGGCTGACTTAATGGTTCTAACTGGAAACGTGGCTCTTGAGTCAATGGGTTTTAAAACCTTCGGATTTGCGGGTGGACGAGCGGATGACTGGGAAGCCGATCTTGTATACTGGGGTCCCGAGAAAAAATTTATGGCCGATGAACGTTATTCGGGCGATAGAAAACTAGCTAATCCATTAGCGGCAGTTCAAATGGGATTGATTTACGTAAATCCAGAAGGACCAAATGGTAATCCTGATCCGTTATTAGCGGCAAAAGACATTCGTGATACATTCGGCCGTATGGCAATGAATGACGAAGAAACTGTGGCGCTCATTGCCGGAGGCCATACATTTGGTAAGGCTCACGGAAAACACAAGCCTGAAAAATGTATAGGCTCGGAACCTGCGGCAGCGGGAATTGAAGAGCAAGGTTTTGGTTGGAAAAATAAATGTGGATCAGGCAAAGGTGTCGATACGACAACGAGTGGACTTGAAGGGGCTTGGTCCGCGGCGCCAACAGCATGGACAATGCAGTACTTAGAGAATCTATATAAATTTGAATGGGAAAAAACAAAAAGTCCAGCTGGGGCGATACAATGGATTCCTAAAGGTGGCGAGGCGGCAACGTTAGTTCCTGATGCCCATGATAGTTCGAAACGTCACGCACCGATCATGTTCACAACAGATTTGGCGTTGAGAATGGATCCCGCGTATCAAAAAATCACGAAACGATTTTTAGAAAATCCAAAAGAGTTTGAGTTGGCATTTGCTAAAGCGTGGTTCAAGTTAACTCATCGTGATCTTGGCCCTAGAACTCGTTATGTTGGCAGCGAAGCTCCTAAAGAAATTCTGATTTGGCAAGATCCAATCCCTGCGGTTAATCACAAATTGATTAATGCATCGGATATTTCAAAACTTAAGAAGTCTATTTTGGATTCAGGCCTTTCTGTGTCGGAATTGGTTCGCACGGCATGGGCTTCGGCGGCTTCATATAGAAACACAGATAATCGCGGTGGTGCCAATGGATCTAGAATTCGTTTAACTCCACAAAAAGATTGGCCAGTTAATACGCCGTCAGAATTATCAAAAACTTTGACTCGATTGGAGGATGTGCAAAAGGCATTCAATAAAAGTCTGACCGGTGGTAAAAAAGTTTCTTTGGCGGATGTGATTGTTTTAGGTGGCGTTGCCGCTATTGAACAGGCAGCAAAGGCTGCAGGTAATCCAGTTCAAGTGGCATTTACTCCAGGCCGTATGGATGCATCTCAAGAACAAACTGATGTCGTTTCTGTTGCATTTTTAGAACCAAAAGCCGATGCGTTTAGAAATTTTTACGGTGAAGGTAATTCTCTACCTCCGGCCGAAATGTTAGTCGATCGCGCTCATGTACTGGGTTTAACTGTGCCTGAAATGACTGTCTTACTTGGAGGCATGCGAGCTTTAAACGCCAATGCAAATCAATCTAAGCACGGGGTTTTAACTGAAAAGTCAGGTACATTGACGAATGATTTTTTTGTTAATCTTTTGGACATGTCGACTAAGTGGCAAAAATCGACGTCTAGCGAAGGCATCTATGAAGGCGTAGACAGGAAAACAGGTGCTGTGAAATGGACTGCGACAACCGTAGATTTAATTTTCGGCTCTCATTCGGAATTACGAGCTATTTCAGAAGTGTATGCGTCTGAAGATGGCAAAGAAAAATTTTCTCGCGACTTTGCTTCCGCATGGAACAAAGTGATGAATGCAGATCGTTTTGATTTAAAGTAGTTCAAAATAAATTAAAGTAGTTCAAGCTACGCTGCCGGCATCAACCGGCGGCGTTTTCTTTTTAGTGACCTATCTATAAATCCTAGCAGGCAGTGGATGACCGTTATGCGCTCAAGACATCACAACTGACATTTCCAATGGACGTACTAAATACTGTATATGCAACATCGGCTTACAGTCACAGTAAAACGAACTTAGTAAAAATTAGCTACACGACAAACAATGTTTTTAGTGACGGGTATTCTACTCAGTTAGTGAGCATTTCCGGAAATACAACGACGGGCTATAAAGATTCACTCATTGTTGGCGTATAGAATCAAAGCCCTTAAAGACAGAGCGGATTCAATTCTCTATCAATAAGGGCAAACTTTAAAACAGTTTAAAAGTTCGGGAGTAAGGTCATCGTGATAAACGCCATAGGAGTCAACGTATAAACCTTTAAGTGCGCGCGAATCACATCGGACCGCATACAGAATGGCTTGGTCGTCAGGATCGGATGAGTTTTCAAATCGAACCATGCTGTCGATTTTGATATCGTGTGGGTACAGTTTGATCTCGCCGGAACGGCAGCATAGGTGATCATTAGCTGGACCTAAATTTTCGGTATAACCTTGTCGCTGCAATTCACGAATCGTTTCGCTTAAACTAATCATAAATCCAGTGCCGGATCTTAACATTGTCTGAGTAGGTGACTCAGAGTCATTACGTAAACGTTTTGTTATGGTTACATCTAAATCCATCATAAGGGATTGGTAATGCAAGTTCTTGGCCTGCTATGGGTGCAGCATCAGTGGTAAAATGTTGATTTTTGCCTCATTGATGAAACTAAATGATAGGGTTTGCCCCGAAACTTACTCGAGTAGACATCTTGATACCGAATTCGTGCCCATTCTTTGAAGAGGTGCGTATATTGACTTCACAGTCTTTTAGGTAACAAATAATTTCCTTTAGCGGGTGACAAATGAAATCAGTATTTTTTGTGGCGGGATTTTTTATTTTTAGTTCGACACAAGCATGGAAAGCCACGCGATTCGATGGACGACGTTATGGTCACGGCGACGGCTCGATCGATCGTGCTTGGTAAAAAAAGTTTTAAAGATGTTGTTCTCCGAGGGACACGATCTCATGCGCCTGGTGGCTTTCTTTATAAACTCGGGCCCGAAAAAGAAATTGGAATGATCAAATCTATTTCTATTTCAGATGTTGATGGCGGGAATGATTTATCAAATAACGAAGTTCTGGCAGAAGATAACACCAAATACTTGATGGCCTGCAGCCAGACTCAGGCGCTTGGTTTGATTCTTCTGCGGACTGCCTAGTGAAATCAAAAGAGTCATTAAAGAACGATATCTTATCTTTTGATGGTGAAACGATTTTATTAAAGCGTATCAATCCCAAAGAAGAACCCGCACAAAATTGCTTTTTGAAACCGGCCAAGTAGTCATATAGAGGATGAGTAAATGAAAGAATGGTGGCAGCAGTTTTTTATTCCGGTTACAGCAGAAGTCATGTTCCAGCCGCGTTTTTTTCATGTCAAAAATGAAGTTCAACAAATTATTAAGCAAGTTCCCATGCCGAAAAAGGCGCGGGTGTTAGACCTAGCGTGTGGGACGGGTCGACACTAATTGCAGTTTGCTAAAAAAAATTACCAGGTCACGGGACTTGATTTTACTAAGAATTTTTTAATCGATGCGCGTAAGGCGGCTTTGAAGAGAAGCTTACGATTGATTTTGTCCATGGGGATATGAAAAATCTGAAACCTCACTTCCAGGCTAACGAATTTGATATAGTGGTCCGTTTTCAGCAAAAACCACCTGGCATCAAACTATTGTAGCTAAAATGTTAAAATAGAGTTCGCTATCTTTATTTAGATAGCGATTCTGTAGGAATATTTAAAGTGATTGTCTTTTTCGTACCGGTTTCCTTAGCCACTTGCTGGGCATCGCCTTTGGAAAGGCCTTTAATCTTGAACGTAGTCTCGCCAGTATCAGTTTTAAATGTAACTACGCCGGCTTCGATTTTAACTACTTGTCCCGTATAAGTGATGTGTTTGCCTGCGAAACTGGAAAGCGAAATTAATAGAGAGCAAAGAATTGAAATCATTTTCCCGCCCTAGTAGCTGGCACAGTGACCTCTGGTACGGCCGCGGCCCGTGCCGCAGCTCTATCATTGCCCCAATTAACTTCTTTAAGTCTTGATATTAAATTCGGATTAAACGGTGTGTAACATTTTTTAGTCGAGCCATCGGCGCTTGCAACAGGACGTGAGAAAGAAAAGTCGGCATTCACTTCACGTAGGATACTAACTAGGTCAGAATAGTTCTCCGCATTCTTTTTAAGTTCATCACTTGTAGTCGAGTAGTAGCCATGGCGCTTTACTGGGTTTTCAAATTCTGCAACCCAAGCATCAAATTCACCAACCGTCGCATTTGGGTTGTTGATTATTTTTTCTAGCCTTTGCACATAATTGCGATCGTACGTTAGTTCACCAAGGTATCCGATCTTTTTATCTGCATCGACTTTTAAAGAATCAGCTGCGTCTTCAGACGTTTTATCGGCTGTGTAGGCTTCATTTTGTGAAACCGCTTTTCTTACGATATCTCTAATGTCGGCACCGCACGTCAGTTTTTGATTCTTGCGCTCGTCAAGTGCTTGCTCCCAAACATAGTGATAGTTAACGCCACATTTCTCTTTGTAGGCATTTATATCCGTCACTTTCTTTTGTTCACTGGGATCATAACTTAAAAAGTTTAGCTTTTCTGATTTTGGATCTGCGACAGCTACTTTTGATCTTTCTGTAACACATTTGAATTGATCAGCATTCAATTTAGGCGTCACGACTTGTGGATGTTTCCCACGACAATGAGCCACTGCGAGTGAAATCACCAAGTAGCCGTCGTCATCAATGATATATCTTTTAGATTTACCCGAAGACATCTGAATTGCGACCGTTTTCTCACCCTGCATGACGCCAGTAACTGCTTCACCGCAGGCGGCCAGTGCACTAAACGATTGGCTTAAAATGGCGACGAAAATAACGATATATTTCATAAGATTTTACCTCGATATATTAATATTAAGGCTCATTGAGGTGAAAAGAAATACACCCCCCTCGATATCTCGACTTTCGACGATCCCATCAATAGATAAAAACGCTGTTTTATTAATGTAACGGCCTCAGGCAACTGTGCCTAAGGTGTGGGCGAGTTCAAATCGACAATAACGCCAATAACAAAAACTCAGGGTTTTTAACTGGGGCAAAACTACCCGGTGCGGCGGGTTTTTGCATTTAATAAGGCACAAATCACTATGTATGTTTTTTGAATAGACTTCGTTTAGGAATTGGAATTTAATTTCTTAAAATTATCAGGGAGGATCAGTGAAAGGTTTCTTTTTTATCGCCGCAGTATTCGTTGGTTTGGCAGCAATGGCTCAATCACCACAGCAAATCATAGTCAGTATGGACAGACAGGATTTTCAGCCTCTTCAGCAAGTGAATTGGAAAATTTTGGCGGGATCGTCAAGTATGAGTACTTCTGAAGGTTTAACTGAACGTTCTGGTAATGGCCTGGGTATCGGTATCGAAAGAATTTTGTCTGACCGTTGGAGTTTAGGCGCTCATTATACCAATGTTCGTGCGAATGCATCTGCAGCAGATTATAACGACTATTACGACGCTAATGGAAATGCACGTCGCTATGAATACCGTGAAAGCGTCAACATGGTTGATATCTACGGTCGTTTTTCTTTCATAAACTATCCTGTGAATAAATGGAATCAAATCCAAGTGGGCTTGCTAGGTGGAGCTATAGCTATGGATAAACATGATAAATCTACAAATTTAATATACGGGGCGGCCGCTTCTTATAACTATGATAATTTGATCGGTTTTGAATTGAACACAAAAGTTGATCTGGACGCGCAAGCATCAACAAGTGCTAACCTTATCGGTTATTTCTAAATTTATAGCAATTCCCAGTTTGGCGATTCACAAACCATGTTGGTTAGTAATCGCCTACGATCTATATTCCAATAAGGCCGAATTGAAAAGTGATGGTGAGGTTTCTACGAACTTGTCATCAGCTCACGCGTTTGTGTTAAAACGCGGTTGCTATCCATCTATGGACTAATTACCAATTGATTTCTGATTTACCATTTTTTTTCAAATACGCATTGGCTTTAGAAAAGGGTTTGCTGCCCATAAAGCCTCTGTGCGCAGATAATGGCGATGGATGTACAGATTCAATCACAAAGTGTTTGCTGCGATCGATGAACGCACCCTTCTTTTGCGCATAAGCACCCCAAAGAATAAATACCAATCCTTCGCGCTGATCATTCAAGGCATGAATGATTTTGTCTGTGAAGGTCTCCCAGCCGCGTCCCTGATGTGAGGCTGGCTTTCCCATCTCGACAGTTAAAACACTATTCAAAAGCAACACGCCTTGATCTGCCCAAGAACTTAAATCATCTTTGACCGAAGGTTCTTTGTTTAAATCCGTGCGAATCTCTTTAAAAATATTTAATAGTGACGGTGGCGGACGTACGCCTTTAGGAACAGAAAAAGATAATCCATGAGCTTGTCCTTCGCCATGGTAAGGATCCTGACCTAAGATAACGACTTTTACTTTATCAAAGTCAGTGCGATTAAGAGCTTCGAAATAATTGGGACCATTAGGAAAAATCGTTTTATTTTTTTTTATCTCGGCCTGAAGAAACGATTTCAGATTTGTCATGTAATCAGATTTAAATTCGGATTCTAAATATTTTAACCAAGATGGGGTTATCTTAATATTCGAAGTTAAATCTGATACTGACATTTGCATTTTTAGCTCTTTGTTTTAATTCTCATAATGTGGCCTTGATCGGTCGAAAAATATAACCATCCATCGGGGCCAGTGCGAACATTTCTAAAACGTAAATTCATATCTTTCAACAGTTCTTCTTGTTGAACCACTTTGTCACCTTTAAAAACTAAACGGCGCAATTGAGTACCGCTTAAGCAGCCCACAAATAAATTGCCGTTCCATTTAGGAATTTTGTCGCCAAAGTAGAATCCAATTCCCGAAGGAGAAATAGAGGGAGCCCAGTAAACAACTGGCGCTGTCATTCCGGTTTTTTCGCCGTCACCAATTTTTTCGCCCGTGTATTCGCGACCGTAGGTCACTACCGGCCATCCGTAATTTGCGCCTTTTTTGATTAAGTTCAATTCATCGCCGCCCATGGGACCCATTTCAGCCTGCCAAAGTTGTTTTTTTGAACTATTCCAAGTTAAGCCTTGGGGGCTGCGATGACCAAGGGTCCATATTTCCTTTAATCCGCTGCCGTCTTTTACAAATGGATTATCGTTCGGGACAGTGCCGTCTAAGTTAAAGCGCAAGATTTTTCCTAAGTATGTTTTTTTGTCTTGAACTTTGGGGCGATCAAATCGTTCACCGATGGTGATGAAAATATGATCTTGGTTATCAAATTCAATTCGTGACCCGAAATGAGCTTCAATATTATTTGGTGAACCGGCAGAGATTATCTGGTGGAAGTTTTTCAAATTTAGTCCGTCAAGGTCAGCAGTGGCGAACGCGGTCGTAGCTTTGTCTGGCTCGATAGGTTCAGAATAGGTTAAAAATATTTTTGTCTTTATTTTTGGATGAACGCGAACATCAAGTAATCCACCTTGGCCTCTGGTCCAGACTTTTGGTGCTCCTGAAATCGTTTCGACTTTTTTATCAATCAGATTTAGCGTCTTTAGTTGACCAGAGCGTTCCGTAAAAATGATTTTGTTTTCATCTAGAAAATCAAATCCCCAAATAACATCGTTCTGCTGGGTCAATTGTTCCGTGGTAAGGTTTGCTCCTTCGGATTTGAAATCTCCGGCAAATGCATTTGAAAAATTTATCGACAAACTTGTGACAAAAAGTAGGATTAAAGTCTTAGGCATAAAGGTCCTTTCTTGTTAAGCCAAAACAAATTTATAGCCTCATAATGAGACTGTCACGACGAATATAAAGTCGCTCCAAATTAATAGTCTAGACAATGATAATTTCCAGCAAAGCCATGGTATTCTAGAGCTAGGAGGAGGCGCTATGGCAAAACGTAAAGCTAAAGATCCGCTCTCCCTTTTCAGGAAGAAAAGAAAAAAAGCTGTGAATAGCGGAGCAGCAAGAACAGAAAAACTGATTCAGGATGATCCAGATCTTAAGTCGTTCGTGTATCAACAAATTGCTGAGTTTCAGCCCTATGTAACACCCACGACTGTGGCAGCCGTCATCGCTAAGGATCCACAAAAGTTAGCCATGGAATTGGAACTTAAAGGGCAGGGGCGGTCAACAAGTCAGTTGGCTCTACTTCATCGTGTGGCAATTCGCCTCAGAGACGGGGATTCTAGCATTCAACAAGAGGCGCATCATGAAAATATTTATGAAGCGATTCGTTTGGCAAAAGAAAAATTGCTTAATCGCCTTGATGAAATTCAAAATGAAGTGATCAGTAAAAAAGATCGCATCGACGAGATCAATCAGGCATTGCAAAATCAGTTTAAACACTAGACATAGTTCACACTTAGAAATAGTGTGAACCCATGTTTAAGAATCTAAATTACCGACATAATGTGGCCCGAATTGTAGTACTGTGTGCGATTTTAATTCCATTTGTTATTATCTTTATGCCTTTCTTTGTTCCCATGTTACTGGCAATGTTTTTTGCCTTTGGATTGGAACCCATTTGGAATAAAATTGGGTCTACCCGCAGACAGAAAAAGTTTTTCCCATTATATCTTTTGGTCTTCAGTGTATTCTTTTTGATTATTCCTTTCGTGTTTGTGGGAGTTAAATTTGTACGATTGCTACAGGAATTTACATCACAAGGAACAAAAAATTCACAATTGTTCCAAAGCTTAAATACAGTTTGGGATAAAGCGTTCACTTCAATCCATGAAGTGTTGCAAGCGGTAAGTTTAGATCCGGATATTTTGCCAAACAAAGATGAAATTATCGCCAAGGTATCTCCTGTTGTTGTGGAAAAAACGACCGCGTTTCTAAGCGGGATTCCTGATCTTGGTTTGGCGTTAGCCGTTTTCTTTGGAATGCTGATTGTTTTTGTTAGTCGCGCGAGCCAAATTCGAAATTTTTTCTTAAGCATTAAAATTTTACCTCAAGATGAACTAGATGAAATCATCGAATGCTTGAAGAAGAATTGCTACATGACGCTGATCTCGATATTTTTGATAGGTATGTTGCAGGCGTTTATCGTGGCTACGGGGGCTTCGATATTTGGATACCACGAATTTCTTTTAATATTTATTATCACGTTTTTACTGTCGTTCATTCCTGTCATCGGTGCGGCGCCAGTCAGTTTCGTATTGGCGTTAGGCTCATTGATGATGCAGCAAAACGGAAATGCAATCGGTTTAATCGTAGTTACAATCATTGCGGGGAGTATTGATAATATTATTAAGCCGTATGTATTTTCAGGTGATGAAGAAGGTGTGCATCCGTTTGTCGCATTACTAGGAATTATTGGTGCGATCCTTGTGTTTGGATTGCCGGGATTATTACTGGGACCTTTACTATTGCAAGTGGGCGTGGAACTTATTCCAAAGATGACTTCGGATGCCGCCGCCCATACGAAACTTTAAAGAGGTTCTAAAAGATACAAAGACTGGGTGGGGGAATAGTCTTAGTCTAAAATCTAGATGATGAAGTTCACCATAGTTAACATTATGTAAATCAGAATTAAATAGTTAAACTCTCCTTTATGGGGTTGCTTGTTAAGGGAGACAAGGTTGTTGATGGTTTGCATGAGGACTCCTTTCCTATACAAACCACTTTATATGTAAATTATATGTAAATCAAGTGGCGCTATGTAAATTGGCCCATGGTCCTATAAGAATTTATTCCTTTTTAATTCCAATAACTTCGAAGTAGTTAGTCGTCTCTTGAAATTTTTTTCGAATTTTTTCAAAATGCTCAATTTTAAAATTAATCAGTTTATTTCGTAATTCCTGTTCTGAAATTCCAATCGCATGTTTTTTTGTGACCATCGAATCCTCGGGACCAAACACACTAATCACAATAACACCGCCGGGTTTAATCGAAGTTAAAATTAAATTCCACAAGCGCTCATAGTGTTCGCGATCGATGAAATGTAGACTGTGGTAGCTATACAGCAAATCACAGGCGGGCAGTGACGTCATTGTCTCAAAGGAACTCTTTAGAAACGTCACGCGCTCATTGGCTGGAGTTTTCTTTTCTGCCAGTGCTAGTAGTTCTGCATCACTGTCTATAGCCAGCACGGACCAATTCGGCAATGCAGCTAAGTAAGCTGATTCGATACCTAAGCCGCAACCCATATCAACGGCGTGCTTAGGATGCTTACCTGAAAAAAATTTTAGTGATTTAACAAGGAGATCTTTAACATTGCGATCGAGATTTTTATTTAGATAGTTCTGATTCGATCGCATCCGACCATTACTTCATGTCGTATTTAACCAGAGTTCCGATTAAATCTTGTAGAGTTTCAAATGGATCATTGCTTTTAGGTAGAGAGTTTTTTAATTCCATTGTTAAGACGGGAACGCTGCGTTCGAACCACATATATCGACCTAAGCTGCCTGGGAAATGGCCAAGAGATTTCCAAGGCAAATAACTAAAGCGTGGTGCTGGAACTTTTGGCCCATCGAAATCTAAAACATTCAATGGCGTGTGAATCGAGATAATAAAATCAGGTTTATAGTCTTCGATATGCTTAAGCGCGCACTTTGTTTCCGGTTCGCTGCCTGATTGTTCTCCAGGGAAACGGCGAGGTGAGCTTTGCGCATGAAGTTTCCAATATTTTTGGGCGAGTTCATCCCAGTCTTTTGTTGGAAAATTTCGATTCAAATCAATTTTGTTTGCATTGTACCTGGTTTTTTTTTTAACACCGTCCGGATTCAAAATGGGAACAACGCGCCAACTATTACGTGGCTCGATTGCTTCTAGTCGCTCCATCCAGTAACGCCCTACCGTTCCCGCGTGAGTCTCGTCCCCATGAATAAGTGAGAACGCTAGAATTTTTTTAGGCGTTTTGTCATTTCCGGCATGATCATAGTGGTATATTGGAACACCTTCTACGCTCTTGCATTCCTCAAGGACCATCACTTTTTTGCAGGCTTCACTTAATAGCTTTGAATCTGAATTCCCTGGAAAATCTTTCAAGCTTTGGATACAAATGTCTGTCATATTTGGCGGCGTCGCTGTTGTTGCCGGCGTCGATTTATTTTCGGCAACGGCAGCACCCGCCGCATTGGGCGCGATAGTGTCAACGGCGCTAGGAGTAGTCGTTTCCACATCGGCTAAACAAATAGACGAGCCCAATAAAAGAAAAGTAAAAAACGAATGTTTGAATATTTTTGAGTCGGTGAATTTCATCTGAAGCCTTATTATAAGCTTGTTTTGTCCTATTTTGATAAGAAAAAAAAGTCAGATGAGTGATTTTTGCGACGTTGAATTACACTAGTTAGATCCTTAAAGGGGATGCAAGCTTAGTAAATCAGCCACGACTTGTGGCTAGTTTTTTTCAAATAGTTAAAAACAGAGGGTTGACTTACACAGACTCTACAGTGTAAATTAAGTGTAAATATGACTAAGACTCACACACCACCCCTCCCGCAAAACCTAAAGCCCCTTTCTCCAAAAGAGAAGGGTGTTTTAGATTTTGTAACAGCTTACTTTCTAGAAAATGGCCATAGCCCTTCTTATCAAGAGATAAAAGAGCACTTCGGCTTAGCGTCTTTTAATTCTGTACAGAATTACTTAAAGCAATTGCAGAACAAAAATTACCTACGCATGTTCCCTGGACAAAAGCGTTGTATCGAGATTTTGCAAACCTCAGATTTTTTTAAAGATAAAATTTTAAATGTATCGAAGAAGACAGAATTTCCTAGTGATTCGCAAACCAAGCTCCTCCAGAACTTGTCGAAACCGTTGCCCACGGTTTCGAATTTGAAAACTCAAAAGGAAGTTCTGTCCTCTCCTTATTTCTCAAGAGCCTCTTCTGGCGAATTCCCTTATTTGGGCCGCGTAGCGGCGGGTAATCCCATTGAAAGACAGTTGGAGAATGAAACTTTGGACGTAATTCCGATGCTAGTTAGGCAGCCGGAAACGACGTTTGTTGTTAAAGTAGAAGGCGATTCTATGATTGAAGAAGGTATCAATGATAGCGACTTCATTCTTGTGCAAGAGCAAAATCACGCAAAGAATGGGGATATCATTGTGGCTTCTGTGGATAACGAGGCTACTGTTAAGAGAATCTACTATAAATCCAAATCAAATCTTAACGAAAAACAAAAAATTGAACTTCGTCCGTCGAACAGCAAATTGAAGTCATTCTTCTATGATCCCGAACAAATCACCATCAAAGGTATAGTCGTCGGCTTAGTTAGAAAATTCTAGTTAGAAAGTTTTGATTCGCTCGCTTCGCTTATTCCTTCAATAAGGTTTCCTTATTAAACATCTTGTTTTCTATATTATTCTGTAAATCGCCATAGATTTTCCCTAGACCTTGGTCAAAAGCTAAGATTGAATAATATCACTTTCAATCAATAGACAAAGGATGTTTTATGTTTAAGAAAGGTTTGCTGGCTGGATTGGCATTATGCTTATCAGTCGCGTTCACCGCCGAAGCTCAAGTTCGACCTAGACTTTCAACTAGTCACTATCAAGTGTATGTACAAAGCCCTCTGAATTTTCAGCAGATTCAAAGCTACATGGCTTGGTTGAAAAAAAATGATTACGATATTGCCGGTGTAAAATGGCAAGAAGGTAAGATCGAAGTTATCACGGATCAAGCCGGTCTCGATCGCTTAACTCAGTACCGTGTTCCGTTCGTTGTGAAAACGACTCACACCCCAGGTGTTGAATCGGCAGATAAATTAGACCCTCGTTATCTAAATTCACAAAAGGTGGAAGAGAAGCTAAAAAAAATCGCAGCTCAATATCCTAACGACACTCGCTTGGAAACAATTGGAAAATCAACTCAAGGTCGCCCAATCTATGCCTTGTTGTTGTCTAAGGCAGCGAAACGAAATGATTCGTCGTATTTCAACAAGCCAACACTAGTCATCGATGGTATGCACCATGCGCGTGAAGTGATGACATCTGAAATCGTAATGGACGTAGCTGATGTTATCCTGTCAGTGAAACGTTCAAATTCACAATGGAATCAGTTATTAGATGCATGGAATATTTGGATCGTTCCTATGTTAAATGTGGATGGTAACAACATCGTTTGGACATCAGATACATGGTGGAGAAAAAATGCGCGCGCGAATGGGTCAAACGTTCATGGTGTAGATTTAAATCGTAACTACACATTTGCATGGAATGCATGTAGCGGATCATCGGGCAGTCCATCATCGGATACCTACCGCGGAGCTTCTGCTGGCAGCGAGCCTGAAACTCAAGCCTTAATGAAACTGGGATACATGACGTACCCAACAGCTTCATTAAGCTACCATTCATACAGTGAATTAGTATTGTACCCTTACGGTTGCCAAGGTGCTTTCACGGGTGAAAATGCTCTCCACCAAAAAATTGGTGGCGAGTTAGCACAAATGCTTCCTTCTGATAGCAACAAAGGAACTTACAAAGCTGGTACGCCGTGGAAATTGTTGTATTCTGTAGATGGCGATTCAATGGGCTTTATGCACGGGGAATTTGGCGCTTTATCATTTACATTGGAAGTGAATCAAAGCTTCCAGCCTGATTACGCAGTCAGAGAGCCAACGCTAGTAAAACATAGAAAAGCGTGGTCATACTTGATTCAACGTATGAGCCAAAATATGTTGAGCTTAAAAGTAGTATCAGCAGCACGTTTTCAGCCTCTTGAAGCTACAATCACGATTTCTGGAATCATCAAGAACAAAGGTGAAAAGCCAATGAAAACGAATGCGGCTGGAAACTTCTTTAAAGTGTTAGATCCAGGGAACTACACATTAGATGTTAAGTTGGCGGATGGTCGCACAAAACAAATTCAAGTTCAGATGGCTGGTCAGCCACAAACTCAAGTTGTTTCATTCTAATCTAGTTTTTAAATTGAATTAAAATTTGAATCCCACACGTTATCAGAGTGTGGGATTTTCTTTTGACTTCATCCCATTCGATGAATCGATCAGACCGTAAATTATCGGCGCAAAATTCCGCGAGTCAGTTGGCCGTATTGAATCAAGTTTTTCCACATCTGAATGTGCTGAGCGAATTTGTTTTTTTCAATGCCGTATTCACCTTCAAACGTAAAGCTCATAGAACCATAGTTTTCATAGTAGTAATCTTTGCTAGTGCCGATGGCAGAGTAGCCTAAAACATCCGGAGTTTTGCCAACACGGAAATCAGCGCCGAAATTGTTTTGCATGATTTTACCATACGCTTTGTAAAGAGCTAAATAATCACCAGGTAACTCAGGAGCTTTAGCAAATGACCATGGGTAGAGAGCCGCACCGATGCAGCAGTGGTAATCCATAGAGATTAATAAACGTTGTTGGTTAACTTGCAATTGATTGATCAACATATCGCGAGCCGCTTGGGTTTCGACTTCTGTGAACCCTTCAAACTTAGCTTGGCGAATAGAGAAATCACGATTTAAATCTTTGCCCCGTGAGTTTTCGCGTCGGCGAGTATCGTAACCATCAGGATTGAAAATTGGGATCAAGTAAATCGCGCCGCCCGCTTGGAAATAAGGAGCAATGGCAGGATCTTTAACGCCTTCTTTGGCGAACCATTCTGGCAGGCGATCTTCAATTCCTAAATACTCGTCACCATGTGTAGTTCCTGTAATTAGAATCGCTAGTGTTTGTGCGCGTGAGCTCACAACGCGTGGATTTACAAAACGTTTTGGATAAGACACTTTTAATACGACAAGGGGGCGACCGCCTGGTGTTTTGCCGTATTGGCTGACTTGAATAAATTCAGGGTACTTTTGCGGAAGAGTCGCAAAGTATTTTACGAGTTCAGAATAAGCGGGACCTTTTGTTCCTGAATCGCTTTCTGCTCCTAGTGTTCGAGAAAAAGCAGGAAGCGAAAAACTGACAGCAATTAAAAGCTTTAAAAATGACATGGTCTAAACCCTATTTTGTAATGCTTGCGCGTGCTTGCGAAGCGGGCACCACCAAATCATGTGATGAAAATCGGGTCAACAGAATTAGTTATCGATATCGTTTAGTTTCTCGAGCTGCTCGATATAGCATTTTAATAGACCAGAGGC
>NCGL01000029.1 GCA_002256935.1 Bdellovibrio sp. 28-41-41
ACATATTCTCTAATTAGACTAAAGTGTTAAGTTTTAAATTTCGCCACCGATCAGTCCATCACAACTATCTCTATAAATTAAATAACAGACGGATGGGAGGACAGTATTTCAGATCGAAGAAGATTTCCATTGAGTCGATATTTGCTATCGCTGCTTCCCCGAAAAGTTCGGTTCGCAGTCATGCGCAATCAGTTGAAAGTCTCTCAAAATTTAGACTCTCAGTTTACATTCAAAATCGCCAGGACCCGAGGTGAACTTTCAGACGCTTATAGAATTTTGCATGATAGCTATGTGGAACTGGGTTACACTGTCCCCCAGATATCGGGGATGCGAATCGTAAAATATTTTGCTGTGCCTTCGACGACCACTTTGATTGCGCTTTTTGATGGAAAAGTCGTGGGTACTATTTCTATTATTCGCCGTGGTTCATTTGGGTTGCCAGCGGACGCAATATTTGATTTGAGTGAATTTATAGATCGCAACGAAGTCATTGCTGAAGTTTCTTCTTTGGCTATTGATTCTAAATTTCGTCAAAAGCGGGGCGCTCTTTTCCTGCCGCTCTTAAAATATTTTTGGGAATACACTGAACGCTTTATGATCCTGGATTCGATAGTAATTTCTGTTAGTCCTACTATGAGCGATTTTTATGAAGGATTTCTTGGCTTTAAACGCCTCCCGCAGGCAGAAGTCGCACCGTATAGTTTTGTAAATGGAGTGCCAGCAGTCGGCCTTTACCTAAACATCAAAACAGCTAGGAAGGTATTTTCTGAACTCTACGATCACAAAAAAACTGAGAAAAATCTTTATCGATATTTTGTCGACCTTAAGTTACCACATTTTGAATTTCCCAATAGAGAATTTTATAAGTCCTCGGACCCGGTGATGTCCGCCGAAATGTTAGACTATTTTTTTAACACTGTATCAAATGTATTTTCTGAATTAAATCTAAATGAAAAATTAGGTCTATCTGCCGCCTATCCGGAACTTCAATATCGCCACGTGTTGCCAGCTATCGATTTGGAAAGGCAACGGCGAAATATTCGCCATTCTGTAAATCTAAAATGCTTTATTTACTTTCAAAATAATATCGAAGCTAAAGCCCTGGACATTTCAGAATCGGGAGTTTGTGTTATTTCTAGCGTAAGACTTAGCGGAATAATTTTAATTCAAATTCGCATTGCCGATGAACACACAGCAGAAATTCGAGGTCATGTACAATGGGAAAACGTAAAATATAACACTTATGGCATCCGAATCTTAAAGGCCGACGCTCATTGGAAAGATTTTGTTAGTTATCTTTTAAATGACTTTATAGTCCTAACAAATGAAAGCGTTAAAAAGGTATCCTAATGAGCACTCCAAGCTTTGATTATTCTATAGCTTTTTGCCGCAACCTGGGCTGGGTCACGCCCTCTGAACAGCAAAAACTCAAAAAGACGCGGATTGCAATTGCGGGCATGGGCGGCGTGGGCGGAGTCCATTTGCTTACATTAGCTCGACTAGGAATCGGCAACTTTCATCTGGCCGATTTTGATATTTTTGAATTGCAAAATTTCAATAGGCAAGTAGGCGCTGATATGACCACCTTAGGTAAAGCAAAAGTAGAAGTTCTTCGCCAGCGCGCGCTCAATATAAATCCTGAGTTGAACATAAAATCGTTTGCTGAAGGTATCACCGAACAAAACATGGATGAGTTTCTGCAAGGCGTGGATATGTACGTAGACGGCCTTGACGTTTTTGTGCTGGATATACGTGAGTTAATCTTTGAAGCCTGCAAGCGCCGGGGGATTCCCGCCATCACTATTGCTCCCATTGGAATGGGCGCGGGGTTTGTGGCCTTTGATCCTCGGGGGATGACCTTTGAGCAGTACTTTGGTTTTCGAGGGAAATCTCAGATTGAAAAGTATTGTCGATTTATTTTAGGCTTTGCACCACATTTTCTACATTTAAAATCTCTAGTAGATCGATCTTATGCCAATGCTTATAAAAAGAAGGCACCTTCGACCCCCATGGGTTGTGAAATGGCTGCGGGAATTATGGGAACCGAGGTACTAAAGCACATACTTCAGCGGCCGGGCCGCATGGTAGCACCCCAGAGTATGCAGTTTGATGCTTACACTTATAGACTAAAAAAATCTTGGCTACCCTGGGGCGCAAAAAATTTGTTTTTTTTAATTAAACTTAAAATTTTAAAACTTATGCTTGATAAGCAAAACACCCATCACGAACGTTGATGATTTTTCGTTCTGATAGAATCAATCCGTAAAAATGCTGGCGCTGGATTCAACTTTGCTCTGTAGATATGATTCGCACTGGATAATGTTGTTTATCCAGTGCACTTATTAATACTTTCAATATCTTGAATGGGACGAGAAAAATAGCTACAAGCCCTAATCAAAAATTTTCAATGGATCTCAAAATGATACGATAGTTACTTGTCAGGACGCCAATGGAAAGACTAATCAGTCTGAGTGGCTTATTCCAATCACTTCGGGTGGAAGGGCAGCTATTCATAGATTCTTTTGATTTGATTTTTTTACTACAAAACTTTAAACAGAAGAATTAAGCATGGGTGTCACTGTATTAGCAGTAAGTTCATCACCTAGTGCAGAGGGCTGTCTGTAAAGAGAATCGTGGTGAGCACGGAACCTTGAGAAACATAAGCTAACTTATCCGTTTTCGTGAAAATCCACCAACGAGATACTTTTTTTTGACGGAATTTTGCGTTTAATTTGTCCTAGCCCTCGATTGACAGCAGGCTTTTCTCATCTCACGGATTAATGACTCAAATGGGTTATAATTTTCAATACGTGAAGATCATTTTAGTATTTCAGCATCTGCTTGATAAAATTCTTCCAGTATATAAATTCAAAGCCATCGATCTTTCTTTCTAACTTGTCATTGGATACAACAACAAATCTTTTGATCTGACCTTCTTCTTTTAGTGCTTTAAGCCCTTTAAGATGTGATTCATTGGTTTGATTCGTAGATTTAATTTCAATTGCGATGCTATTTCCCATGATGAGGTCAACCTCTTGCTGGCTTGTGCTTCGCCAATAAAATAATTCTGTATCAGTCTGTCGATATTCTAAAATAGACTTGATTTCTCTTATAATAAAATGTTCAAAAGCTTTTCCATACAATTCAGATTTTTCTTCGATTTTACCGCGTTTAGCTAGGTAGTTGGTGACTCCTAAATCAAACAGATAGAATTTGGAACGGGTGATGGCTTTCCTTTTTTTAGTTTTGACGTAGGGCTTTAACTCGAAACCCAAGAGCGTGTCTTCTAGAATCTGAACGTAGTTTTGAATCGTTCGGGCTGGCACTCCCGAGTCATTGGAAAGGCCTTGGTAGTGAAGCTCTTCGCCATTATTAATAGAAATAATATCCAGAAAATTTAGAAAATATTCTATCTTTCGAGTTAATGCCTCTGCCATGATTTCTTGTTTTAAATACAAATTGACGTACGCTTTGAGTTCATTTTGAGGATGCAAACTTAAATAAACGTGAGGCAGCCCACCCACATTTAAAT
Organism: Bdellovibrio sp. 28-41-41; assembly: GCA_002256935.1. Taxonomy (GTDB): domain Bacteria; phylum Bdellovibrionota; class Bdellovibrionia; order Bdellovibrionales; family Bdellovibrionaceae; genus UBA2316. The sequence goes on from NCGL01000029.1 coordinate 3,533, forward strand.
ATTTTAGGAGATCAAAATCTGTAATTTCATCACTGATTAGTGGGTATAAATGAGATTGCCAGGCTCGACCGCCAAGCAAGTTTACGGAATCGGATTTCAATTTCCGAGCACTGCTGCCTGTAAGCAGAAATCTTACCGAGGATTTCGTCAATATACGGTGAACTTCATTTAAAAGTTTCGGAAGACGTTGGATTTCATCAATGACAATAATTTTTTTTTCCAATTTTTGGGAAAGTATTTGAGGCTCTCTGGCCAGACGTTCAAAAACTGAATCATCAAGCAGATCATAAACTTGGGCCTGGTCGCCAAGGTTTGTATGAATAAGAGTGCTTTTACCTGTACTTCTAGCTCCAAAAAGGAAGTGACTTTTCTGCTTTAGAAGAACTTTAAGATTTAAAAGACGTGGGTAGTCACTCATCACAGTTAGAATATGTAATTCCAATTATCATGTCAAATGGAAATACATATTCTGACTGTAAAGATCAAGAAAAGGTTTGTTCACACATCTGAAGGGATAGCGTTCTCGCTTGCATTCGCGCACTATAGAGCCAAACCCCAATACCTGTATTAAGAAATATCGCCACAACTCCTAACAAAGCCGGAGAAAAAATGAACTCCGCTGTAGGTGACGGTTTGAAAAGGGACCAAAAGCGACGATCTGGAAGTCCCATGGGCCAGGCTTAAAGCCATAGCAAAAGGGACCATTGATTTTTTATTTCAGAAATTTTTTAAATTATTTTCAGCAACAAGGTCCACCGGAGTCTGCGAACGAAGAAAATTTATAATTTCTAAAACTCAATCGCGATGATTTTTGTTTTCTTTCGATGTGATTTAGATGGACCCTAAGGTGTCTTTCAAATTTTATTTTTAAAATCCACAGATTTAAGTTTCTGCCGATATCCCTTGGGCTAAAATGGCCCCTTTTAAAACCGGCCCCCTACAAGCCTGAGCTCGCATGAGCCAATTTTGAAGAGCGTCGAGCTGGCCGACTGCCGCGCAAGCGATGACGATTCCGGCGATCCAAGAAAAAAGTTTGTCGAGGCTCATAAATTACTCCTTTTGCTTTGCTAATATTTTTAGACGTAGAACAACATTGAATACGAGTGCCTGGTTCCAAACCTTACCGTGGCGAGTTTTAAATTTCCGATCTGCAAGGTAGCGGGCGATCTCCGTTGGCGTTCGTCCGACCTGACGTTGTTTGTCGATAATTTGGAGAACGGGATATTCGCGCGGGTCCTTTTGAAGAGCTCCATCGAGGTAACAATATCCATAGGGCGGCGGCGAGCCGCTCTTGAAAGTCTGCCGTTGATTTCCGATAAAACTGACGGATTTATTTGGTCTGAGCGTCACTCGCTGTTTTATGAGCTGTCTTCGGACGGTCGAAAACGACAAACCAAGCAGACGTGCTACATCTTCGATCGAGTGGCCTTGCCCGTAAAGAATCTTCAATTCAGGGTTTTCCTGCGAAATTAGGTGGACCTGGATTTCAATGAAATCATGCACTTGACTGAGATTGCAGGTGCTTAGACGATGCCTACCAAATTCAATAATTAGACGTAAGAATTTGAAATTGCTAGGCTTTTTTAACATAAAAAGTCTCATATTGAACCACTTTATGTAGTCAGTATTGACATATCAAAACTGATATGGCATATTGTATATATGTGGTTAGTTGAATTCGAAAATTCAGCCGTAGAAAAGGAAGTTGCGACACTCATTAAATCAAAAAAACTGACCACAGATGATCAAGCGATTATTCATGCGTGGGTTCAGCAAATCTCTGTTCATGGCCCTGAATCTATTCGTGGTGATTTTAAATGGGCTGATCATGCTTTACAAGGCGATTGGGCTGGCTATAGATCTTCTGCGTTTTCCAATCGTGGAAGAATTATTTATCGCATCGTTGATAAAAAGGTAGTCATTAAAATTGCTCGTATTACAGATGAGCATGATTATATGAAAGGTCGTAAGAAATGAAGAAGTTAACTAAAAAACCTATCGATATTTTCAAGGCCGCAAAAACTACGGGTGATCTTATCAAAGCTTTTCGGGCTAATTTTAATATTAAACAAGATGATATGGCTCATGCCTGCAAGATTTCTCAGGCTAACTTTTCTGCGATAGAAAAGAATCGTCGCGAAGTTGGACCTCGTATTGCTTTAAAGCTTGCGGCATTTATGGGGCTTAGCCCCGACGTAGTACTTTATCCAAATGGATATGAAGCAGAGCCTGAGTATAAGGAAGTGCGTGAACGATTTGCTTCTTTAATTCCTGTTGCAGCCAAAAGCCGTAGCTAAGAATATGAATTTTCAGGTTAAAGAATTTGTAACGATCCTAATTTCTGTTTTAAACGTCTCTGAAAGCAGAGACTGGTATAAAGCTTTATTTAATTTAGATCCTATAGAAGATAATGCTGGCTCCTTTCCGATAAACATAAGGATGCTGTTGCAAACTCCTGAGTTTAGAAGGCTAGCTCGGATCCAGCACCTTATGGACCATGATCGCTGCTGGAACCTATCACACTTGTGGGATCGATGCCGGCAGGCTCTATTGCTGGGTATTATTTTCACCACTATTACCAATTTGCCCATAGCTATCCCGAACGGTTCCAAACAAGCTATTATTTTTCCAATAGGTAATGGGTTTGTTAAGAAGGAAAATTTATCCCTGGGCTAATTTAACTTTAGTAGACATAATCACATCCCATTCCATGACTGGAACAAAATCTGCACTTTAAAAGATCATTATGAGAAAATCAAAAATAACGGCGTATGCCATTGTCTTATTGTCGCTACTATTAACATGTGTCGCTTATTCAGACACGCAAAGTAAGCATTCTATACCGATAAAGAAAATAATTTGTGAAAGATTTTATTTAAGTGATAAAAAAGTCACTACGTTGGAACTGGTTGAACAAAAGCTTAATGGTTCTTTAGAAGAACACGCTGTTTACTTAAGGAATCATTTTCGCGAATTTAATGATTATGAATTACTAGATCTTATGCTGTATATGCGCCAAGACAGCGCCCGCTCGGGGGTTACTTATCAGAAGGCGATCCTTGCACGTCGCATTTTGAAATCGACCGCAATTGCTGAAATAACCCCAGAAAGCGTTTATGCATTGGCGGTCTACTTGGCGCAGAATTCCCCGAGCTCTCAAACGTTTATGCAAAAATCGACACTACCCTCTGAGAATATTTTGATTTCCTATGTGCGCAAGCAATTAATTGATGGTTCTGGGAATGAGGGAAGTAAAAAAGATATTCTAGAATTAATAACTAAACTTAGACCACTTCATTTTAGAAGTCATTTTGAAGGATAAATCCCGAATTAACGCTTTAATTGTAATAGGTGGCGGGCCTTTTCCTGGAAGTTTCGGAATAGTATCAAACAATGAATTTAACGTTGGAACCTCAACTTCGATAATGAAGTTTGAAATACTAGTATTAAATAAAGGTTCGCAGTTTGCAATTCTAGATGATCCGAATGATCCTCTCGTATCGGTTTCCATTCTAGACTCTGGCGCCGTTGTAGCTTTGTCAAAAACGGGTCAAAACCTTCCATTCGTGGATTAAAAAGTATTCCCCAAAAATCCCTTCTTTCCAAGGCTTTAAATTAAAGAACGGCTTAACCTTTATGGACAAAGCCGTTCTTTTTATTTTGTGGAAATTTTGATGGACCCTAAAAAGGCGGTCCTTAATCTAAAGTGTTTTTTTTATTTTAAAACCTTTGCCTCTATAATCTCATCAGCTGTTAGCTTATTTTTTATTACCCCTGAACAGTCTGCTGATGGATCATCAAAATGAATATAATTACAGACAACTATGGCCGCAGCTTTTTCTGTGTCGTTACCGGCAATTGAGTTTGGATCAACCGCCTGTGCATCAGGATCAGATGAAAATGCACCAATAAAATAATTCTTGGATTGTATAGCAGCTGCTGGATCTACCAAAACAAATACTTGAATACCTCCAACGCCTCTATCTGCAACCCACGCTGCACCTGGAATATCACTTTGAGTAGATCCCATTGCACCATCTGTCGTTAGGTAAATAAATGCTTTGGTATTTTTCAATAATGCAGACTTAATCATCTTTCCTAAACCTATTAGATTGAGACATTTTCTAGTTTTTCGGGAAGGCACGCTTTGTTGACCGATTCTTGTTTGAGGGTAATGATTAGAGGTTAACTAGAGATACTGGCTAGGGTGCCCTTTAAAGCGAAGTGGGCGTGACCTAAAGTCGACCGGGTATGATTTCCTTGGCGAAGGCTGACCTGAAAAGTTCAGCCTTCCTGATCCCTTTGATTTTCAAATAGCGTTTTAAACTTTTTAGCAGCATCAGCCACGGTCGCGCGGCGTACGCTGACCCTCTCAGCGACTTGACGCTGCGTAAGCCCGGCAACCCAATACAATCGGGCAATTTTCTCTAAATTCGGTTTTTCTTTTTTCCTATAAGCGAACCGGAGATCGATTCAATCGACCACATTAATTGAAGCCACCGGGCATTTCAATTCTTTGCGCTTTATATTCATTAAGCGACCGAAATCATCTACGCTGAGCGTGCTTGCGCTGGATTTATTTTTCATCTTGTCGTTTCGTTCTTGGATTTTGGATTTGACGTTGGAATTAAATGTCTTTCCGCCGCGACAAATTTTAATGATTTGCTCGCTGGTGTCGCCCACATAGGGATCAATCATATCACACATGAATTGTGCGGATCCTAAATAGTCTTTTGAAGCTTTGTAGTATAAGTAGCCTTCTTGTAATTGCTGACAGGCGATTTCGTGCTGACGCGATCCACTTGGCAATGCTTTGATTGTCAGGTTAGCCAATTTTGATAGTGAGCCCAAATCCTGCGTCAGGGCTTTGTCCATTTCCTCTGCAGATTTTTTAGGTTCGTTTCTTACCGCTGTCTTTTTGTCTTTTGCTAATTGGAATGTTCCCTTTTGCAAAAGTTTTAAGGTGTCCGTGAACTTGCTTAACGATGTTCTATGCATATCCATATTGTTATCTAGCCAAGCATAGACGGGAGACTTTCCCGTCGAAACTCCAAAAATCGTGTTGGCACGAAATAAGCTGGCTTTCAATTCCTGTAATCGCTGATCAAGTTCACTGCGGATATACACTGCATCTGGTCTGGACATTTCTTTTAGAACTTTGACAACGCGACTTAGGGAGCTTTTCTCCGATTTTAGTTTAACGTACTGTGCGTTCCAAACTTTGTATTCATCGTATTGAGACAATTGTTTTTCTACCTCGACAATTTCTTGATTTACCAGTTTTTCAGAATAAACGATGATTTCATAAATGCGTTTAACAAATATTTTAGTTTCTTCCGCACATAAAGGGACAGACTTATCTGCATCCACTGAATCACCCATCGCTTTAGCAGCGAGTACGCCTAAGCGATTTCGGGATTTATTAAATGCCAAATACAATTCATCGTACTCGGCTTGAACTTTTGGATCTACCGTACCTGACCCAAGCGTAGTAATTGTCGACGTATCTGAAGAACTTGATGTCGTGTTCAATTTACTGACTTCGACCGCAGTTTCCAGATTTCTAACGACGCTGGCCGGAAATGTTTCCGTGTCTTTACTTTTCTTCGCCATCGATGAGCCCACCAAACAAATTCGTTCTTTGTCTTCGCTCGCAGCAACTACTTTGGCGTTGTAGAAATTTAAATTGTATTTATCATCGGCGATTTTTGATTCTACATCCGCGACATATTTTTCCGTTTGGTACTTGTACTGCATGATCGAAGTCAGCGTTGATGACGACGAATTATAGCGTGCGCGGAAGGCTTCAATATTTTTAAACAAGTTGCCTTCGATGTCGTTGATGCGGCCATCTTCACCTAATTGCAGGAAATCAATTTTTTGTTTTACTTTTACGAACTGACACGTGTTTTGCAAAACAGCTTTTCTGACCTCGCTACTGCTAATATCAATTGAATTTGCTTTGATATATTGATCAAATCCCTTGATTGCCGACGATGCGTAAACACCGCCCATCAAGGCAAGCTTCGTCGCTATACCCACCGCTGGGTTCACCGCCGCAAAGGCTAAACCAATCGGGGCTAAGTTACTAAAGATATCACTGACCGCAACTAAACCTTTGCCAATTGAAGTTTGGCTAGACGTGCAGTTCTTGTTCAATAATTTGTTATTCGATAGATTATTTGCGATGTTCGTGACGCCGGTTACAGCATCTTGAATGGTGCGCTCGATGTCCTGTGAACTTGTGCTGGCTAACAAATTGGGATCAGCTTGCAACTGTTTTAATTGCGTGACTACATTTCGAATTTTTTCGCTATCCGACGTGTAATCATTATATTGGTTCGATTGCTGCTGACATTCCGTGCTGACCTTCATTGAGCTTGATAGTGTGTCCAAAGCTTTGAAAATCGTGTCATACGGATTGGATTCAAATAGTGGACAATAGAATTCGTTCGGAACTTGCGCCGTTGTAACCGTTGAGTTACTGCCTGTCGAAGGAAAGTAAGACGAGCCAATACTGCTGCCGATATTTCCGATGCTGGTGATCGGTGAAGTGCTGGGAATTCCTGGTAGTTCTGGACTAGTTGAAGTTGAGGTAGTAGTAGAATTAGTCACTGAGATTGGAAATAAACTATCGTCAGTCGTAGTCGTTGTCTTTCCATACGATGCCTCAACTAATACAATTGAAACAAAAATGACAAAAAACTTAAGTCCCATAAACACTCCCCCCAGAAAGGCCACCCCTGACCTATTGTTGCACCGGCCGGAAGCTCTCACCTAAATGTTGAAAGACTATGGAAAAATTAGGATTTTACAGATTTTGAAAAAAATCCAAATCATTACTATTTCTTCTAGAAGATAATAGTAATGAGAGTTGACGTATATCTAAAAACACAACGTTCAAACTTGTATTTAGATATTCAAGGATACCAAGCGCGAATGCAGACGCAGCAGTAATAACAGTTTGACGATTCATAAAACCCTTTCCGAGTGAATTTATATGAAAAATCAAATTTGTTCTATGCGATTCCTTGCTGATGTCCGAAAAGATATTCAGAAATATTAATGGTTCTATATTCCCCGTCATCGTCATCATCCAATATTTTTGACAGCACTTTCATGGCGTCTGTCGTAGTAAAAATTCCTAAAACCTGACGTTCATAGTTAACTATTATAGTACTACCAATTTTCGTTTCGGCCATTTCCTTAACGACGATTTGGAGACTAGTTTCGGGAAATACAGAGTAAGGATTTAACGTCATGATATCGGACACTGGACTAGACCCTGAGAGTTTTGAGCCAAACAATCTAGAAAAATCGCGTTCGGATAGAATCCCTATAAGTTTATCTGAGGAATCGGTTACAGGTAAATGTCGCATACCCCATGTCTGCATTACTTCCCGGGCCTCATTAATTGAAACATGGTCTCCGATTCTTACTGGTGCTTTGGTCATTTCTCTACGAATTGTTCTTGTCATAGTTTCCTCCCACTATACCATCTGGAGTTTGCAAACGAATCGCCGACCTAAGCTTTAACTAATAAGTTTTAAAGACAAAATTGTGACAAAACTTCCCAGTTAGAATAATTTTAATGCCAATTCGACCGATATATTTGTCTCGCGCATGTGGGCTAAGAATGGAACGTGCCTACTGATATAAATAAATAACAGTATTAGGGGTTCAAATAAAATCGCAAGAACTAAATCGGAAACAAAATAAAGAAGGGCCATGATCATCCAACCAACGCCTCGATTTTGCGCTAGGCAACTACTCTCGTTAGTGCTTGTTGGAGCGAAATTCTGTTGTAAGTTGCGGCGAAGACCTCTAAGACTATAAAAGGGGAGGGGCGGGTGGATCTAGCAGTATCGGGCGTATTAAGTGGTATTTTGATGATCGTCGGTGGTCTTTCCGTCTATTTTCAAGGGACAGGAAAACTGCCCGTTAGCAGAAATTCTGAACGCCAATCTACTTGGTTAGTAAGCATCGGACCGATTTTTAAAATTGGTGGGCCAATTATGATAGTTGGCGGACTTCTGAAGTTATTTTTGTCATTTTAACATTTCAAACAATAGACAGACTTTTACTTTTTAAAAAATCACTCTTCATGCATAAGTGTCTACCAACCCAGTAAACTACTTCCTATGCCAACGGACTTAACTTGTAAAATGTTCCTGCTTTAAGCTAGGACTGCGGCTGACGTGTCTGCAAAACGAGTGGTTTTCCATTCGATAATTTGATTTCGAATCGATGCAGAAAGTGTATCAACGGCATCTTGCGGGGTCATATCTATAGTTGAGGCCTTAAATTCACCACCTAAAGAGCTGATGTGAATACGCCCGGAAATACCGCTTGCCACTTTTTCTAAGTTAATTTCTAGAAATGCGCCGTAGGGAGCTTCATCTAGTAACTTTTTGAAAACGATAATTGTATTTTCTCTGGCCTCAGCAGTAACCTCAAACCCAGTGCATACGATTTTTATATTTTCCAAACTTCCCATAAGAACCTCCTATCTGATTTTCAACATTTATTCTTTAGGCGCCTTTGTCAAGTCGAGCAAATGCTCTTAATTCAGTCGTTGACGTTGAAAATTAGAAAATCGTTATACAAAACAAAAATAAATTTAAGTTATGCGTGAGTGAAACAGGTCTCAAATGCCTTGTGTTCGAGTACGGATTCTTTTTCTTCAAAAATATTTTTGAATTGTAAAAATAGACTCTCGCTGAAAATATTTTTTGTATGTTCAGTGAATAAAATTTGTCCACGAAATTCAAAGTACTTTTTCAGCCCCTTTTGTAGTTTTTCCTCTGAATAGAATAGTTTGTCTGACTCCACTGAGATAAGTCCTTGTGAGCTGAAATAGTTTAGGAGGACGTGTGATTCCGCCTTGGTCACGAACGTCGCGCAGCTTGTGTAGTGATTTTTTCCCAAAGAAATAAGAAGTAGTTCGAATATAAAAACTAGAAATAATTTTTCTCCGTGCTGGTGGTTTTGAATCATGGACATCAGTTCAAATTGGTTTTTGTGCCTTTGAAGCGCGCTGTTTACATAATTTGAGGAGTTTTTGGTAGCCAAAGTAATAGCTGTACTTAAGAGCTGAAACTGGCAGATATAGATGTCTAGCGAGTATAGAAGGTGTTGAAACACAAAATGTTCCGTCGACGGCCCCACGATCTGACGGAAAAAATTAAAAAATAGCTCACTCCATTTAAACGATTCAAAATTTAAGAAAAGGCGCTGAGGACCGCTTAAGGTTTCTTTGATCGATATTTTCCTGTTTTGAGAGACTAACGTGTAAAGCTTCGGAAGACTGAATTTAAACTGAGTTTTTAAAAATTCAAGATGAGTCAGAGTTTCATTTTCAGCCTCAAGGTCTCTAAAGCCAATCAAACTATAGTCTTTTACTTTAATGCGTGAGAGTCTATTGGCCGCCAGGGCGGAAGGTATAGGTTTCGCCTGAAACCACGGTCGTGTGTAAAGTGCTGCGTTCATTTTTGGTCCCCTTTTTTGGGTTTCCGTAAAAGCAAAGGGACGGCCAACGCTGTTTGGCCTCAGATCTAATATAAAAGGGTAGGGGGAAGCGTGATCTTAAGATTAAGAAAAAAATCTCAGTTTCAGGAACGTTACCAGATGACCTCGTAAAGTATTTTTAATATATTTCCGCCCATCAACATCCATCCCTAGGGGAAGTCCTATGTTAAAAATTCTTTTTAGTTTTTTAGTTTCAGTATTTATTTCTTTTCAAGTTCATGCTCAAGTCGATGCTCTTAACAAGCTAGTGACCAGCTACACAGAACAAGTAAAACATCTAGACGCCTTTGCGGCACCTTATTTCAATGTTGAAGAAGACCTTGGAAAATTTGGTGACTATTTATCTCCAGAACTTAAAGCCAAACAAAAATCTTTAATTGTTCAAACAATCAAAGATTTGAAAAAAATCGATAAGGCCAAGTTAGATGAATCGTACCAAATTACTTACGATTTATTCAAAGAAGATCTTGATACGGCATTAGGTGGATTTGATTTTCCATATGAATCTATGTCAATGGATAATAAATGGACTCGCCTAACGGACTACCTTGAATCATCAAGCCCAAGTCTATCGAACTTTCCGTTTTCAACTGTAAAAAATTACGAAGCCTACGTATCTCGCGCGGAAGGGTTTCCGGCTTACGTTGATCGTCAAATCAAAGTGTTGCAGGAGGGGTTACAAAAGAAAGTACTTCTTAGCTGCCCAATCGCTGAAAAAGTTCCTGGTACGTATAAAGAGGGTTTAACTAAAGATGTAGAAAAGAATCCGTTCTATCGTCCAATTTTAATTATGCCGAAAGAATTCTCTAAATCAGATAAAGAGAAAATTCAGGTTGATTTCAAAAAAATGATCACGACAAATATTATCCCAAGCTTTGAAAAGTTTGACGTTTTTTTTCAAAAGGAATATTTACCCAAATGTCGTAAAGATTTTGGTTACGGCACTTTGCCAACCGGGAAAAAATGGTATCGATATTTAGTTAAACTAAATACAAATACAAACAAGACGCCAGAAGAGATTCACAAAATTGGTTTAGGTGAAGTCGCTCGTATCAAAGGTGAAATGATCAAAATCAAAGAGAAAATGGGATTTAAAGGCGACTTTAAAGCGTTCCTAAAGTTTGTTGTGGAGGATCCTAATTCGTATTTCAAATCTCCCAAAGAAGCGATTGATGGCTACAATTCAGTTAGAAAAAAAATCGATGCACAGATTCCTAAGTATTTTAACCTAACGCCTAAAGCGGACTACAAAGTAGTTGAAGCTGAAAACGGAGACGCTCCAGCGGCCAGTTACAATCAACCAACAGAGCTAAAAAGTTACGGTCGTTTTGTTGTGAACACAATCAATCTAAAAGGTAATAGCATTTTGGAGATGACTAGCTTGTCATTGCACGAAGCTGTCCCAGGTCACCATTTTCAGTTGGCTCTCGCGTTTGAATTAAAAGACAAAATTACAGAATACCAACGCAAAATCTTTAACTCGAACGCATTCGTTGAAGGCTGGGCTTTGTACACGGAATATCTAGGTCGCGAAATGGGTTTGTTCACAGACGACAAACAGTATTTAGGACATTTATCGAGCGAGATGTTAAGAGCGGTTCGTTTAGTGATTGATACTGGAATCCATTCTAAGGGATGGAGTCGTCAGCAATCGATTGATTATATGGCCTCTAATTTAGCGTCTGATATCAAGGATGTAGAGTCAGAAGTTGAGCGTTATTCGGTATGGCCGGGACAAGCTTTGGGATATAAAATTGGTCAACTAAAAATCATCGAATTGCGTAAAAAAGCCGAAAAAGAGCTGAAAAATCAATTCGATATAAAAAAGTTTCATGATGTGGTTCTTGGCCAAGGGACCCTGTCGCTTTTTGTCCTCGAAAAACGTGTAAATAAGTGGATTCAAGAGCAGAAAAAAGGGAAAACTATGTCCAAAATTTAATTAGTTTATTGTCTAACGGATATTTTTTAAGTATCTACCATACATTAAGCAAACAGAGTAAATACGTAACTGGCTTATTTTAGGAGACTTCCGTGATTGCAGAACATCAGTTGGCTATTGGAAATGAAGAACTTGTTTCTTGGGTAAATGAAATCAAAAATCTATGTGAACCAGACAGTGTTCACTGGTGTGACGGCTCAGAAGTTGAAAACCAATTAATGATTTCAAAACTTATCGCTTCAAAGACTTTAGTTAAATTGAACGAAGCTAAACGACCTAACAGTTACTTAGCTCTTTCTGATCCATCAGATGTTGCCCGTGTTGAAGACCGTACATTTATTTGCTCAGAATCTCCGGATGATGCGGGTCCCACAAATAACTGGGTAAACCCGATTGAAATGAAAACTAAACTCAACGGCTTATTTCAGGGTTGCATGAAGGGTCGTACACTGTACGTGATTCCATTCTGCATGGGTCCTATCAGTTCACCAATGTCCCAAATCGGTATTGAAATCACAGATTCTCCGTATGTCGTAATCAACATGCGAGTGATGACAAGAATGGGTAAACAAGTTCTTGATGTTATGGGTAACGCTCCATTCGTAAAATGTCTTCATACGGTGGGCGCGCCTCTAGCAGCAGGCCAGCAAGATGTTTCTTGGCCTTGCAATAAAGATGAAAAATACATTGTTCACTTTCCAGAAGAAAATGCAGTTTGGTCTTTTGGTAGCGGTTACGGTGGTAATGCTTTACTTGGTAAAAAATGTTTCTCTTTGCGTTTAGCTTCAAACATGGGCCGCAAAGAAGGCTGGTTAGCTGAACATATGCTTATCTTGGGTGTTGAGTCTCCAGAAGGCGAAAAGAAATATGTAGCAGCGGCTTTTCCAAGTGCATGCGGTAAAACTAACTTTGCCATGATGATCCCGCCTAAAGAATTAGGTAAATGGAAAATCACTACTGTGGGTGATGATATCGCGTGGATCAAAGTGGACCGTAACGGTATCTTGCGTGCGATCAATCCAGAAGCGGGTTTCTTTGGTGTAGCGCCAGGGACAAGCTTACGTACAAATCCAAATGCAGTTCAAACTATCTCTAAAAATACTATTTTCACAAATGTGGCGCTTACTGAAGACGGCGATGTTTGGTGGGAAGGTCTAACGGATACTCCGCCTGCTAAATTGACAGACTGGCAAGGTCAGGCTTGGACTCCAGGCAATGGCCGAGCAGCAGCTCATCCTAATGCGCGCTTTACGTCTCCGGCGTCTCAATGTCCTTCTATTGATGAAAATTGGGAATCAGCGGACGGCGTAGAAATCAGTGCCTTCATTTTCGGTGGTCGTCGTGCCGACACGATTCCATTGATCACTCAAACTAAAGATTGGAACCATGGAGTGTACTTCGCTTCAACGATTGGTTCTGAAACAACAGCAGCGGCGACTGGAAAAGTCGGTGTTGTTCGTCGTGATCCAATGGCGATGCTTCCATTCTGCGGATATCATATTGGCGATTATTTCGCTCACTGGTTGCGTATGGAAAAACGGGCTGCTAAATTGCCTCCGATCTTTATCGTTAATTGGTTCAAAAAAGATCAAGATGGTAAATTCATGTGGCCGGGCTATTCACAAAATATGCGTGTTCTTAAATGGATTTTTCAACGTACGAATAACGATGCGGGCGCTAAAGAAACGATCCTTGGTGCGCAACCTCGCTATGAAGACCTTGACTGGTCAGGTTTAGATTTATCAGCGGACAAATTTACTGAGTTATTAAAAGTAAATGCGACAGAGTGGGAATCTGAATTGTTATCTCATAAAGAATTTTTTCAAAAACTGGGTAACTTCCCAATGGCATTCTTGGGTATCCAAGAAACGGCGATTTCAAAACTTAAAAGAGAACATTTATCTGTTATCTAACTAACAGGTAAGTATCTAACGAGTGAGGCTTAAGATTATGAATAGATATTTTATAGCATCCATTTTCTGTCTTGGCCTTGCTGTCGGTATCTTTATCCTGTCTTTAGTTTTCGTCGGCGTGGCTCAGACATTTGAAGGTCTAGAGACTGGCCATCCTCTGCATGTTACTCTTCGTGGGTTTCCAGTTTGGATGATTTGCATGTTTTTACTGACGTTAGGAATTTTCTTCTTAATATTTGGTTTTAAGCAGAAGTTTTTTTTGTACGAAATCAACGATCGTCGAACAAAACAAAATAATAAAACCGTAATTTGAGTATTTATGAAACTCCGGACCAGATAATGGGCCAAAGCTAATTGAAGAAAAATCGACATCATAATTTATCACGCGGACAATAATCATAGGAGCCGAGAATAAAACTAGAAATCCAATTGCGGACCAAAATACGAAACTAGATTTTGTTTTATTTTTTAGCTCGCCCCAAATTGGTAGCAAACTGCAAGAAATAAAAATCGTTGCGGCAAACAAAGAAGCTAACTTTCGAGGTTCGATAAATTTGAAAAGAATGATAACGGCTGGAATTGTTAGTAAGAAGTAGATTAGGTAAATTAGGTAACGGTTTGGCGTATTCATCTCTTATGGGTATAATCAGATTAGAATGGGCCGGCAAATAAAAAAGGGCCCCTTAAGGAGCCCGTATAAGCTAAATTTTAAAAGTAGCTAATTATTTTTTAGCTGTTGGAGCCGGAGCCGCTGTGGCGCCGCCTTTGGCAACTAGAGTCAAATCTAATTCGAAGTTATTGTTGATAATTTTGTCAGCTGTCAATTCTTTGAAAAGGTTGCCAGCGCCATAAACAACGCCCCATTTAGTACGATCGATTTCAAATTTAGCTTTACCAGTTGTAACGCCATCTTTTGTTTCTACGGTTGCAGGAAATTCTACAGTTTCAGTTTTTCCAGCTAGAGTTAATTTGCCGACTACCCATGGTTTGCCATCTTTTTCTTTAACAGCAGTGATTTTGAATTCAGAAGTTGGATTCTTGTCAACCTTGAAGAAATCATCTGATTTCAAATGAGTTACAAGTTTAGTTTGGTATTCTGGCTTGTCTTTTAAGTCGTCGTTGGTGATTGATGTCATATCGAAAGTGAAATTGCCACCAGTCAATTTACCATCTTTCAAATCAACTTTACCTTCTTTAACTTTGATGTGGCCAGTGTGTTTGGTTTCGCCCACTTTTTTAGAACCAACCCATACAACTGTGCTAGCTGTTGTATCGACTGCTAGTGTTTCTGTCTTTGCATCTTTAGCAGCTGCATTTTTTTCTTTTTTATCAGCGGAAAACGCTGTCGACATAAAAATAGCCGTAGTTAGGACCAATAAATTTCTTAACATAAAAACTCCTTGTTTAGCGTTAATATTTGGATACTCAGGATATAAGCATTAATTATATATGCAATTTCTTTTTTTCCTTCCTCATAGAGGTAATATAGACGATGATAATACTACAAAGAAAAGGAGTTTCTTATGAAAAGAGTTTTAACACTTGTGAGTCTACTAATTGCTTTTACTTCATTTTCATCGTGGGCAGCCGGCGACGCAGGTTGCGGCTTAGGTTCAGTGATAATCAGTAAAAATTCTAAGGGGTTGCAACTTCTTGCAATGACCACGAACAGTTTCTTTTTAACTCAGCCACTAGGTATTACTTCGGGAACATCGGGATGTTCTTCAAGCGGTCTTGTTATGAAAGATAAGGAAATTCAATATTATGTTGAAGTTAATCAAAATGAAATAATTCGCCAAATGTCTATGGGTCAGGGCGATAAAGTAGAAACTTTAGCGTCTTTATATGGATGCCAAACTGATAGTTCAAAGAAAATATTCATCGAAGTGTCTAGAACTGAGTTTGGAAAAATTCAACCGCATAGCCATGTTAAACCGAATGAGTTTATCGAAAATTTAAACCAAGTGATCAATGAAAATTCTACGCGTTTGGCTGATTGCCATATGTCTTAGTTCTATCTCACTATCTGAAGTAAGTGATCTTGATAGCAAGATCACTGAATTTGCTCATAGTCCGGAATGGCTTGGGCATTTTTTTTATGACGGCGATCGTGCCGGCTATACGTCGTTAGTAGAATCCAAACATTATTTCTTTTCTTCCACTGGAAAATATAGTCCCGAAGACGAATTGAAAGAAACAGTTAGGCGTTTGTCGGTCCCAGAAGAAATTCCGCAAGAAGAGTATTGTCATTATGTCGCACGATACGAGCTAGTCCTTGCTGTATTTCCACAATTTCGTAAATCCGGTCACCAATGCAAAGCGTTCGAAGAGTGGAGCCAGAAACTCGCTTTGGATTCTGTGAGAATGTCATTTGCAACCGGTTACATTAAAAACCCAGCATCCAGTTTCGGGCATTTGTTTTTAAAACTCGTTTCTAGAAATCAAAACTCTGATTTACTCAACTATGGGATAAATTTTTCGGCACAAACAGGAGATGATACTGATGCGCTGTATGCGCTGAAAGGTTTGTTTGGCCAATACCCCGGCGGTTTCGTATTTCTGCCGTATCATCAGCTGATCAAAGACTATAGTGACCTTGAGGGCCGTGATATTTGGGAACTGGATCTTGATTTCGATGACATCGCCAAGCGCCGATTGCTTTTATTTATTTATGAATTTGATTCTAACTATGTGGATTACACGTTTATGAATAACAATTGCGCCGGAATATTAGAACGCTTGATAGATTACCTACAGCGTCGACCCGTAAAAACTAGTTTGCAGATGAAGCCGTGGACGATGCCGCTTGAAAGTTTCCTAAACATTTCATCCGCAATTAAAGATAAAAAATATTTTTATCGACCGTCTTTGAAAACTCAGCTTTTGCAGATGGATGATCGGCTGACTGAAAAACAAAAACTGCAAATTAGCGACGAAGCCAAGCTAGGAAACTATAATGGCCTAGATGCGCGCAGTTTAGATTATGTTATTTTGGACAAAAAAATTAATGAGCCAAAGCTTGATGAAAATCAGTATTTAAAACTTTTAACGGCTCGGAGCCGTCTGCCGGTAGATACTGAGACTTCTGGCAAAGCCGGGACTCTGCCTGAAATCAAGGTGGATGATCGTTCACGCACGTCCTCCATCGGTATAGTTGGAAATAAAGAGGGCTCCGGGCTTGACTTGAATTTACTTAACGAAAGATTGATATACCGCCATAGCTTGTCCGAGATAAATATTTTCAATCTTCAAGTTCGGACGGATAAAGATAAACAACCGATTTTAGCAGAGGTCGAGATTTTTAATTTCTTAGCCGGGGAACCGGTTTCATTTTTAAGATCACCCATTTCGTATGGCGGCGGACTGTTTTATAGAAGTAAACAAGAACTCGTTTTAGAGGCTTCTGCGGGCTATATGTTGAATCTGAAAGATTGGCTTTATTTTTCAAGACTGCATTTTATCGGCGATAAGTTTCGAACTGAGCTATTTCCCAAGGTGGATGTTTTCTATTTTAATCATATCGCCAATTTGAAATTAAACATTCAGTCCAGAGAATTTGGAATCGAGGCATTTCGATTTATAGAAGTGAATTATTCGATTCGATTAAGTTCTGTCTACGATACGCAAAATAAAGAAATTAGGTATTTAGCTGGCGCTTCCTATTTCTACTAAAAACCAGTTCTGATTTCTAATCCAATATGTGATTCCGTTTTATCTTCTATGGTAATTTCGGTTGAGAGCAATCGAACGCGCGTTGGATTTACGTGGAATACAAGTAACTCGGCTTCTAGCCCCGCAGTGGCGAATGAAAGATCGTCGATATCTGTACGATAGAAAAATTCTTTTGAATGGCTTTTTTGATAGCCAACAAACGGCGCCAGTCGACGCACCGACACTGGGAAGCGATAGAAGTATTTTGAATAGGGTACCTCGTATAGTAATTCGAGATTGCCCTGAGTTACGTTCGACGTGTATAGCGTGGAATAATAAATAGGAGTACTTAATCCACGTTTAAAGAAACCATTTTGAGTTGGCGAAGCAGCTTCTAGTTTGAAATACTCAGAATCATTTTTAGAAAGTCCGATGCTAAGGTATAAATCCCAGAAAAGATTCTTGCTGACGTTCAGGCTATAGCTTTGTGACGTTCGACCAGCCGATTTTTCAATCGATGGAGTGAATGAAAATTGAGTGTAGGGTCGGTAGTTCAGAAAGTACGCTTCATAATATTGATAGGTGAAATAAATGGTGCTGATATCATTTTTGAAAAATTTGTTAGAATCACCTTGGAAATCGAGTCCGACCTTTATGCTTGAAAAGCGCTTGCTTAGCAGAGTGTTTTCCATGTTGACTCGATACGAGTTAGTCGTCACTTTTTCTGTCTCGTCAAAGTAGAACTCAGTTTCATTCGTTCCTGATAAATAGAACTGGGTCGCATACGGCAGGTATTGAAATCCTAATTGATTGTACGCCAATTTGTTCGATAGCGAAAAAGTAGCTGACAGACTTGAGTAAAAAAGTGGATCGATCCAATTGAAAGAGTTCAGCATTGTGGTGTGGGCCTTAGAATAAAGAAAACTCATCGAGTATTCGGAGAAACGCAGTTCCGATAGGCTTAAATACGGTTTTGGTATTTCTGTGATTTGAGTTTCTTCAATGGGAACATGGGATTTAAAGTATTCCGCAGATAATTGATTTTTTATATCAAACGGTCTTTGGTCGATCGCCTGTGGATTTTCGATAAAGGTGACATGATATCGATCTGCATTTAGAAACGATACTAGATAGCCGTTACTTCCTTTCATTGCCGACATCACATTGTCGTATGGTAATACGCGCTTGATCGTACCTTTGCAGTAGCAAAACAAACTAGCGCCATTCTGTGAGTTAGAGACAAAATAAATCTCGTTAGCGTCAATAATGTCGGTTAGAAGTGCATAGTAGGATTCAAACGATGTCAGTTTTTCATGATTTTTGTAGAGTACTTTTAAACCGGCTTCTTGTTTAAAGTAGTAAATATTGCCGCTTTTATCCAGCAGGGCTTTAGATTCGGTTTCAGCAATTCGTTCTTGATTGCGATAAAGAACACCGCGGTCGAAGGACTGAGTCATGTCAAAGTAGCTGACATTGGATCCTTCGATATCGGTTACGTACTTATCTTTGAAAAGAGGATTGAAGTTATATTTGTCATCCACCAATGCAAAGAAAATGTTTCTTTCATTTTGAGAGTAACTTGTAGAGGTGTAGAGTTTGTTGTCGACACGATAGACTCGACCCGATTTTAAGTACGATCGTTGGCTGTTTAACTCTTTAGACGCGGTATTAAACAGGTTCAGTGTGTTTGGTGATTTGGCATCCGATGTCGTTAAAAAATAAATCGTATCTTCTATTCGTTTAAACTCTGGTTTCGTCAGAGAGGTCGTGACGCTGCTGCCTCGATAGGCATTGTAGCTCTTTTGTTTGGTTCTGACAGAGTCTTGGAAGTCTTGATATAGTTTTTCATAGCCCGCGAAAAATGTAGCGGCGAACGAGGATTTTAGATCGAATGGGTTGATATTGTTTTCGGCGTGATTGACGAAAAATCGATTGAGTGTCGCGAAACTATATTTGTCAGCAAGGTAAGATTGGAAAAATCCACCTAGGATGTATTTCTCTGTCCCGAAGGGGAATTCAAGATTCGCGTTCATTAAATAGCGCAAATCAGATTTTCCACTGTGGATTAGTTCTGATACTAGAACAAGAGACTCACCGCTCAGCAGACGACCGCCTTGATTCAGGCGCGATTCGTTCAATACCGCATTTCCTTCTACGATGAAAGTCGGCAGCATAGCTGTGGGTGAGATAAAAATCGGCCAAGACAGCACAGGAATAGGTATGTACGTTTGATTACCAAATATCTTCTTTAAAAATGCACCAAGCTGGTTTTTGGCGTTGAGCTGATAAACGTGCGCGACTTCATGGCTAGACAGAGTATCGATCCAAGACGGCGTTGCGGAAGTTTCTAGAAAATCAATTCCGCCTTTATAGAATACAACCATATTATTCGGTGACATAGTGGCAAAGGCATTAGCGACCTGATTCTTGTTTGACGTTACAACGAGAGAGGTTCTTTCGTCCAAAGCCCAGGAAAATTCTCTTTCAAACAATTTTTCGCTTCGTTGCATTTGCGCGGTTAGTTTTGGCAAGTATTTAAAATCAGACTCAGTCAAAATGTAGTGCACATGTGGAGTGCGATAAACGTAATAGTTGTCATCGTTTGAAACTAAATAGGCAAATGCACAGTGAGCCGATAGCAGAAGAGTAAGCGCGATTTTAAACATGATAAGGACAAGTAGATGAATTAATTTTATTGATGTCAATATTCATACACTGTATAGCTAAAGATATATGCGGATTTGTCGGACAGTGCTGCTTTTAGTTTTATCGTTTCAATTAATATCGTGTGCGACGATTCTGCACGGATCCACTGATCAAATTGAAATTCTATCTACAGCTCCAGATACTGAAATATACATCAATGATGTTTATCGTGGAATCGCAGGACCCGAGCAGCCACTTGAAGTCACTATCCCTAAACGAGGACGCGTGACTTTCGTTGGTAAGAAAGCTAGCTGCCGCGAAGGCGAGACAGTCGTTCGTCGTTCTGTCGATCCGGCGACATTTCTTGGGATATTGATTGATGGTGGATTGTTTTCTATTTTACTAGTGGATATTGTCGGCACGAACGCATTCGTGCGCGCGGAGCAGAGCAGTTATTTATTAGAACTAGAGTGTAAAACGTGAAGCTGGTGCGCGAGGAAATATGCCAGAAATAGTAGCGATAGGTGCCGTTGGAGCGTTCGTAACTTTTTTGATCGCCAATTTTAATTTGTACATCGTTCATAAATCGTTCTCAGATTTTAAAATTAAAAATCTTAATTTGAATATAGGAAAATTAGGTTGGTATTGGTCGATGGACCAAGGCGCGCCAGTTAAAATGGAAGGCCGCGATGCCAAAGCCTTAACAGAAGCTGATTATCAAAAAGCCACTCGTGGTGCGTTTATCTTTGGAACTATGATGATTTTCCTGAGCTGGCTCGGATTAATCATCCTGTCGATCTATATGGTATCGGTATACAAAATTGCAAAAAGCAGAACAGAAAAGAAAGTCATGAGTTCCGATTTAACTAAAGTTGAAATTTTAGATTTAGGTGAAATTCAAAGACTGCTAGATCAAACAACCGCTTCTTGAGTTGAATGATTAGCTTGGCGTTTACGCAGGCTATCCGACGGTGCGGATTCTCTAGCAGGACCATTCTGTGCCGATTTTACGATGGCAATATCCAAATGAGGCTTTAGGTAGCCTGGAATATCACGCTTCTTACGAGTACAAAAATCGCGATAGATTAGTTCTGCGGCTTCTTCCACAGGAACTTTCAAAACATCGGCTAGATATTTAAATACCGATTCAGTTAAATTCATCAGCGAGATCGCAAACGTTCCTCGGTGACGATCATATAAATAATGAGACAGATTGAAAAACAAATCAAAGAACGAATGGCCTTCAACGTTAGTTTTTTGTTTTAGAAAACCCATCGTTAAGTTGAACTGACCAGAGTTTGCGATCATATCCCAATAACGTGAAAAGCGGTTCATTTGTTGAAGCTCTTGAAACGTTAAATCTTTAGTTTTCAAAATCTGATACGGGGTATTTTCTGAATAGACCATTTCAAATTTAGCTTGGTGACGAATGATAGGCGTGCCTTTCAGGCGTTTTAGGATTCCAACCTGAATTTCATCTGGGTCCCATTCGATCAATTGATCAAAACCTTTTTTGAAGCTGTCGATCGATTCTGCCGGTAGGCCGACGATCAAATCTGCATGCGTGTGCACTTTTGTGTTTTCGCGAAGATATTGGAAATTTTCCTTCATCTTGACATGATTTTGGCGACGACTGATTAACGCAGATACGGTTTCATTCAGAGTTTGAATACCAATTTCAAATTGCAAAGTGCCATCCGGAAATTGTTTGATTAATTCTTTCAAATTGTCTGGCAATCGATCAGGTACCATTTCAAAATGCAGGAACAAGCCCTTGTCGATTTGTTTCAAGAAGAAAACTAAAATGGATTCAGAAATCGTTGGGCTTAGGTTGAACGTGCGATCTACAAACTTGAATTGCTTAGCGCCGCGATCGATCAACTTTTGCATTTGCTCAAGGAACGGCTCCACTGCGAAATTACGAACAGATACGTCTAAAGAGGATAAGCAGTATTCACATTTATAGGGGCATCCGCGAGAGGCTTCGACGTAAAGAACACGATTTTGAATATCTTCATCTGTGTACAAATCATAAGGCAACACGATCGATTTAATATCTGGCAGAGGTTGCTGCGAAATCTTCTTCCAGCTATCCATCGGTTGCCCAGCCAAAATGTCATTACATAGGTTATAAAACGAAAAATCAGCTTCACCTTTGATAATGTAGTCACAGTAATTAACGTGATCTTGCCCTTCGGTTTCGTAGCTAATTTCGGGGCCACCAAGAACAATGATTAAATTGGGTTCAAGTTGTTTAAGGTAGCGAATAACTTTAAGAACTTCGTCTGTATTCCAGATGTAAACACCAAAACCTACAATTTTTGGTTTTAGTGATAGAATTTTTTCGACGATTTCTAGTGGGCTTTGCGAGATTGTGAATTCAACGATGCGAGTTTGATCTTTGAGTTCTTTTAGATTGGCATACAAGTAACGCAGCCCAAAGGCCGCGTGTTGGTACGTCGAATTCAAAGCACATAATAATATGGAACTCGACGTTGGATTCATTTTACCTACTTTTCGAGTAGGGTTTTTACAAAGTTTGGTAAACAAAACGCAGCTGAGTGAAGTTCTTCGTTGTAGTATTTCAAATTCTTTTGCTTAACGAAGCTGGCTGTTTTTGCAGTATCGATATCAGTTTTTGGACTGATATCTTTCTTAGACGCCATCATCAATGACCACATGCCAGACGGGTAAGTCGTAGCGTGGAATAACATTGTGTGAACCTTTTGGATTCCAAAGATATCTTTTAGGCAGTGATTTAACTCAACAAATGTATTCGTATGGAACATTGGCGATTCACCTTGAGTAACTAGCATGCCGTCGTCTGTTAATACGCGAGCGCAGTCTGAGTAGAATGCTTTAGTGAATAAACCTTCAGCTGGGCCTACAGGATCAGAACCGTCGACGATCACAAGATCATAAGTTCCGGCTTTTGCATTACGAACATGTTCGATGCCATCGCCAATGATAAGATTTAATTTTGAATTCGAAAATTCAGTGCTGAGTGTAGGTAAATGTTTTTTAGAGGCATTTACAACAGCTTCATCAATTTCAACCATCGTCACTTTTTCGATTGAGTTGTATTTGAATAACTCACGAATAGTTCCGCCGTCACCGCCGCCGATAACCAAAACGTTTTTCAAATTTTTGCTTAATTGAGCCACGGGATGCACGATCATTTCGTGATAGTGAAACTCATCGCGCTCGGTGCACATAACCATGTTGTTGATCGCTAGCATTTTTCCGTAAGCTAAAGTATCGAATACGCGAACTTGTTGAAAATCAGTTTTTTCATCGAACAATACATCGCCCGTGTAGCGAAGTGATAATGCCTGCATGTCGTCTTTGTCAGTGAACCAAACATTACGTGCGATTTTAAAGTTTTTTGTATCGATTGGATTTGATGAATCACGAACGTTAGTTGGTTTGTAATCTGATTTCTTGATAATGTTCAGAGCACCACGATTTAACTCAATCGCGGAATATGTGGCTTCCAAGGCTTGTTTTAAATGTTCAAACGAAACCCATGGATCTACTGTTTCGCCACATGTGAATAAATCCACCGAAGCGTAACGATATTCAGGCCACGTATGGATAGCCAAATGGCTTTCCTGAATAACAACAACACCAGATACTCCCCATGGAGAAAAGTGATGGAAATTAGAGCTGATCACTGTCGCACCAGCAACTTGGGCGGCTTGGATCATGCTTTTTTCAATAGCTGAAACATCATTTAAAACGTCAGCATTGCAACCAGTAAATTCTACTAAAATATGTCTTCCTAAAGCGTTCATAGGGGACCTTGTAAAACCTTTTAGTGTCTAAGTAAATAAGAAATTAAGACTTTTTAACCAGCGACTTATTTTCGATGAGAAATTTCAAAACAGTGATGTATTTTCTGGTCGTGAAAGTCCATTGGGATCGTATCTTTTGTGATATTTATTACTTGGTATTTTTCTGTGATTCCGGAATCTATTCTAAAAGTTCTTTTATTGCAGGAAAAATAGAGTACACCGTTTTCCTTAAGCAATTTCATGCATGAATCAACAAGTCCGACTTGATCACGTTCGACCTCGAATGATTCGACCATTTTTTTTGAATTAGAAAACGTGGGCGGATCTAAAATAATAACATCAAATTCTTCATTCAAAGTCGGTAAAACGTCCATTACGTTAGCCGCGTGAAAAATATGCTGATCTAGGGGAATTTTATTGAGTTTAAAATTTTCCTGAGCCCACTCGATATAGGTTTTTGACATATCAATACTAGTCGTCTTAGCCCCGCCCAGAGCTGCATGTACGCTAAAAGCTCCTGTGTAGCAGAAAAGATTCAGTAAATTTTTGTTTTTTGAGGTTTTAAAGACTTTGTAGCGCAAAGTACGATGATCCAAGAATAGACCGGTATCTAGATAGTCGGACACGTTCACGTGAAACAGGGCTTTTCCTTCTTTAACCGTGATTTTAAATTCTTTCTCGTCGATGCGTTCATATTGATCTTGGCCTTCTTGACGGCGGCGTTGCTTGATAAAACAATGTTTCCAATCGGGCCATAACTGAGCAACGGCTTCTTGGAAATCTTCGAAATGAACTTTATCGCGGGCTATCAGTGGGTTCGATTTGTCATAGATGATACCGATGTCTTTGTAGAGATCTAAAATGAATGGGTATTCAGGGATATCGCGATCATAAATACGAAAGGCTTCAACGTGATTACGTTGAGCCCACGGAAAAATACGATCGTAGTTTTTCATTAGTCGATTTAGAATTGCGTCCATCAGAACAGAGTCTTTACCGCAATTGGGAGATTGGGTAAAGACTCATAATTGCGCTTAGAAAATTTTTTTAAAGAAAATTTTCCAGTGGATCTACTTAATGCTTAGAACCTGCGATTTTAAGCTCATAAAATAAAGCGAGCGTTTCAAATTGCTATTTTTAGATGAGTTTTCATCCGAAATAACGGCCGTGGCTTTAGATTCAACCGCGACCGAGCGGCTCGAGGCCATTTTCATCACCGCTAAGCCATTACTTTTATTCAATTGGATCGTATTAGGAGTCAGGATAAAGATCCCGATACCATTTTGACCCGAAGATCCCGTGAAAACACCAGCGGCGCCGTCAACTTTTGAACCTTGTGGCAATGGCAAAAATAAAGCAGCGCCGGGTAAATATTTACCAATAGAATCGAACGCAGGAATCACCAGTGCAAGGCCAACTAAAAATTGAGTGGAACTAGCGCCAACGTAAACTTTCGAACGATCGGAAATTTTAACAGATACTACGCCATCCATTCCTGCTATTGGAATTTGATCGCCATTTGGTAGCAATCGATCTTGTGTTAGCGCATTGTTGTATAGTTGATTCAAGTTTGCCTGAACTGAAAGTAAGTTCAGTCCATCAGCTCCGGGAGCTAGAGACACTTTTCCCAAAAGTTCTGTCGCATTTTTTGGATTCAATATCGGGATAGTGATTGCAGGAAACTGCAGTGATCCCATTTTAATTTTTGAATCCATATGAACCCACTGGTTCTGTTCCGTATCTACGACTGACGACACAGTAATAGATTGAATGATCGAGTTCGAACCGCACGCCGAAAGAAACGTAACCGTAGCCAACAAAAATAGAATTTTTGTCATCTGATCTCCTAATTAATAGTTGTGAGAGTGTAAGAAGGATTCAGACAAACTACGGAAGAGGTGGTACGTTAACAGTTTGCGATTGCCGAGCTATCCTTAACTCAAAAGATTTAATTCGTTTAAATCCAAGGTGATACTAAAGCAAACCCGGCGCCTGGATGATTCTGAGACACGAGTTTGTTATCCAGTTGAAAACAGCGGAAATTTTAAGCTGCGGAATTTTGTTAAAATGTAGGCAAAGGTTCATCGAATAAAAATCGGTCACATTTTAAAGAAATTAGAAATCGCTCGCAGTTAGAGGTAGATAAAAACTCGGTAATTTGAAAGCGTCCAGAATGTATAAGATGTCGACGGTTTTACTTCGACTTAGGTCGGTGTCGACCAAAGCCCATCTCGGATTTATCTGTTTGCACTTAGACACTATTTTTTCTGAAATGTAGGGAGTTTAAAAAATAGGACGTTTATGATTTCTAAGTCGGCATTTTTTGTGGGGATTTTTTTGTTTCAACTTTGTACGCCTTCATTGGGCGTGTCTGCTTCAAATGGCGTGTCCGCTGTTGAAGAACGGCAGTCGGGAAAGCAAATTTCCAAATCGACAAAACCAATTTCAATTGCATTAAAAAAACCGCGCGCGGGCTGGACGGTAGACCGCATGCTAGAGATTGCGGGCAAAGTCAGTGATGACACGGTTGATCCCATCACTATAAATATCAATGGTGATAAATATTTAATTCGCACGATCAAAGGGGAATTCAAAAGAAAGTTCCCAGTTACGCAAGGGAAGAACTACATCGAGGTGTCGGCTACAAATAAAGCCGGAACATTTTCTGAAAAGAAATCCGTTTACGCAAAAATTCCAAACCTTCCGCTCTTGGCTATCCTAACAAGTGACACCGATAATGTTTATACGGATTTGCATATCTACGAACCTAAAATGGGCGAAGCAGATTTAGCTGCCAAACCGACGGCTCATATTTACTGGGCTGACACGAGTTCAGAATCGGGTGGAAAATTTTATTTAAATGAACAAGGTGGAAGTTTCGATCAGCCGGGTTATGGTCCTTACTTGTATACGCATTCTTCCCCGCCACTCGGAATCTATCGCGTGGATGCGAACTACTGGCCAAGTGGTGATAAAGCCCACACTCTATCGACTTTGAATCTGACCTTGTTTGGTGGCACTGCGAACGAAGTGAAAAAACGAGTGCAAGTACCGTTAGTGACTCCAGGGGAAACGGTAACGTTAGCGTATGTGAAGATTCAAAAGGGAAACACGGTCAGCGTTTATGTTCCATCTGTTGACATCAAACCTAAGAAGGGTGACTGGCCTGATTGGGTTCTTGAATCGCCACTAACACGAAAAGGAACTGAATAGCAGCATGTTCAAACAACTGTTAATGGGGATTCTTTTTCTTGGCTTAGCTAGCTGCCAAACTAAATCCGTAAAAGCGGAGCAAGTAGAAGACCAATCGTATTACAAAATGAATTTGATTCGAGTTGCGCTTGAGCAATCAGAAAAGCCATCTCCCAATTGGGAGCCGCAGCAACGGGATTGTGCTGGGTTCGTGCGGTTCGTGTACAAAAGCGCGGTGAAACCAAATGGTCCTCTGTGGAATTCGTGGGACGGCGGCGAGCGTGTTCCTTATGCGAGTGCCGAATTGTTAGTAGCTAAGAATTTTTCTAAAATATCTAGTGTTCCTGAAGACTCGATGAAGACCGGAGATATCTTGGTTTTCCATCGTGACGGCCAAAAGAAAGAAGATCAGTGGCATTTGATGATGGTGATGGAGTCGCCTTGGGAGCAGAACAAGTGGTTAGTGACTTACCACAACGGAGCTCGTGATGAGACTGGCGGAGTTAAAAAACTCTGGATGAATGATTTAATGAATACAGAACAATCTGATTGGAAACCAACTCAAGATAATAAAAATTTCGTAGGGGTATATAGGTGGAACGCATGGGTAAAATAGGATTTTTAGCATCACTTACTTTCGCACTTTTAACGAGTGCTGTCGGTTTCGCCGAAAACAATGCGGCACCTAAAGAGCGCGCATTCAAGCCGTCATTGGTTGCATCCGTCAAAAACTCACAGAACGTGTATAACATTGTATCCAAAAACAAATGGTTTTTAGATTTCAGACAATCACCGCTGTATTATGGATTGCTGTATGATTTATACCCAACGCTGTTTTCATTGCCAGATGAATTTTCTGCGAGCAAGGATTCAAGTTGGTCAGGTCGACTGATTGATTATGTATATGAATCAGCACTTAAGAATCGTCCCGTTCAAGTGTTCTACTATCAACAAGCACGACTTTCTAGTCCATGGGGAATTTCCGCTAGTGGATTAAGTGGCGCGGAGTCTAAGGCTATCGATCAGTTAATTAAACTGTTCAAAATGGGTGAGGATAAAGATGTGAATTTATCTGATGGGACGACCGGAAAAATCAGTTTAATCGAAATCAAAGCGCAAAAGTGGGCCGTTAAAAAAGACGGTTCATGTTTTTCCATTGGGAAAGATCCTAAAGTCGTATTTGCGATGTCACGTGAATGTAAGCCCGTGAAAATAAATTCAGATCTAGAAGTCGATATCAACCTATCGATGTTGTTCCCAGGTCTGATGATGGTTCGAGAAAAAGTCGTTGGATTAGGCGAATCAATGAAGGTTCCTTTTCAATGGAACGGTAATGAAAATCGCTTCGTTCTGGCACCGATCGCAATGGGATTAAATAAAGACAACATCTTTGTTTCAAAAAAGGTAGCGACCGAGTTATTAAAAATCTTGCCTTCAGATAGTCACTTTTTCGTAATTGGGAATATTAAAATCTGGAATGGCGCTATGACTGTCGAAAGCGTCAAAAATTTTCTGACCTCTAATAAGCGTACAAAAGATTTCCAGAAACAAGCCGCAGCAGTCTTGTTGCAGATTCCTGTAAAAGCGGGAGACAAGTTAGAAACTGAAAATGCCTTGATTATCGAGACCGGCGCGATTAACCAGGCACAATTAGATGGAATCGGGAAAGTGTTTGAAACTAAATTTGGCGAAGTGTTCACTCGCCCCGTTTGTGGAAGGTCCCTAGTTGTCAGCCGCTCTAAAGAGGTTCTTCAGAAGATTCAAAACGTGTGTGATCGCAAATCTCCTTCAATTCTAGATCGTAGTGAATTGAAAGCGTCGGAATTATCGTCTCAAGAGAATTCAATGAGTTTCTTTGCAGATGTTGGTCGTTGGATGTCGTCAAAAATCGAGCAGGGTTATCTATCTAAAGCCAAGCAGGCGAAATTGCCGCCAACGATGCCAGAAGAGCTAACTAAGAGCCAGAAGTTATTAGACCAGCTGCCGAAGTATTTGGTTAAAGGCTCAGCTAAAGATCAGAATTTAATTTTAAAGTAGATGAAGGTTCATATGAATAAATTTCCGTTGCTGTTGTTGATGCTAGTTTCTTTGGTCGAAGTGGCCTTTGCGAAACCGTTTTATTTAACGATTCGTCGAGATTTCTCACCCAGTGAGAATCCGAAATTAGAAGTGAACTACTCGGTCGAGACTCCGATCTATATTAAAATATTAGAGCCAGAGGATAAAAAGCAGTTTATTGCGACTCAAATTGATTTACGAAGAGCATGGAAAAAACCAGGATACGAATACAATCCCGCGCATTTCATGACTTTGGGGTTTAATGAAGATCGAAGTAATTTCGATTGGATTCGAACGAATCTAAATTATGGAGTAAAAAAAGATCTAGTGGATAAGCTGGGCGGTGCTACCGATTCACCGTATCTTTCCCCGGGCAAGCTAGGACCTGAAAAATTAATTCAGATTCCAAAAGGATTTAAGCTGCGCACGGAAGTAGTGTTAAATCCAGAGAAACAAGACGCTAAGAAAGATTTCGATGTTCCTGGCTTTGAAGAATATAACAGCTACATGGATTCATCGCGATTAAATACTAAGGTTGTCGATCTTCCAAAATTGCCGTCTGGTTTCTATTTGATTCAAGTGATTCAAGGAAACAACGAAGGCCAAGTTGTCTTGGCAGTTAATGATGTGATCGGGTACATGCAGAGATCTGCGGACACGTTAGTTTATCGTGTTTTCAACCGGCAAGCGAAACCAATTGCCGACGCGCAAGTGTCCGTTCGTAACTTAGCCGGCAACTGGGTCAATGATGTTAAAACCGATGCGAACGGTGAAGTGCGCATTGATAATGTAAAAGAAAATGATCTGTTAACAGTCATTAATTCGCCTCAGGGTACGGCGATTATTGATTCTGAGTATTTCTCGACTCAAGTTTCTTTCCCCGATATGTACTTGTTTACAGATCGCCCGTTGTATCGCGATGGCGATACGGTTTCGTTTAAAGGTATTTTAAGAAATTTAGCTAACGGCCGAAGTAATTTGAGTCCTGATAAAACCGGAGTCAAAATTGAAATTTACAATACTGCGGACAGCAAGGTGTCGGCATCGACAACGGTCAAGTTCACAGGGTTTGGAACGTTCGACGGCAGTCTTAAAATTAATAGTCCCGATTCTCCGGGAGTTTACCGAGTTGTCGCAAAACTTAGTAAAATCGAACATGCCAGCGAGATTCGTGTAAAAGAATATGTTAAGCCGATCTATTTCCTAAAATTAATGAATGATCAAGAAACCGCAAAGCAAGGTGATACTCTAAAATTCCGCGTCCAAGCAGAACGCTATGCGGGTGGGGCACCAAAGATTATTATGTCGTACGTGAATGTTTACCGGAACCGAGTGGAATCATCACAATGGATCGATGATGCTGGAATGGGCGAAACCGGATCTACTGTGACTTACGGTGATGACGGCAGCAAAGGTGCGCGCAGTATGGCCCCTGAAACCATCGTTGCCAATCAAGAGATCAAATTTGACGAGAAAGGCTTTGCCGACTTCGAAGTTAAGATCCCTGGTAATCTGCCTGGTCCAAAGAATTTGAATTATTCATATAAAGTGGAAGTTTATTCTCAAGATGCGGATGATAACGTTATCTATGGCAGTAAATCGTTTTTCGATTTAGCCAGCGAAGTGTCGACTCAAGCTCGCTTTAACAAAATCGTAGTAGAGACGGGCAAAGAAGCCATCTTGACAGTGATGTCTAAAACAGTCAGTGGCAAAGCCATGCCGGATATCGATGGGGAAGTGAAATACTTCCTGGGCGATAAAACAATTCAAACTAAAAAAATTAAAACGAATGCAAAAGGTGTGGCAAAAGTAGATCTGCCGGAAGATGCCAACCTTGTCGGCGAGATGCGTGCGGAAGTGACGTTGTGGGATAAGAAACGAAATCCTGATAAGCAATTCGCTGACATAGTGTTAGTTGGAAAAACTCCGGGAGTCAGCGCGGTTAATAACGATGAAATCCGTTTGTTAACAAATCAAGCAGAAGTCGGACAAAATGAAACGATTAAAATATTCGTCGCGATGCCTGATAAATGGGGTGCGGCGGGATCGAACAGTGGCCAAGTATTTTTAACGTTAGCGGGAAATAAGATTTTTAAAACCCAAGTGATTCCCGCGAACGGCCGATCATTCTGGATTAACGAGAAAGTTTTAGCTGAATATGGAAACCAAATTTATTTTGTAATCAGTTACGCGCATCCCGAGCGCGGTTGGATTGAAAAACGGGCTCCGTTTAAAATCTTAGATCCCGATAAGAAACTAAAGGTTCAGTGGATCAGCAAAACAGATAACGTAATTCCAGGCGCTGAACAAAAAATTAAATTTAAAATTGCCAACTCGGCTGGTAAACCTGTGAAAGCCGAAGTAGCCTTGGCTGTTGTGGATCAAGCGGTTTTAGATCTGCAGCCAGAATTCAGACCGAAATTGGATGATTTCTTTTACCCAATGACGCGACTGAATTTAATGTCGTTCTATTCTTCGCATTTCCAAGGTTACGGTTATGGTGAACAGATTGCGAAATTGTTTAAACCAAATCACGTATTGGCAGCGAATAAAAATCAATCCAAACCAATGGATATTAAAGATACGGCTTTTTGGAAAGCAAATATCGTAACTAATGAAGCCGGCGAAGCGGAAGTTAAATTCAATATGCCCGGTAATCAAACTATTTGGCGAGTCACAGCCGTCGTAGTTGATAAAGAAGGCCGATTCGGCGAATCAACGACACAGTTCAAATCGCAATTACCAGTGTCATTGTTAGTTGGTTATCCTCCGTTTTTAAGAAGTACGGATAAATCTAGAATTCGCGTTAACATCACAGGTAACGAGATCACTCAAGAAACTCCGGTGAAGTACTCGGCACAATCTGAAAATAACGACATTTTCACATTCACCGGAAAAACGGATTTAAGTATTTCGTTGAAACCTAAACAGCAGGTATCCGAGAATTTGAATATAACTGTTGGTGATGTGGGTAAAGGTTCGATGACTTCGTTCATTGGAACGCTTGAGTTCAACAAAGCCAAACTTGGCTTCAAAGATTCTATCCGCATTCTACCTAAAGCGACTTTGGTAAATGATTACTATTTCCCGGAAGCAAGTTCATTTAAGTTAGCATTTGAAAAAGATGAAAAAGCGCAAGGCTTAGAGCTTAGCGTGTACAACGATTTCACCAGTATTCTGTTTAGCAATATGGAGTGGATGGTTCAATATCCATACGGGTGTGTTGAGCAAACTCTGGATACAACGCTGTCTAACAAGGTGATCAGCGATGTCTTACAATCCTACAAAAGCAAAGGGGCTAAGTTAACCGATGTTCAGGAAAAAGTTTTGAAAGCGGCGACGGACAATGCTGGCATTGGCTTCAAGCGCCTGGCACAGTTCCAAGCTAAGACCGGTGGTTTTGGTTGGTTTGCAGATTCTGGTGAATCGGATTTGAACATGACGTTACTAGTGATGATGAACTTGGCTTTGTCAGAACGCGTGACGTTTATCAGTTTGTACGACTTTAGAGTTACCTATGATTGGTTAACGACAAAGAATATCTTGCCGGGCAGTCCGCAAGGGATCGTACTTTCATTCATCGAATCTGTATTTGTTAGAAAATATAT
>NCGL01000115.1 GCA_002256935.1 Bdellovibrio sp. 28-41-41
CTTGTGATACCAATGAGTACGCATCGACGCGAGCACCTGTTTGAACTTTTCCAGCTAGTGTGCCAACCTGAACGGCTGTAGAAAGAATTAAACTCTTCAACTGGAATCCTGTTAAACTCGGAGCTTCACGAAGCGCCAATGCGGCGATACCGGCAACAAAAGGCGCTGCCATCGAAGTACCCGACATCGATCCAAACATATTTCCTGGCAATGATGAGTATATATATACACCCGGGCTAGCTAAATGGACATTGCCAACACCGTAGTTAGAAAAGGAAGCTAAACGATCTGTATCACTTGATGCTGCAATACTTATGTTGCTAGGAACAACATAGTTTGCTGGATACATTTCGGTGGAATCATTATTTTTACTGCTGTTACCAGCAGCCGAGACAATCAAGACTCGTTGATTGTAAGCATAAGATAAAGCTTCAAGAAGTGCACTTGAATAACCAGGACCGCCCCATGAATTATTGATAATTTTCGCCCCGTTATTTACAGCATAGTAAATCGCTTTCACAGCGTTTGATGTTGAACCCGCGCCTGTTTTATCAAGAAACTTAAGCGGCATAATAAGAATTTTAGATTGGTCTAATTGCGGCGAAAAAATATCCAAACCAGCACCAAGAACGATACCCGCTACATGCGTACCGTGGCCTTCATCGTCCGCATACGATGCCGAATTAGAAATGAAGTTCCAGCCGTTAATATCATCGATGTAACCGTTTTGATCATCGTCAATTCCATTAGCTGGGATTTCCTTAGGATTCACCCAAAGTGCATTTGTATTCTTAAACAGGTTGTGAGTGCCATCCAAACCCGTATCCACGATAGCTACGATAGGACGATTACTTGCCGAATACGCGGATGACAACGACCATGCCTGCTCAACACGAACGGCAGCGTAGTTCTGCGAATAAGACAATGATGACTGCGCTTGAACTTCGTCCATTGAAAGACGATCAACAACGTCTCCAGGATTCCCATCATCTAATTTCTCTAATATATAATTTGGTTCAACGAACAAAACTTCTGGATCGTTTTTCATTTCGTCGATCGCCGATTCTTGGCCGGGCTTAACCGAAAAATGAAGCATATTCATTTCTGGGAAAGCGGCTTTAAGATTTACTTTGCTTTGAATTTTTCCAATGACATTAGTTGAGCCCATATCCACGCGATACTTAATTAAGTACTCGCCAGGCACTACTTTAGGTGCTTGAGCTAATGACGACACTGATAGAATCAACGTCGAGATGAGAGTAACTATTTTAGCAATCGAATTAGGCAA
The DNA here is from genome assembly GCA_002256935.1 of Bdellovibrio sp. 28-41-41. Lineage (GTDB taxonomy): Bacteria > Bdellovibrionota > Bdellovibrionia > Bdellovibrionales > Bdellovibrionaceae > UBA2316. Next base: position 1,289 of record NCGL01000115.1, read on the forward strand.
CAGATAACGTACTGGTTTTTCAATTACAGTCACAAAGCCTCCAAAAGGATGTCCCTAAATTCATCGGACATAGGTCCAGAACCCTTTAGATCTTTTGTGACACATCAAGAAACGTTCATCTCAATTTGGAAAATTCGATATTGGATTCAACCTAGGTAGAAAGCAAGTTTACTAATTAGTAAAACGTCCCATTATGACTCGAACTACGTTATTTCTTTTGAGCAATAATCATGAGACGATGTTTTCATGCTAAAACGAATCTCCGACATCTTTCTACGAGGGCTTGTCACTCTCCTTCCGATTGTTATTACATTCTACTTAATTTATGTCGGAGTCATGATTCTTGAAAATATGTTGGGGCAGTTTTTTCGAGATGTCTTGAAAGATTCTTACATCCCAGGTTTAGGACTCTTGACTACTCTTATCATCATTTTTATTTTTGGTTTGATTCTGACTCACTTCATTTCAAAATCTATTTGGGAACAAATTGAAAAAAGACTGACTCAGGTTCCATTAATCAAAGCACTATATTCACCATTGAAAGACTTAATGGGTCTCTTCAGCAGCGATGGCCAGAAAGATTTAAAAAGCGTCGTGATGGTGGAACTACAAGAAGGTTCTCATGTCATAGGACTTGTTACGCGTGATCATTTCGAAGACGTCCCTGGCACACAAGATCCTTCATTAAAATCAAAGTTTGATGAAAAAGTCGCTGTGTATATTCCGCTGAGTTACGCACTCGGTGGTTTTACAATTTTAATCGACAAATCGAAAATCAAAAAAATAAATATTCCTGTTGAAAAAGCATTGAGCTTGGCAATTACTGGCTGGGTAAAATCGAATGCACAAGGAGATAAGCATGTCTGATAAAACTCAAGCCGAAACTATTGGTTCCAGAACCACAACGGGGAAAGCATTACGTGTAAATCTAGATATGAATATCTACGGAGCTTTTGCTGAGATCGGTGCCGGACAAGAAGTAGCTCGTCATTTTTTCCAAGCTGGCCGCGCGTCTCAAACCATTGCTAAAACGATCTCGGCTTACGACATGATTTATAGCGATGAAATCTATGGCAAAGAAAAAAATGGCCGTTACGTTGTTGAATCTCGACTGAATCGCATGCTTGAAAAAGAGTACTCACTTTTACAACGCCGTTTGAATGAACACCGTGGAAATAAAACAACCTTCTTTGCTTATGCCAACACCGTAGCCACAGGCTCTGCCGAGTCACCTAAATGTCACGGTTGGATGGGTATTCGTTTCCAAAAAAAACCAGGTGCAGAACACAATGATATTGTTTTACATGTTCGCATGATGGACCAACGACGCCTGCAACAGCAAGAAGCTCTAGGAATGCTGGGGGTGAACCTTGTCTATTCGGCCTTTTACCATTCTGAAGATCCAACTGATTTTATGAACTTCCTAGTCGATGGATTGAAGCAGGGACAAATCATAATTGATGTGATTAAATTTACCGGTCCCGCGTTTAAAAACTTCAACAACCAAAAAATGAACATGGAGCTTGTTAAACGAGGACTCGCTGAAGCCGTTCTTTTTGGCCCACAAACTGGCACGGGATCGGATATAGTACTAAATATCGCTGACACCGTTTGGGGAAAAGGTTTATTGATTCAACGCGGGTTTTATCGCCCTATCACTCAAACGCATCTTGATGTTATGAGTAAAGGCTATGAACAGCTGAAGCATGAAATTAAGCAGCAAAAGTTAAAATCAAGCGACATATTTCCTATTATGGAAATCACCAGTGAATTTGATATTGATGTGGAAGAATTTTGGCATCGCGTTCAAATCATCACAAGTCTTGGCTACTATGTTTTGATTTCAAATTTTAAATACTTTTATGAACTTAAAAAATTCTTTAGGAACTACACTCAGGCTCCCCTAGTTATGGTCATGAGCGCACGACATTTAGAGAATCTATTCGATCCAGAAAAATACAAACAGTTAGAGGGTCATATTTTTGAAGCGTTGGGCAAATTGCTGGATGCACAAACGAAGCTCTATATTTATCCGCATAAAAATGATCAGCTTTGCCTGACAACCAAATCGTTTTTCCCTGGAAAAGCCGTCAATCACTTGTATCGACATTTTATCGAGAACTCACAAATACTAGATATCTCTGGTTGTGACGACACCGATACATACTATCATTCGAGCGATGTTCAAAGCATGATCGAGAAGAAAGAAAAAGGTTGGGAAAAGTTAGTCCCTTCTCCGGCAGTAGACTATTTGAAAAAAAACAAACTTTGGGGTATCGGAAAGTCAAAATAGGCATCCGTGCCTACTGTGGCTCAATAAAAATACTTCGAGGACGTGCGGTTTGTTAAACGCAAGCCCAATCAATAACAACTTCGCTGGTCTATTTTTCTATTTTGTATTTGCTAACGAAGTCGATTAGCAATCCAACGCCTTGTCCACTGCCGCCCGCAAAACCTAAAGTACCAGTCGATTTATCGTTCCATCCATAAATATCTAAGTGCGCCCAGCGCTTTTGGTTCACAAATTTTTGTAAGAACAACGCTGCGGTAATAGCGCCACCAAATCCTTCCGATGAATTTTTAAAATCAGCAAATGAACTGCTTAGTCCACCAAAATATTTATCAACCAGAGGCATTCTCCAGCAATGATCACCCATACGACGACCTGAAGACACAAGATCATCAGCCAATTCATCATCGTTAGTGAACAAGCCAGCCACATCGGCGCCCAGTGCTACTTTGATGGCGCCCGTAAGTGTCGCGACGTTAACCACGCAATCCAATTTCGAATTACCTTTGGTCGCTAGATCTAACGAGTCAGCTAAAACTAAACGGCCTTCAGCATCGGTATTATCAATTTCAACTGTGTACCCGGCACGCGAAGTAATCACATCGCTTGGTCTAAACGCATTTCCATTAATTGAATTTTCAGCGAGTGCCATATAGAAATCAAAATCGACAGACCAATCATTTTGAGCAACGTAGTGAGCTAAACCCAAAACCGCAGCCGCTCCGCCCATGTCTTTTTTCATCAAGCGCATACCTGACGCGGGCTTTATATCTAAGCCGCCGGTATCAAACGTGATACCCTTACCAACAAACGCGATGGATTTTGTATTTCCACGCTTGGCATACTTGATGTGCAACAAATACGGAGGATTGTCAGACCCCTGCCCTACTGCCAAATGCAAATTCATTTTCTCTTTAGCCAAGCGACGCTGATCCCATGCTTCGATTTTTACGTTGCGACCCCACTTTAATCCTTTTGCTAAATGAACAAAGCTTTTTGGCGTCAACTGATTCGGAGGCAAATTCACCAAGTGGCGAGTTAAATTTGTACTCATGGCAAAATTCTGAGCTTCACGCACGTCCGCTTTATCTAATTTATCAAAATAAATTTCAGGCAGTTCGTCGACTTTCAAGTCGGCAAAATTTTTAAATTGGTAAAATGCCATCTCTAAGCCCACAAGCGCTGGGACAATCACCGATTTTTTTTCTTCGCCGGTGTAGACATAAACCTGCCTCAATTTGTGCAATCGGAAGTGGCCCAATAGGGATCCAAATGACTCTTTCGCCCAAGTCCACTCAGAATCCGAAAAAAATTTAGCTGAGGATTTAGGCTGATTGCACAACCACACGGGGCCCCAATTTGTCTGAAAATAGAGGGTATCTGAAGTAAACGTTTGCGCACTGGTCTTTTTCTCCCACTCCAGAGCTAGCTTATCAAATACAGACCTAAAGAGCTGATCCTTGTGTGCCTGATCTGTGCCGTTGATGACAACGACTAAGCCTTGTCTGGCCTGGTTCTTTTTGAATTGAGACTTAAATAAATCTATCGACTTAATGAGGTTTTTTATATCAGCGTTCCACGGTTTAATTTTAGGAAATATTAGTGATTTCATGTGTTTTCCTTTTGCATAGAGTATTTATTCCCAGCATAATAGTAGTATTATGCATTGGGCTGAATCAATCGATTTAAAAATTGCGCTATTAAATACAGAAAATCTTTTTCTGCTTTTTGATCAGACCCCTACATTAGAACATACTAAATTAGATGAAATTCAGTGGCAAAAGCTATCGACCTCTATCTTCCCGAATAAAAATCTGAGTAAACTAAAGGAACTAGCGCGCACGTTCAAAGATATGGATCCCGATATTATCTTACTTTGCGAGGTTGGCGGCCCGGAATCTTTAAGACACTTCAATGAGCTTTTTTTAGAGGGTAAATACTCAACCGCACTGATGGAAGGCAATTCCGATCGCAATATCGACGTTGGTTTCCTTGTGCGCAAAAACATGCCGTTCTATTTCGACCTATCGACCAACAAACATCGTCCGATTCATTTCAACTATGATTCTGAGAAGTTTTTAAAGAATCCTCCCGAACACAAACTGTCTCGTGATTGCGCGGAACTTAAACTTTTCGAGCGGGAATCTGACAAGCCTTTTTTGAATATCTTGCTCACTCACTTAAAATCCCGTCTTGATCCTGAAAAGAAAGATCACGGCGGTTTTTTGCGCCGACAAGCTGAGCTTAAAACCGTAGTTGATATTGCCAATGAAGTTCAAAAACGTAACCCTAATGTTCCTTTGATTTTAGCGGGCGATTTTAATGGAAATGCCTCATCACGCTCGACTGATGAAGAATTTAAGTACTTATATCAAAACACCCAAATGCTGGACGTCCTAGAGCTAGGCGAGCAAGCAGACGATAAACGAGCTACCTATGCACAAGTACGCAATGGCCAGCGCAGCGAAGGTCGTCAAATCGACTTTTGCTTTTTAACACCCAAAGCCGCACAGTATCTGGATAAAAGCTCGGCTGCGGTTTATCGCTATAAAGATGCCTATGGTTTTGCCTTGGATTTACCTACAACCCTGGGACAAAAGCTAGAATTACCCTCAGATCACTACCCAATCCTTTTCAAGCTACATAACTTACCATTTAAAGCTTGAATTCGAACTTCAATTTGTTTAACTTTTCACTAAGCCTATGTCGAAAATTAAAACTGTTGAACCGACCTTCCAAATCCAAGCCAAAGTAGTCTATGTAGAGACCGAGTCTCGTCCTCATCATAACTACTATTTTTTTGCATATAAAATTCAAATTAAAAATGTCGGCCCTATTTGTGCTCAACTTCAACACCGCCATTGGATCATTACAGATGCGTTTGGTCGCATTGAAGAAGTTAAAGGCCCTGGCGTTATCGGCATGCAACCTAAAATTCAGCCTGGTCAAACGTTTGAATATGATAGCGCGTGTCCACTGACGACATCATGTGGATCCATGAAGGGCTTTTATCAAATGACAACGGAACAGGGCGAAGAATACTCGATCGAAATCCCAGAGTTTTATTTAGTCTGCCCAGAATCACTTCATTAAATTATAGTCATTTCTTTCATAGACATCCTCAAACG
>NCGL01000030.1 GCA_002256935.1 Bdellovibrio sp. 28-41-41
TGGCCATTCTTTCGTGCGGTTATCTTGATAGAAGTCAGACTTATTTCCATTACGTGCTAGTTATGCTCTCGATGCCACAACCGATGATGATTAGAACATAACGTGACTATGTTTTCTACGTTATTACCGCCTCCCTCAACGACGGGTTTAATATGATGATAATGTATCCAGCGGCTTTGGCCACACTTTGAGCCATCCGGCATGATCGCTTGGCATCTGCCTCGGTCTCGCAAGTTTACGGCGTGTCTAACCTTCGCTTTCAAAGGTTTTCTTTCTGGCGTTTCTTGGTACCGGTCTTGGGACGGTTCTGCCTTTTTGTTCTTAGTCTTTCTGGATGTCTTTCTCTTTTGGCAACGCAGAGCTTTCTTCACAGGATCGCATTTTTCTAAATACGTGTTGAGCAGTTCAATTTGAGTTTCTGCTAAACTTGCAGATTTTCCTTGTTTCTGGCTTACCAAATCCTGAGCTCGGCGAAATAAAATCATTTCCTCTTCAGTGAGTTCAAATTCCACTCTAATTCGATTGGGGCCTTGGACTTTGGCTTTTTCAGGCTTTTTAATATTCGGAGAGGCCGTCGCAACTGCCTTTTCTAATTTTTCTTTACTCAAGTTCTGAGCCTTATCGATCCAGTCCGAGTGATTCTCTGACGTTATGACCGAGGCGATTGTTTTTGCTTTCGTCACCGAGATTCTGCCCTCATCGATGGCTTCTTTTAATTCGGGTACAGCTCGACTCTTTCGTGCGACACGAACAAAATTAGCTGCGACATCTTCGCTAAGTCCCAGATGTTTTACGCAGTATGGAGACAAATGAGAAAGTCCAAACTCTTCATAGATTCTATTGTTGTCTATCTCGATGATGACTTCCAAAAGTCCGGCTTCCGCGATGAGATATTTTTGAGCGCGAGAGATGGCCGCTTGATGAATGAGTAGCGATTCCCTTGACACGTGTTCTTTAAAAACAATCGGCGTTTCGTTAAGATTAAAATCTAAATTTTCTGAGAACATGGCTTTCTCCCTTTATGGAAAAACTATAACACGACATTTTCAAAGCACGAGGTTCTCGCGTATTAAACGAAAATTAGAAAAATGATTTTTCAACAGATTACTTTGCAAACAACGCGGCTTAAAGCCTTTACAGGCAAGCAATGAGTGATAAATTTCCTATTTGAAATACTAAGAAAATCGTGACCAAAATAACCGTCAATATAAATAGAATAAAAATTGTTTTTGGCCGGCAGAGTCGATGCGGCTCTCAATTTCGCTATGGGATTTGTTGTAACGGACTCGGAGGAGGATAAAGCTCCTCTATTTCAGATTCGATATTCTCAGCAGATATTACTTGAGCCTTTCTCAGTTAACGTAATCGAGCCATGCGGTGATATTTAAAAGTTAATTGAAGTTCCAAGCAAATGCTTAACACAGTTATAAAGTTATCGGACGTAAACCTTCCCGACTTTAACAATGCTTAGCAGAATGGGAGCATTGGGAATGACTATACAATTCCGGTTCATTCGGGGCATGGAGCTAAGCTGGATATAAGTGAAGTCATCACGTTTATCATAAACATTTTTTCCCAAAACTGGATCAGTTTCAGTTTTAGACAGCGAATAGTCTTTAGACATTTTTCGTAAATATATTTTTTTAAAATCAATTCAATGCTGATGAAAACCATTTAAAGGGATGTGGATTTCAAGTCGTATTCTACAAAACCGAAAAATAGGTACGCGGTTTTTTTATACGATAGGAGAGCCTTAAATGCAGTCCAATAGTCAGTCCTACAAACTCCCATTTCAAACCAAAATAGTGTTTGGATTCGTCCTTCTGTTAACTGTGGCGCTTATTTCTAAGTGGGCGTTCTATTCTTTTGTCCACGTACATCAACCGTCTCAAAGTGAACAGCAGATGTCGGGTATGAAAAACCAAGTGGCCGAGATTTGTTTAAAAGAAGAATCTAAAAGTATAAAGGCAGCCTCTGACACTAATGAGGAAGATCAGGATTGGATTAACTTCAAAGCGCCTGAATACTGTAAGTGTGTTTCTACTCGATTGGTTTCTTACTGGGGTGAGAAGTCTAAAATAGATCAAATTACCAAAATCAGTAGTGATGAAATTACGGAATATATCGTTACTGAGCTAAAAGGCGAAGAATCAAAAGGCTTCGTTGATTTTTGTTTGTCCAAAGCTCAGAAGGTCTCTTCTAAGAAGGTGACAGCGAGCGCACAGAAATCCAATTAGTCAGTTTCCCAGCCAACAACTCGTCCACCTTCAAAATACACGACGCGTTTTTCTTGTTTAAAACCGTCGGTGGTGGATACCGTTCGCAAGTAGCGCCATTTCTCGTTTTTATAGAGTGAATTTCCAGACGATTCTATATTCAGAGGATCGCCCCAGGCTTTTTTAACGATTTCGTTTGGCATTCCAATGGCAATGTCTTGATTATCAATCATTCTTTTGTAGCGGCCGGCAAGCTCAGTAGGACGATTTAAAATACGAGTTTTCATTACCCATTTTTGTTTATCTTCATAATCGGTATTTCTTAAAAAACTGAGTTGTTCTTCTTCGGATGAAAACCATGGAAGTAATTTTGAGTACAAAGATTTATCTTGTTGTGTGATAAGATTCTTTTCAAGATCGCGAATTCTATTTTTGTACACACCGGGTATTTGCATAGCGCCACCACCAGAGATACTTTCTGAATCTGTATTTTCCTTTTGCTGGCGACGTTCAATTTGAGCGCACCCAGAAACTAGACCAATGAAAGCAACTGCGTATATTAATTTGGTAAAAATATATTTTGTCATACTTTCATTCTAGCTCAGCTATCAAAAAACTTGCAGACTAGAGTTTGAATCTCGTACAATGGTCAAGAATGACTGATTCAAAACCGGATGATAAAGACCATACTTCAATTGAATTGCTAGAGAAGGCCATCCAAGACAATAGTCCTGAGTTTCTCCAAGAGCTTGAAGCCATTTCAGAAATAGGAAATGAGAACTTGGATATCGAGCTTGTCGATATCGATTTGATCATGGAACAACAGAAGGCGAACAGTTTAAAAGCCCGAGCTAATAGATTACTGAGTCATTTAAATCAATTAGCGATAAAAATATTCTATTTTGTTAAAGCCAGTTTAATAACATTTGCAAAAGAAACAGCGCCGCACTACTTGAGGAAGCTATTGGCCCTACTTAAGTCCGGCGGCCAAAGTCTAGGTCATCAGTTGGCCCAAATTAAGACATTCAGTAAAGCTCAAAAAGCGGTGTTAGTGCTGATTATAGGCGGAGTCGTTGGATTAGGATTTACAGTATTTAAAATTGCGACCAGTGGTCTGATCAAAGAAGATGAACAGCTTTTCGTGCACTCGATGGAAGAACTATCGGGTCAAAAATTCATTTACGATACGAGCGATGTCGAGGACTTTTACAATTCTTCAAGAGTCAGTCAGAATATAATGTCTCTACGGCGCATCGTTGTTAATATTCAAAGATCTAAAAACTCTGGAAAAAACCCAATGGCTGCCATTGAGCTCTACATTCGGGGTAATTCTTCAGATGTGATGGTAGAGATGACAGATCGTGAAGCGGAACTATTGGATCGTATTCAAGGACAGATTCGTTCTTTTTCATACGATGAAATGGATACCGTAGAAGGAAAACGTCGCATGTTAGATAAAATTATCAGAGATTTAAATGAGGACCTTACAAAAGGTAAGATCACTCAAATTTATTTTAAAAATTTCGTATTAAAAAAATAACTAAGCCGGTTTCTGCTTAAAGTTCAGCACGTCTATATCATAATATTTCAAGCGGTCATGCAGAGTGCTTTTCGGCATTCCTAGTTCCAAGGCCGTCAGTTTTTGATTCCCTTTGTTAACAGTAAGTCGCTTGATAATCATTTGTTTTTCGATTTCCTTTATGATCGGTAAAGGCTGCCCAGCGCGGGTATTAACCATTTCGTTTTCTAATGAGGATTCTGAAACGTCTTTGTCTAGTAGCTTGCCGATATGACCTTCGGTGATCATTTCGTGGGGGTAAAGAGCGCTACATCGAGCGACCAGATTTTTTAACTCACGAATATTTCCCGGCCAGTTATACTTTTTTAATTCGGCAATGGCTGCAAAGGAAAATCGAACGCGATAGTTTTTGCAGAATTCACCAAGCAGAGTATCGAAGTCTTCCATTCGGTGGATTAAATCCGGTGGTGATATTTGAATGACATTCAAACGATAGTACAAATCTAAGCGGAAGGTTCCTTGTCGGATATTTTCAGAAAGATTTTTATGAGTCGCCGCTAAAATGCGAACGTCTGTCTGGATGGTGCGATCAGAGCCTACCGGGCGAATTTCATTATTCTCTAAAGCGCGCAAGAGTTTAGCTTGGATCGAATAAGGCAGATCGCCGATTTCATCTAAAAACAAAGTGCCACCGCGTGCCGATTCAAACGCGCCTTTGCGATCAGAAACAGCTCCTGTAAAGCTGCCTTTGATATGACCAAACAGTTCAGATTCAACCAACGTTTCTGTCAGTGCCGAGCAGTTAACACAAACTAAGGGGCCATCACTGCGGCGAGAACTTTGATGAATGGCTTTAGCGATAATTTCTTTTCCTGTCCCGGAAGAACCTAACATCAAGATCGGAAAATCAGAGCGGGAGCCATAGACAAGGCTGCTGAGTTCTTCGTTCCAAATATAGTTTTTGCTGGTCAGCGGGAATTGAGTTTTTTCCTCGGGACTCACGATTTGAAACTCTAAGTCGCCGATGGTGAGAATGTCGTTGTAGCTCAATTTAGCTTCGGAGATGGGTTCGCCGTTTAGAAAAGTTCCTAGCTGACTTCGCATATCTTTGGCAAATAGGTTTCCATCACGATATTCGAAGCGCAGGTGGCGTTCGCTGGCATCGGCAGAGTTGACTGGATATTGACAGTTTTTATCTGTCCCCATGGTCATAAAGTCAGAAATGGCGACGGCTATGCCTTGAGCAGAAAGGGGTTTGATAAGATAGTTCATTAGATCTCCTTTGTTTTTGAATGTTTTGGGACGTTTAACTACAGAGGTTAATTACAAAGTCAGCGCCAGGTTTGTAGTCGGTCTAGATAGAGTTATTTCGAATAGAACCTTTTTACCAATTTCTATTCTAAGACTTGAGAAATACGGAGGTCCTTGATACAGCTAGTGCATGACTTTTGTTAAATACATCAAGAGCTGCACGTTGGCGAAGGATTATCCTAAAACAGGGCAACCTGAAGTCGCCTTCGTCGGGCGCTCAAATGCGGGTAAATCATCTCTTATTAATGCGATCTCTAATCAAAAAATCGCGAATGTCAGCGGAACGCCGGGAAAAACGCGTTTACTGAGCTTTTTTGATTTTAATAACGAATTCGTTCTTGTCGATATGCCAGGGTATGGTTTTGCGGCTCGCAGCCATGACGAACAAGATGACTGGAAAGTCATGATCGAAAGTTATTTGAGTACAGCTGAAAAATTGAAAGCTCTAGTTCTAGTTATGGATATTCGCCGTTCTTGGAGTCCAGACGAGAAAATGATTCAGGAGTTTTCGGAACACATCGGTGTACCATTAATCGTAGCGATGACTAAAGCTGACAAGCTATCACGTTCGCAAATAATGAAGCGAATGGATGAATTCGATGAGGATATTAAGCTGAAATATAAATACCCGATATCATCTTTAAAAAAAGACGGTGTTGATGATTTAAAGAAACAGCTGTATAAATTTATTAATAGGAAGTGAGATACTAAATATGCTACGAATTGGGGTTATTCCTTCACGATTGAAAGCCACTCGGTTTCCCGATAAACCCCTCGCCAAAATAGCCGGTAAATCAGTCATCCGACGAGTCGTAGAACGCACTCTAAAAAGCCAGAAACTAGATAAAGTAATATTAGCCACTGACAGCCAAGCCATTGCCGACGAGGTTAAGGGACTTGATTGTCAGGTGGTATTCACAGATCCTAATTTACCGTCAGGTACCGACCGTGTTCATGCCGCCGTAAAGGGATTAAATCCCGATATCGTTATCAATATTCAGGGCGATGAGCCATTAATTAACCCCGAAGTTATTGATCAGTTGGTGATGGCTTTAGAGCAAGATTTGCAGCTGGATTTAGTGACATTGGGCCAAGATTTTAACTCGGCGGACGAGTTTCAATCTCCTAATAATGTCAAAGTTATTTTGAACGATAAATCACAGGCTATTTATTTTAGCCGTTTTCCGATACCTTATTCTAGAACTGAAATCACAGACAAATTGTTCCCGAGTCCCGTCTGTCTCAAACATATTGGACTTTACGGGTTTCGCTACTCATTTTTGCAGACTTTTTGTCAAACCCCGGTGTCGATTTTAGAGAAAAGTGAGTCCCTTGAGCAGCTCAGGGCGATGAGTCTAGGTGCCAAAATAAAGGTCATCAAAACTCATCATTTTTTTCAAGGAGTCGACGTTCCAGAGGATATACAAAAAGTAGAAAATTGGATAAAATTAAATCATGAAAAATAACAAGCTTCGTATCTCTACAAAAAAATCAGTGAAAAAGCCTATGAAACAAAAGTACATCTTCGTTACGGGCGGTGTGGTCTCTTCGATTGGTAAGGGATTAGCGGCGGCGAGCCTAGGTGCATTACTAGAAGCTAAGGGCTTTAAAGTTACGATTATGAAAATGGATCCCTATATCAATGTGGATCCAGGAACGATGTCACCATTTCAACATGGTGAAGTGTATGTGACTGAAGATGGCGCGGAAACAGATTTGGATTTAGGTCATTATGAGCGCTTTACTTCGGCGATCATGACTCGAGCGAATTCAGTTTCTACAGGTCAGATTTACGATACAGTGATTCAACGTGAACGCCGCGGTGATTTTTTAGGTGGCACGGTTCAAGTTATTCCTCATATTACTGATGAAATTAAGCAACGTGTTTATCACTGTGCTCAAGGCAACGAAATTATCATCGTTGAAATTGGCGGTACAGTAGGTGACATCGAGAGCTTGCCATTCCTAGAAGCTGTTCGTCAGTTGCGTACTGAGTTAGGACCAGATGGTTCCGTGTTAATTCACGTGACCTATGTTCCTTATATTGCGGCAGCGGGTGAGCTGAAAAGTAAACCGACTCAGCACTCGGTGAAAGAACTTCAGCAGATTGGTATGCAGCCTGACTTCCTTATTTGCCGATCAGAAAAACCGATCGATTACAGTTTAAAGAAAAAAATTGGTTTGTTCTGCTCGCTGCCTGCTGAAAGCGTAATTGCAGCTCAAGATTCTTCGACAATTTACGAAGTTCCCATGCGCCTGCATCAAGAAAAATTAGACGATTTGGTCATTAAGAAATTGGACCTAAAGGCATCGCGATTTGATTTCTCGGGCTGGCAGCAAATCGTGACATCAGTTAAAACGCCAAAATACAAAACAACAATCGCTGTTGTTGGTAAATACGTGGATTTGAAAGAGTCCTATAAATCATTACATGAATCGATCATTCATGGAGGTATCGCCAATAATTCATCGGTTGAGATTGTTTATGTGGATTCTGAAAAATTGAATGAAAAAAATATTCATCATCATTTAATGGGTATCAGTGGCGTTTTAGTTCCAGGTGGATTCGGTTCACGTGGTGTTGAAGGAAAACTAGCGGCGATTAAATATGCGCGTGAAAACTCGATTCCTTATTTCGGAATCTGTTTTGGTATGCAGTTAGCAACTATTGAGTTCGCGCGAAACGTGTGCGGAATTAAAGATGCGACGTCACGTGAGTTTGTGGATGAAAAAGAGCGTAAGGGACAGTTCGTTATTGATTTTATGACGGAGCAAAAACACCTCATGCAAAAAGGTGGAACAATGCGCTTGGGTTCTTTCCCGTGTGATATCGCTAAAGGCACGAAAGCGTATGAAGTGTATAAAAGCGAGAGGATTTTTGAACGACATCGCCATCGATATGAGTTCAATAATCAATTTAAAGAATTGTTAGAGAAAAAAGGATTGCGTGCATCTGGTATTTGTAAAGAGCGTAACCTAGTAGAAATTATTGAATTGCCGGATCATCCATGGTTCGTCGCGGTTCAGTTTCATCCAGAATTTAAATCTACGCCACTTAAGCCTCATCCATTGTTCCGTAGCTTTATCGAAGCGACATTGGGTAAAAAAGCTAAGAGAGCGGCATTTAGTGCTAAAACGAACCATAGATCATCAAACGTTAAGGCTAATTTGAAATTGAAAGAGAAAGTTAATGCAAGAACGCATTCTTGATTTAGCAAAGTCCGTTTTAGAAATTGAATCCAAAGCCATTACGGACAGCGTTCGTTATTTAAATGCTGACTTTGTTAAAGCCGCTGAATGGATTTTTCAATGCAAAGGTAAACTGGTTGTTACTGGCATCGGTAAATCAGGCCAGATTGCGCGTAAAATTGCCAGCACGTTTTCTTCAACGGGCACACCCGCTATCTATTTACATCCGGCCGAGAGCTCGCACGGTGATTTAGGTATCGTTTCTGAAAATGATATCATACTTGCGATGTCCTACGGCGGTGAGAGCTACGAGTTAAACACAATTATGACTTATGTGGCTCGTAAAGGTATCAAACTGATCGCAATGACTGGGAATTTGAATAGTTCATTGGCAAAAGCGGCCCAAGCCGTGATTTCTGTTCGAGTTGAAAAGGAAGCCTGTCCATTGCAATTAGCACCGACCGCTTCAACAACGACAACATTAGCTATGGGTGATGCTTTAGCAATGTCGGTGTTAATGCTTAAAGGTTTCACGACCGAAGACTTTGCTCAATATCATCCGGGTGGTAGTTTAGGTTTTAAATTATTAACTCGCGTAAAAGACCTTATGCATGTCGGTGATGGACTTCCCATCGTTAATTTGGACACAGAAATTAAATCTGTACTGTCTATCATGACCCATCGAGATGTTCGCGGCTGCGCGGGTGTAGTGGATGTGAATGGTAATCTGACGGGTGTAGTTACTGATGGCGATATTCGTCGTCGTTTAGAAAAAAATCAAAATCCTCTTGATGGCCAAGCCAAAGATTTAATGACGTTAAATCCGCGTACAATTGATGCCTCAGAATTGGCGGAGAAAGCCCTTTTCATGATGGAAGAGTTCCGCATTCAGATGTTATTCGTGTTGGATAAAAGTTCTCCCACACCTAAGAAACCTATTGGTTTGTTGCACCTTCAGGATTTGATCAAAGCTAAAATTAAGTAGAAGTTTCATTTGTTTTTGTCGCTGGCCTCTCTGCGATGGCGGAGACGACAAAAAATCTGGTCAGTACAGTTCAGGTGATCTGATCTGCTAGCGACCAAAAGGCAGGGTTATTGGACGCCACGAGGAGAATGGTTTGAGGCTTTCCCGCTTTTAGATGGGCTTGCATTTGAACATGTCGAAAAATGGTCCCCATTTATTTTTTTAAATGACTCATAATAGTTATTTGCTAATATCTTTTTCTCACCAAATAAACCCGATTCATTAGCTTTTACTTTCAGATTGTCTACTACTGGCTTATAAGCTTTACAGCTGACTCCATCAGGGATGTGTTCGGCTAGCTTTACTGGCATGCAAACAAAGTTTTTTTTGCACTCCGATGCATCTGATCCAAAATAATCCACGAAGCTATTAAGAATTTCCGCCTGTTGATCAGAGCTAAAATCATTCAACCGACTCAGTAGCGATTTAAATCCCTGTTCAACCGCAGCACTGTAATTTTTTTGATAAAGGCCGTCCTTTTTAGAGTTTGCAGCTAGGCTTACCATTTCTTTGGCCATCTTAACTTTTGATTCCTTGGAGACATCTTTACCATTAACAATTTCAGGCTTTGTATCTTCAAAAGCTTTTACAAGATGATCTCCCCAAGATACCGAAGCTTCACATCGGTAGGCTACTTTACAATCACGGATTTGATTTAGACTGCTACCAAGTAGGGATGTGTATTCGCTGCCGTAAGCGAAAGAGCAAGCGAAACCAAAAATAGAAAAACTAATTTTTATCAACCTTGTCATGCGACCTCCCAGGTGAGGTATCGTCTTAAATGAGCGTTTTCTAAACTGGCCGTAGGGCGAGCGCCAAACCAATGAATAAATGGCAGTGGGCGCTCACCAGCAGGGAGCCTTTCTGAAATGGGACTTGGAGATTGGCCAAAAACGTTAAGGCGAACCACCTTTTAGCTTTGGGATCGAGAAACTCGGTCTTCCTCTGAACTCTAGGTCCGTCCATATTCCTAATATGTTTCAAGCATTTATACTATTGGATAGATGCAAAACAGTCATTCCTAAGCATAGCAGCCAAGTTGGACCAACCAAAATCACTATCCTGGCTTCATTACATTTTCTCGTCCTTCTATTGTCTATCGGTAGTTTTTCAGTATACAATCTAGCTCGAGGCATCCATGAACAACGAAAAATTATCACCGCAATTAGCGTCACCGGCGTTGGATTTAAGCCTCATTGAATTCAATCTTTCCCTCACTCCCGAAGAACGACTTTTAAATCATCAGCGAGCTCTAGAGACAATTAACGAACTCATAAAAGCACGGGAGCAGATTTATGGAAAATCTCAATTTACTTTTGAAACGCCTTCTTGACGCCCAAATAGATTTCGTCTTGATTGGCGGCTATGCCGCTGTAATTCATGGTGCTTCTCAGGTTACCCACGATTTGGATATTTGTTCTATCATGACAGATGAGCAACTTATCAAATTAAAATCGGCTCTCGCTGGACTCGATGCTAAGCATCGTATGAATCCTAGCAATCAACCATCGTTAGAATCGTTTCCACAAAAAGGGAAAAAATTAGATAATTACTATTTAAGAACAACGGCTGGTGTTTTAGATATACTCAAAGAAGTTTCCCCTGTTGGAGACTATGAAAAGCTTCGAGCCGCTGCGAATGTAGTGCAAATTTTTGGACATGATTGCAAAGTTATCTCTCTAGATGATTTAATCGCTGTGAAAAAATCTATGTCTCGCCCAAAAGACAAAACTGTTTTAGATGAGCTACTAGTCGTTAGAGCGAAACTTCTTAAATAAAAGACGAATGCGGTAGATAAGAAAAATCCATTGTATAATCGCCAACTCTTTAATTTTCTCTAGAAATAAGTCCAGTGTCTGAATAATTTACCTAACTAATTGGTCGAGTAGCTAGACCATTATCAAAGTGATTTGTTGCCCTCATGTCCTAATTTTTTCACAATGAAACTAATAAGTTGAGAAAAAAATAAGGACAGGGTGCGTGTTAGAAATTCATAAAAAAATGAGTTCAATTAAACTCTTAGCTTTTGATGTCGACGGTGTATTGACCGATAACCACGTTTGGATGAACGAGGTAGGCCAGTGGCGTAGAATGTTTTCTGTACGCGATGGCTATGGAATTCAGATGCTGCGCGAGAACGGTTATCAAATGGCATTCATCACAGGAAGCTTCAGTGATGACGTGCGCGAACGAGCGCGGGTTCTAAAAATGAATTTCTTCTATGAAGGCAGCCTAGATAAATTACCGGCCTACGAAGATATCAAATCAAAAACAGGATTAAACGATTCAGAAATTCTATATATGGGCGACGATCTATTCGACCTTCCGCTGATCGAGCGTGCTGGCGCGGGTATTACAGTCCCTGAAGCCGTTGATAAAATTAAATTAAAAGCTGACTACGTCACAACTCAAAGTGGTGGCAAGGGTGCAGTTCGCGAAATCTGTGAGATGGTCCTTTCTCACGGATTTTATAGAGGGAAGTTAGCATGAGAAAAATATTTTGTTATTTAGCCGCTTTGCTCCTGTTTAGCACTACCGCGTATCCAAAAGAAATGATTCAGTTGCCGACCGAAGAGCTAGCTAGAGAAAGCGTGTCTCCCGTATTTGATATTAACGATTCCGTTCGTAATAGGAATATCGTCACGAAAGAGAAATTCGAAGGCGCTATATTTTATGGTTGGGCATTAACTGAACCCATTGCGAATGTCAGCAAGCTGGGTGTTTCCGGATACTACCATCGCAATGAAGACGATGCGTACGGCTTGATTTTCATGAAGAACTTTTCTGGGGTTTCCCACTATGCAAAGCAACTGAATGATCAATACAAACTCGATTTTACTCGTGCACCGATGCCCGAAGCGAGTTTGTTCTTTGATTACAATTTAAAAGCCTTCTATGGAAAAATGAGTATCTCAAAGAACACGGTTACTAATTATCACTTTTTTGGTTCCCTGGCCGGTGGGATGATTAAATATTCGAACAAGACCTATCCAGCAATTGCGGCTGGTTTGGGCCAGAAGTTTTATTATGACAAAAAGTTCTCGTTCCGTTTTGATTTCAGAGTGTTTCTAAATCAGGCGCCCATTCCGTTTTTAAAGTGTGAACCAGGAAAACATGAAGGGATCAAGAATTCGGCAACGGATTCATGTAATGAGCCGGCTCCAAGTTATTCTGATTTCTCTGAACGTTTAACGATTACGTCAGTTATTGATATTGGTGTGAGTTACTTATTTTAGGACTAGGTGAAAAGAAATGAAAAAACTATCAATTATTTTGCTTTGTCTACTGCTGGGGTCATTCTCAAAAGCTCAAGAGACTGATAATGACGACCTTGATGTCATCGAGCTAGAGCTAGAGAAAGCTAAGCCAAAGCCGCAAGCTAATAAAAGGGCGACATCACCCACGCAGACAGAAGCTAAAGAAAACAATTTCTCGGATTTGGCCAACTTGGTTCCATTTTCTGAAGTTTCCGTTTTACAAAAACGATTCTTACCTAAAACGGGTCGTGGACAAATATTTGCGGGCTTATCACTAACTACAAATGATCCATTTTACAACACGGTCGGCGCAACTTTAAAAGGTAGCTATTTCTTAAGTGAAATGTGGGGAATAGAGCTTCAGTATTACAATCTAACTTCAAGCGAAGCCAAAGCGACCAAAGAACTATACGACGTTCAAAATATCGGAACAGATAGTTTAAGTTATACAAAACAGTATTTAGGAGCCAACGTTGTTTGGGTTCCAATTTACGGAAAGTTAACTTGGTTTAATAAAAAGATTGTTCCCTTTGATTTCTATTTTGGATTGGGCGGTGGTCAAACCACGACGCACACTAAAAGTGGAATCGGAACCGTTCAAATTTCGGCGGGACAAATTTTCGCCATTAATAAAAGTTTTGCCATCCGATGGGATTTTAGCTGGAATTTTTTCAGTGCTAAAGCCATCAATGAAGAAGGAGATATTAATAATCTATTCTTCTCGGCAGGAGCGAGTTTCTTCTTTCCGGAGGCTAAATACCGATGAAAAATTTAACCCTTTTATTTACGTTGAGTTTTGCCCTAGTATTTACTCAGTCGTTTGAGGCAGACGCTTATACAAAGACGGGCGCAAAGACGACTCGTAAAGTGATTCGAACTCAGCCGACCTCTGGTATTCGTGATAGTTCTCTAAAGCAGCAGCTGTCCAATGCACTAGCGTTAGCTCAATCGGGGCAGTACCAACCGGCGGCTCAGTCTTTGTTTAACTTAGTGAGACGAAAAGAATTTGAAAGCGAACGACCGCAAATTAAATACATTTTAGGTAAAATGCTAGTGGCGATGAACTATTCGCAAGTAGCGGCCTACCAATTTGTGGATGTTATCCGGTCGGACAACAATCGTTATTTGAAGAAAGCGATCGAAGAGTTATCTATCGTAGCCGATGGTTTGGGTGATGATACATTACTAAACTACGCAGTTTCTAAAGTTGATGTGAACGACTTTCCAGAGAAAAACAAAGACATGATCTATTTCCGTATTGGAGAGATCAAATTAAAAAATAAAAAGTTCGAAGATGCCGCTCAAGCATTTAATCGCGTGAATGTCGGCAGCTCATACAACAATCAAGCTTTATATTTAAAAGCGTTGTCGTATTTAGAGATGAACAAACCGGATCCAGCGATTTCGGTGTTTCAACAGTTGTTGGATCATCGTAAAAACAACGGTATAACAGATACGAATCGAGTATCGGCATTGATTGGTATTGCACGCGCTTTGTACCAAAAGCAAGATTGGGATTCGTCAATCGAAGCCTATTCTAACGTTCCTCGCGATCATTTCTACTGGCATGATGCCTTGTTTGAACAATCTTGGGCGATGTTTCGTGGCGCTAGATTTAGATCGGCGTTATCTAACTTCCAATCATTGCATTCTGCTTATTACGAAGATTTCTACATTCCTGAATCGCTGTTGTTAAGAGCCATTGTTTATTTATATGTCTGTAAATATGATGAGATGGAAAAAGTCTTGTCGTTATATAATTCGATTTACGAGCCAGTTCGTTTGAAAATTAGTAGTTTCCTAAACTCGAATACAGAGCCAGGTAGCTACTACGTAGAATTTGAAAAAGCTTTGGGGCTGAAGAAAAAAGACGAAGGCGTGCTATACAAACTGCCTTACATGGTATTAAAGAACTTGCGTGAAGAGGGAGATGTTAAACGAAGCCTGAATTACCTAAAGAAAATTCAGGAGGAAAAGAACAGAATTGAGACGAGCGGGTCATTCCGCGTATCTGGTTTAGGCCAGTACTCAGTTCGCGTTTTAAATACCCGTATCAAAAACACCAAAATATTGATTGGCGAAATGGTCAAAGTTCATTTGCAAAATATGAGCGATGAACTGAAAGACTTGTCAGAGCAAGCCAGCTTCATCAACTACGAGCGTTTAAGTTCGAAAAAAGACTCAGCTAAAAAGAAGATCGCTGGTAAAGATTTACCTCAGATGATCGATTCTAATATTGATCGTGAGTTTTATGTACAAAATGGTTTTGAATTCTATCCATTCAAAGGTGAGTTTTGGTTGGATGAAATTGGTAATTATCACTATTTAGGAACTCAAAGTTGTGAATAAACTAAAGGTTTTAACATCATTATTTATACTGACTGCTTCGACGCCTGTCTTTGCGAAGAAGACAATTGGGGAACTATTTTCCAACGTGGGTTTAGAGAACCGCGGTGGAAAAATATCCAAAGTTAATAAAGGCGTTTATTCCATCCCGAAGCCAAGCGAAATCAAGTTTGAAAACAGAACAGAGCATAATTTAGATGTAATTAAGCCTTCAAAATCATACGAGATCTTGAACTCGCAAAATTTGACTGAAATTGTAGAGTATGAAAAGATTTTGGACGAACAGATTGCAGAACTCTATAAACTGACTCGCAAATTCAAAGACTCTGATAAGCGTGGTGAATTGTGGGTTCGCTTGGCAGAACTTTATGTAGAGAAAGGATCTTTAGTTGATTATCGTCGACAAAAAGAATTTGATGCTCGTTTGCTTCAGTTTAACAAAGGAAAATCTAAAGTTAAGCCGACATTAAGTAATGACGAATCTCGCTCATACTTTAAGAAATCGGTGCAATTGTATGAATGGTTCCGAAAGGATTTCCCTAGCGATCCAAAAATTCCTCAGGCCCTTTACTTTTTAGGGTTCAACTATTTTGAATTGGGTGAACCTAAAAAAGGCGAGAAATACTATTCAGATCTTTCGGACAGATTCCCAAATAGCCCATTCGTTGACGAAGCTAACTTTGCTTTGGGTGAATATAACTTTGAAAATGAAAACTGGAAGGAAGCATACAAGCGCTATTCGCCAGTTATTAAAAACAAAAAGCATAACTTGAATGCAATGGCGACGTATAAAGGTGCGTGGTGTTTATACCGTTTAGGTCGAAATCAAGAAGCACTTAAATACATGGAATACATCATTAAGCTGAACAAGCAAGCTAGTGACCGTGATTCTAAAAAACAGCTAAAGGCAAAGCTGGAAGTCGAAGCGCTTAGAGATATCGTAGTGTTCTACGCGGCGGCTGGAGATGCGGATAAAGCATCGGAATATTTTGAACAAATGGTAGGGGATCAGTCTTTATCTTATATCGAAAAGCTGGCTTATTACTATTTGGATAAAGGTTATAAGGACGCTGCGCATAGAACATTCAAATACTTGATCGATCAAAGACCTACGGATCCAAAAGCGTTTGAATATCAGTATCAAATCGTTCAAGTGTATTTTTATGCAAAGAATTCACAGACGTTTAAAACAGAATTATATCGTTGGATTCGTGAGTACGGCCCAGCATCTGCGTGGTACAAGGCGAATCAGGCCAATACCGAACTAACAGAAAATTCGATGAAACTGCGCGAGAAAACGCTTCGAAATTGGACTTTGCAGCAGCATCAGACAGCCCAAAATTCACGGACGTCTAATTCGCAGAAACTAGCAGCTGAAGGCTATCAATTGTACCTAAATGAATTTACAAATTCGCCTCAAACGGCGGACATGCATTTCTATTACGGTGAATTACTTTATGACAGCAAAAAGTTTGATGAAGCCGGAATCCAATACAAGTGGATTGTGGATAATGCTCCGGAAAGTAAGTTCTACGAAAACGCAGCAACAGCCCTGTTGATTTCCGTAGAAAAAAGTTTGCCTGATGAAAAAGATTTGGCGCAAAGAAATACAAAAAGCCTAGAGCCGATTCCATTGACTGCAACAGTAGATCGCTTTTTAAAAGCGTCGACTTGGTACTTAGAAAAACTACCTAATTCGAAGAAAGCGCCTGAGATCAAATTCAGACAAGGTCGCTTGATGTATCAATATAACTATTTTGAAGATGCATCTAAGATTTTCCGCGAGATCGTTCAAAAGTATCCAAATACTAAGTACGCAGAGTATTCGGCGAATTTGTTGCTTGATATCTATAATTTGAAGAAGGATTACGGCGGCCTAGAAATGGCGGCGACCGAGTTATTGAAAAATGAAGCACTAGCAGGAACTAAAGCCGGTCAAGAGATCAAAGAAGTTCTAGAAAAAGCGAGCTTTAAAAAAGGTCAGGATTTAGAGCAGGATAAAAAGTTTAAAGAGAGCGCCGATGTATTCATGACATTTGCTCAACAAAACGCGAAATCAAATTTAGCTATCACGGCTTATTTCAATGCCGGTGTTAACTATGAGAAAGCGGGCGAAAACGAGAAAGCCAAGAACGCGTATTCGCAAGTTTTAGCCTCTAAGCAAGACAATAAGGAGCTAAAAGATAAATCTAAATTATTCGTAGCGAAGCTGTACCAGGATGCTGCCTTGTTTGACGAATCGATTAAACTTTACAAGCAATTGGTGGCTGAGGCTAAAAAACCAGAGCAAGCGAAAAACTATCTATACAACATTGCCGTGATGAAAGAAGCCATGGGACAGTATCAATCGGCCATCAAAGACTACGAAACGTATTCAGAGATGATCAAAGGATATAAAGAGCGACTAGCGAACATGTTCCAAATCGCTGAGCTATACCGAAAGACGGAAGCTTGGTCGAAAGCTCAAGCGAAATATATAGAGTATGTCGATGCGGGAGCTCCGCAAAGTGAAAAATTTGTAGAAGCTTTGTATTGGATTGCTTATGTGCATAATCGAAAAGGATCAAGTCAGGCCTATTCGTATGAAGACCGTTTGATTGCGATGCAAAAACGTTTAGGTGGATCAACAGGTGGTAAATGGGCAGCGATTGTTAAACTTCGTCGGTCTAAAGATACCTATCATGATTTCACAGAGATTAAGATCCCTGCAAATCCTGAAAAGCAAAAGAAAGCCGTGGATGAAAAAATTGGATTGCTGAACAAATTAAATAGAGAATTGAATGATGTTGTTAAGTTAAATCATCCGGATTCTATCGTGAGTTCGTTAAGCATGCTTGGTGATGCGAATGATCATATGGCCAAGGCCATCTTGAATGCGCCACTACCAAAAGGTTTAGATGCCGCAACGGAAAAGCAATATCGTGAGCAGCTACCTAAGCTTGCTGATCCATTTAAAGTACGCGCCAAAGAAAGTTACAAATTGGCGCTAGAGCGTGCCTGGGAGTTTGAATCGTATAATGAAGACTACCTAAAAGCTCTGAAATACATGAATGCCGTAGATCCTGTGAAATACTACTACGCAGATGAAATCAAACAGGATGTTCGCTTCATTAACTGGATGGCATTATGAGAAAAATTTTAATTAGTGCTTGTGCTTTGACCTTGTCGTTAACGTTAGTGAACTGTTCAAGCAAATCAAAAAATAATGGCAACTCCCCAGAACCTGGAGCAGCGGAGAGTCAGTCCGGCGCATTGATTGAAGACGCGCAAACGGGACAGGGTAAAAAAGGTGGGCCAGCAGTTAAGTCTCAGGCCGCGATAACGACAGTAGCGGTTCCTCAAAAAGGAAATGCAGAATCGACGACCTATGCGCAGCTCAATTTGCAGATTAAAAATCAAGATGACGAAGCCATTTTAAAAGAGGGTTCTTCCATCTTGATGAAAAATCCAAATGATGTGAAAGCTATTAATGCGATGGCCATGGCGTACTACAAGCGCGGCCAATATCCACTGGCTAAGAGTTTGTTATTGCGGGCTCAAAAAATAGAACCCGGCGCGTATGAAGTTCATTCTAATTTGGGCGTTGTTCAACTAGCGTTGGGCGATAAAAATGACGCTCTTAAGAGTTTTAAAAAAGCCATTGAGCTGAATCCGAATGATTACGTCAGTGCGAGTAATGCGGGATCACTGTATGTGTTAGAGCAAGATTTTGAAAAAGCAGCCGTTGTTTTAGATATCGCTTATAGCAAAGGCTATCGAAATGTAAAGGTGCTAAGTAATTTTGGAATCGCACTAACGGCAACGGGTAAATATGAAAAAGCAGACAAGATTTATCGTGAAGCTTTGAAAGAAAACAGTAACAGCAAAGAAGTTTTATTTAATCATGCTATTTTATTGATACAATTTTTGAAGAAAAATGAAGAGGGATTAGAGATCGTAAAAAAACTTAAGTTCCTTGGAATTCCTGAAGAAGGAAGAAAACGTTTACAAGATTTGCAAGCCATGGCGGAGAAGAAATGATGAAGAATCAAATTGTACTACTTATGTTTCTAGCTATGTTCATAGTTGGACCTTCGTTGAGCTTCGCTCAAAGCTCAAGCGTGACTAGCAAAACTAACTATGTAAAAATTAAAGATAAAAAGGCAACTTTGAATTTCGAAGATGAACTTGTTGAAGGTTCGACGCAGAAGCCAGAGTTATTTTATATTTTCCAAAAAAAGAACTTTAACTTTAAAAGGCTGATTAAGTTGAGAGAAAATTTTCTTCCTGAGCTTAGAAATAATGCAGAGAACGTGCAGCGGGTGAGGAGTTCTAATTGAAGCAACCCATAATTCTTCGCGTATTTAAGTCTAATCAGCTAAAAGAGGTTAAGCAATTTGATATTGATCAAATTGTTGTGGGGAGTAATCAAGATTCTCAGTTAAATTTAGTTGATGATGCTGTATCGCCTATTCATTGCTTAATTGAAAAACGTGATTCGGGTTATTACATATGTGATCTGGGTTCAAAAAGTGGAACGTTTAAAAATGGCCAAGCTATTTTGGATGAACCCGTTTCGTCTGGCGATGAATTAATTATTGGTCCTTTTAAAATTGTATTTTCAGTGGGCGTTCCGAAACCAGTGGGACAACCAAAAGAATTTGATAAAACAGTAACTATTCCCGTTGCATCTACAGAAAAGACTACTCCTATCCGTGATGACAAAACTCAAGCGGTTGAAAAAGTTCTTGATGATGACAAAACGTATAGTGAACAAAAATCAACTGCAGACAAAATTCCTGCGCGTCCAGCATCAACATCGCAAGTTAAGAAGCCAGAAATTACGTCTCAAGGATTTCAGCGTCCTGCTTCTAAAAAGAAGAGATATTCATTTGCACCTTCCGGTGAGATCAAAGATTTAAAATCGTATTTATCACCGACTCGCGGTAGTTTAGTCGAAGTTAATTTGGCTTGGAATGAGCGAACCATTCAAACCTACCACTATAAAAATAAAGGTGTATTTAGAACCAGCATGTCGCAGGATAAAGGTATATTTTTACCGGCTCCTTCGATTCCAGCAAATTGGCCACTGGTTGATATCGGAGCGCAATTAAAGATTTTGGTACCGACAGGTTCTGAAGTTGAAATTATAAATGCTAAAGCGTCTACGAAAGAAGATGTTCTAGTTGCATCGGGAAAAGCTGTTCGTATGGCCCAAGGAACTCAAGTTCGTGTGGATCAAAACGAATTGCTTTGGGTTCGTTTGCCTGACAAAAATTTGAGCCTTTATGTTCGATTCGTAGAATCAACACCGATCGTGCCATTTGCGCCGTTGTTGTTGTCGAGCTCAGAATTAGGTAGTTTGTTAATTTCGGTAATTATTTCTGGTATGCTGGCATTCTATGTAGCGACGATGACTTCAAAATTTCAGCCACAGCAAGAAGAAAAATCGACCTACACCGCACAGGTAATTTTTAATGATGTTAAGCCGAAGGAAGAAAAAATTCCTCAGCCTATTCCGAAACCTCCTCCATCGCCAGAGAAACCGAATCCTCCGCCGCCACAAGATCCACCTAAAAAGGTGAAAATGGCTGACGAGAAACGAGAGGCGACTAAGAAAGGTGAAACTACTAATGCGAATAAAGCGCAAAGTGCTCAAACGGCGAGAAAAGCGGTAGAAGTTGCACCTAAGCCAGATACGCAAAATCGTCCTAAGAAATTTACATCGGTTAAGCAGGGTGGCGCTGTTAAAATCGGACAAGCCGCGGGAGCGAATGCACAAAGTGCGCAACCTAAAGATGTAAATAAAATGGGTTTGTTCAGTGCGTTTGGTACGGGCGGAGTGAGATCTCAGTTGGATAAAGCTTACCAAGGTGCCGGCGATATTTTAGGAAACGCTGGTAAAGCCACCGGTTCAACCGGTATGGCAGAAAATCGTGAGGGCGATGATTTAGGTTCAAGATTCAAGGATACAGGTGCCGGCGGTAAAGGTACGGCCACAGAGGGCATCGCCGGAATTGGAACTAAAGGCCGCGCGGGTGGAACAAGCGCATACGGTAGTACCGATGGTTTTGGAGACAAAACATCAGTAGCCATTCAAGCCGGTGGTTCTGAAGAGGCGTTTGAAGGCTCGATCGATAAAGAAGCCGTTAGGCGACGTATCAAGCACAACTTGAATTTAATCAGAGGTTGTTACAATCAGGAATTAAATCGACTTGATAGATCAGGTCGCCGAGTTCTTGAGGGTAAAGTAGTTCTGAAGTGGGAAATCGTTGATAAAGGTGTGGCTAAAAACGTACGCGTTTCAAACACAACATTAAGCAACAGTGCGATTGAAAGATGTATAGCGGAGCGTCTGGCAACAATTGTGTTCCCTGATCCGCCGGATGGTACAACAGCAGAAGTGTCGTACCCATTCATATTTAAAAATGAGCAATAAGATTTAATAATTTTTTAGGAGGATACCTTGAACCCGATACAACAATGTGACCCAAGTAACTTTATTGCCCGTGCTTTTTGTGAGGGTGGATGGGTAATGTACATAATCGCCGTATTTGCGATTTTGACTGTTTTCTTAGTCGTTGAACGTATGATGAAACTCAACACTCTACTTGTAAATAAGAAAGATTTTTCTGATATCATTTACAGAATGGTAATCAGTGGTGATATTCGCCAAGCGATTGCTTATTGCGACCAGCGCCCCGCTCCGCTAACTAACACAGTAAAGGCGGGATTGGTTCAAGCGTTGAATAAACGTCCTGATGAAGAAATTCAAGTAGCGATGGATGCCGCTGTATTAAGAGAAATGCCGAAAATCGAAGGATGGACAGCGTTCTTAGCCGTTTTCGGTAACGTTGCAGTTTTAGCGGGATTGTTAGGAACTATCATCGGTATGGTTGGCTCATTCCGCGCGGTATCTATGGCTGATAATGCGACGAAAGCAGAACTGTTATCGCAAGGTATTTCGCATGCGTTGAATTGTACGGCGTTTGGTTTATGTGTGGCGATCGTGGCCATTGTTGCTTACGGTATTTTTCAACACCAAATTCAGAAAACTGAAAATGAAGTAATTGAAACTAGCATGTCTCTATTAAATTTAGTGGTAGCAAACAGAGATAAAATAAAGGACTAATTTAATGGCTCAAATCGAAAATGGCTCGGGCCGAGGCCGCGGGGTCAACGTAGAATTAAATCTTGTACCGGTCATCGATTTGATGAGCGTACTGATTACGTTTCTGCTGATTACCGCAGTTTGGACGCAAGTTTCGATGATTCAAATCGGTAGTTCACTCTACGCGAAAAAAGATGATTCGCAACAGCCACCTAAGTTGACGCCGAATGCGGACATCGCTCTTAAAGTAGATGTTAAGCTAGAAGGTTATGTCTTGACGGTGGGTACGCAGATTATTTCTTTACCAAAATTAAATGCCGCGTACGATTCTGTGGGTTTAGTAGCCCAACTTCAAAGAGTAAAACAGCTGTATCCAGAAAAATTAGATGGCATCGTGAGTATGTCCGATGACGTGCCGTATGAAAACTTAGTCAATACTATGGATCAACTTTTGGTGGCCGGATTTCCAAATATTTCGATTGCGACCGGAGGGCCAAACTAATGCCAATTCGTAAGCCAGGTGAGCGTCATCGCTATAGCCGAATATTGAGTCGTAAAAAAGGTAAGCGTTCAGTCACCGCCATTTTGTCGTTAACGGCGATGGTGGATATGTTTACGGTTTTAGCCATTTTTCTTTTACAAAACTACAATACGAAAGATTTCATTGTTTATACTCCAAAAGAAGTTGTGCTTCCGAAAGCACAATCGATTAAGGAATTAAAGCCTGCATTTGTTATTACTATTTCTAATAAAGAAATTCTGTTAGATAAAACTGCCGTGATTTCATTCGACGAAGTTAAAAAGCAGACAGAATGGTTAATTCAGCCATTGTTTGATCAGCTTCAGCAAGGATTACTGAAATCAAAACAAGAGTACGAAAGCAAACTTCAGAGCCAGCTAAAGAATGTGGTTGATAATGCGCGGGGCGAAAAAGAAGATGACCCATTCGCGTGGAAAAAGGTCACTATTCAATCTGATAAAGATATCGATTTCTTAACTGTCAAAAAGGTTATGTACACTTTGTCTGAGGCGGGCGCTGGGGAAATTAACTTTGCCGTAGTCAAGAAGACTGAAAAAGAAATTGCCCAATAGATAGTTCACCACTAGTATCCTGGCAGGCATGAAGAACACTAAGAAGATTCTTTTTTCACTTTTGCTAATCTTCATTTTAGTTGAAGTCATTTTCATCTTTCCACAACAAATCGAAAAGCTGGATCGTGAATCTATGGATGCGTCCGGCGAGCAAAAAAAAGAACGTATTGAGCAAAAGATGAATGGCGTCCACTTGGTGGAGTCACAGAAGGGCGCGCGCGATTTCGAATTGCATGCAGAAAAAGCCCGTGGTTACCAGCAAGAGGGCGACTACTTCCTAGATAAAGTAAAAGTACAATTTTATAACTTGGATGCCAACGATTTTACCGTCACCGGAAATGAAGGGGAAGTAGATGGAAAAACTAAAAATATCAAAATCAAAGGCAGCGTAGTTACTAGATCTGCGAATGGTTACACATTTTATACGGATGAAATTTTTTATAACTTCGCTTTACGCAAAATTATTTCTCCAGGAAAAATTAGAATGCTTGGACCGTCCGATGAGCAGGGTGACGGCTTAAAACTAGACGGTTATAACATGCATATTCTAGTGGATATTAATGAAATGAAAATATTTAAAGATATCACCGCATTCAAGCCAATGAGCTCAAATCAAAACCTAAAAATAACAAGCGAAATGGCAACATTCAGTGGTAAAAGCAGCGAGGCGCACTTTGAAAACAACGTCGTATTAAATTACGGCAGTATGTTAATTAAAGGACCCGATTGTTATTTTATTTATTCAGCCAATATGAAAAGTTTAGAGCGAATTAATGTAAAAGGTGGCGTTGAGTTAACCGATAAGAAACGCCGGGCCACAAGTCAGGATCTGTTGGTTGACGTGCCGAAAGCGACGCTGCGGTTCACTGGCAGTCCGAAAATTTATCAAGATCAAGATGAAATTGCCGGGGAAGAAATTCTACTACTTGATAATGGAAAGCGTTTAAAAATCCAAAAAGTTCGCGCCTCTGCGACCCAAAAATGACCTCGCTATTTGTCCCTATTTGGCCCCGTTTTGAAAGAACGTGGGCAAAATTTGACTTATCCTCCATTTCCAGAATAAAATTAGAAATATGAGCGTTTTAAAGATTGAAGGGCTTTCCAAAACCTATAAGAAAAGAAAGGTCGTTGATGACGTTTCTTTTTCAATTTCGTCTGGTCAAGTCGTTGGACTTTTAGGACCGAATGGTGCCGGTAAAACAACTTCTTTCTACATGGTTGTTGGAATCGTAAGCCCTGATAAAGGTAACATTATTTTAGATGATTTAACGATTACAAAAGACCCCATGTACAAACGCGCGCGGGTTGGATTAAGTTACTTAGCTCAGGAACCAAGTATTTTTAGAAAATTATCTGTCGAAGAAAATATTTTAGTAGCGCTTGAAGCGCATGGACTAGATTCTTCAAAACGAAAAGACAAATTAGAAACATTGTTGAATGAATTTCGTATTCAACATATCCGTGCTAGTTTTGGATTTTCCTTGTCGGGTGGTGAGCGCCGTCGTGTTGAAATCGCCCGTGCCCTGGCTGGAAGTCCTAAGTTTATATTGTTGGATGAACCATTCGCGGGGATCGATCCTATTGCGGTAAATGACATTCAGAATATTATTCGGGACCTAAAATCTAAGGGAATTGGAGTCCTGATTACTGATCATAATGTGCGAGAAACCTTGGGGATTTGTGATTATGCCTATATACTCAAGGATGGAAGGATTCAAGTGAGCGGGTCTAGTGATGAAATCACAAACAGTGAGATCGCTCGCAAATTCTATCTAGGCGAAAATTTTAAACTGTAATTGGAGAAATAATGGCTCTTAAGCAAACGATGAGTTTGGGGCAAAATTTAGTTATCACGCCGCAATTGCAACAGGCGATTAAATTGCTTCAAATGTCACGTTTGGAATTAGAGACCAATGTACGCTCTGAACTTGAGGAAAATCCTATCCTTGAAGAATCTGAAGTTTTAAAAGACGACGACTTACAGCGTGCTAAAGAAGTGGCTGAAAGAATGGAATCAAGCGAATCTGAGGCTCCAGAGGCCGCTGGCCAAGATCCTCAGAAGCAAGATGAGTTTGAATGGGAAAGCTATTTTGAAGCTAACCAGAAAGCGCCGCAATCGGGAATGAGTGGTAGCGAAGAGATCATGAATTACGAAAACGTAATTCGTGCCTACGAAACTTTACATGATTATTTGTACTGGCAAGTTAAAATGGGCGGATTCGGTGAGCATGAAGAGCGTGCCGCTGATGCGCTGATTAGCTATGTCGATGATGACGGTTATATCAAAACTCCGCTTGAACAAATTGCGGCGGAAGAAAATCTGCCTATTGAAGATCTTCAAGACACTTTAAGTTTGATTCATGAATTTGATCCTCCAGGCGTTGGTGCGCGTGATTTAAAAGAATGCATGTTGATCCAAGCTAAGCATTTGGAAGAAGATACAACTGACCTAGTATTCATGATTAATAATCATTTAAAAGATTTAGAGAAAAAGAATTTCGACGGAATCGCTAAAGCGTTGAACAAAGACGTTCGTGAAGTCATCGAGATGTGTAAAATCATATACTCGATGGAGCCTAAGCCAGGGCGCGCGTATGCGCCTCAGGATACGCATTATGTGACTCCTGATGTGTACGTCTATAAAGTGGGCGAGGATTACTCTGTATCGCTTAATGAAGACGGATTGCCGCGTTTAAAAATTTCTAATTTTTATAAAAATCTTTTGAAAGATGGGTCGAATAAAAAAGATAACGATTACATCCAGGAAAAACTAAAATCTGCAATTTGGTTGATCAAGTCTATTCACCAAAGACAAAGAACGATTTATAAAGTTTCTGAAAGTATTGTTAAGCATCAGCGTGAATTCTTTGATAAGGGCGCAGGACACTTAAAACCAATGATTTTAAGAGACATTGCCAATGATATCGGAATGCATGAATCGACTGTCAGCCGTGTTACTACGGCGAAATACATGCATACACCTCAAGGTATCTACGAATTGAAGTACTTTTTCAATTCTGGTATCTCGAGTACTACCGGCGGCGAAGCGTTAGCAAGTGAGTCTGTAAAATTGAAGATCAAAGATCTTGTTGGTAAAGAGAATCCAAAAAATCCTTTATCCGACCAAAAGATTGCTCAAATGCTTGAAAAAGATGGAATTCAGATCGCACGAAGAACCGTGGCGAAATACAGAGAAATTTTAAAAATTCTTCCTTCAAGCCAGAGAAAGAAAGTTTATTAGTTTATTACTCTACGATATCGTTACGAATTTTTTGCAAAAATGAAATTCAATACCCGGCATCAGTCCAGTGTAAGTAATTAAAACCTAAAAAAAAATTCAAAATTCAGTCAAACTTAAGTAATCATGAGAACCATAAAAATTGTTTTTATATCTTTAGTTTTGTCTGTCTGCACATTTGCGCAAACGCAAGCGCCGGCAACGGAAAATAAAAAACGAGTATCGCTCGACAGATCATTGGAGCCCTCCATTTCGGAGGAGATTAGTTCTCTATTTGAAAACGTCGTGGCCGTTCAGCGTAAAGCTAAGGTAAAATCGGGGAAATTTATATTTGCCCCCTATTTATCATTCGACTTCTCGGATTCACCGCAGACTATGTACGCGGCGAATTTGAATCTAGGGTATGCAGCTGGGGAGTTTTGGGAAATTTATTTTAACTACGTTCCTGCGTACGTAAATAATGAAAGAAGTATTTCCAAGAAAGTCAGACAGTTACCTGCGTACCCAGACGGGACAGTTCCTTTCTTATATGTGGAAAAGGCTAAGAATTCATATGGTATTGAAGTTAACTGGATTCCTGTCTACGGAAAAGACTCTTGGGGCCCATATGGTATCGTGCGCTCGGATACCTTCTTAAACATCGGTTTTAGTCGAATTAACTATGAAGTGCACAATGCGTACAAAACGAAACTAGCTTTAGGAAAGACATTTTTCATTTCAGATTACTGGAACTTAAGGCTGCAAGCCGGTGGCTCTTTCATGGAAACGTTCAATCAGGAAAAGAAAGAAGTCATCGTTATCGGGTTGCTTGAGGGCGGATTCGTTTACTATTTTTAATAATTTATTAATATAAGAGGAGTTTTATAAATGTTTATTTTTGATTCATTGGGAATTTTGTTTAAAGAAGGCGGCGCGACTGCATTCTTTATCGTGGGCAGTGGTTTGGCTTTAATTATCTTAGCGATCACTAAAATTAACTACTTGTATTTCCGTTTGCGTCCCGCTGGTGACAATAACTTGAAAGAAATCAGTAAGCTAGTTTTGAAAAAGGAATATACAACAGCTATCCAAGTTTGCAATGGAGCAAGAAACGTTCCTGAGTTTGATGTTATCAAATCTGGTTTGATGGCAGTAGATGGCGGTCGCGAGGCGATGAAGTCATCTCTTGGCTCTGCGGTTGTTGAAGTGATGAAGAACTGCGAAAAAGGAATTCAATTTATCGCCCTGATCGCCAGTGTGGCGACATTACTTGGTCTACTAGGTACAATTTCGGGTCTGATGAAAACATTCGCAGCCTTAAAAGATATCGATCCTGCTAAGAAAGCAGAATTATTAGGTACTGGTATTTCGGAAGCCATGGTTGCTACAGCAGCCGGTCTAGTTGTTGGTATCTCGGCAATGGTTGTTCATACATTATGTACACAAAAGATCGATCAAATTGTTGGTCAATCTAAGAAAACAGGTTTCGACTTAGTTACGCTTGTAGAGCAAAGCGAAAGATCATGAGTTTAGAATTTGCGGATTTACATCGTAGACATACACCGGAGCCAGAATTGGTTCCGATTTTGGATGCACTCACGTGTATCATCTTCTTTTTGATGTATACGACTACTTTTATGGAATTGACTAGTTTGACGTTGCCACCGTCTGCGGTGAGTGTCGTTTCAAAGAATGATCAAAGTAGAAGTGTCCCCGTTATTCCGAAGCTATTTATTGATGTAGTAGATCAGCAGATCGTAGTGAAACTAAAATGGTCTGGTAACACACCAGGCAGCACGGTCAAAAAGGTAGAACGAACCAAACCAGAGCGTTACTCGCAGTCTTTGCAAAAAACAGTGGAAGATGTTGTTGCTGAATTTGCTAAGCGGTTTCCAGATGAAAAATCTTTGCAAGTGGCAGTAGCTGAACGAGGAACGTATCAAGAGTTAATTTCGGTTATGGATGGAGTTACGAAATCTGTTCCCGATGTTGTTTTGCTTTCTCCAGATGATGTGAAACATATGAACGAGGATGACAATGGATCTTGATAGTTTAGAGAATACGCGAAGATTTCCATTACAACTACAGTTAGCGCCGATGATCGATATCTTCGTATTGATTATCGTGTTTTTATTGAAATCTACAATCGTAGCTGACGTTTCTATCGTTTTCCCAAGAGAAATGCATCCGCCAATGAGCAAAAGTAAAGATAGTTTAGAGACATTTCCAGAAGTGGTTGTGACCGAGACCGAACTTATTGTCGGTGTTATCCATGAAAATATTAATCTAGCCGACTTAGAGAAGCTGGGTGAAGCTCGTATGACTGATTTAAAAAACAAAGTTGAACAATACGCAAAAGCTAAAGACGAAAAAGTCCGCTCACAAGCGACTCATGTTAATTTAATTACGTTCCGTGGAAATAGTTATAAAAACGTTTTTTCATCTGTAAAATTCTTACGCAAAATTGGATTTCAATCTGTTGCGTTTATTGCTGAAGGGGAAGGTCAATGACCTTGCTAAAGTACGTTATCATTCTTTTAGTTCTATCGATAGCTGGCCACGTGAATGCGCAGAGCTTGCTTAAAAATATTGAGCTTCTTGAAAAGAACTCAGATGATGTCGCTATTCGTATTTTAATCAGAAAGAATTTTAAAAAGAAGCTAACTGTAAAAGAGTGGTTCGAGATCAGAAAAATTTTGGTCAGACGTCCTAAAGTTGGTTTTGATGCTATAGCAGCATGGGATAGGCAGTTGTCTTTGAAGGCGACTGTATTAGAGAAAGAATCAGATACTGTTTTTAGATTCCTAGAAAAAGCCGATGAAATGGCGCTCAATAAAGATTTTGAGAAAAGTTTCGAAATGTATCAGCGAGCCGCAAAATACTTAAGAACCTCAAATAAAGGACGTATTCCAAAGGGAAATCAGCAAATTTATTTAAATATTCTACATCAAATGGCGCGAACGCTTTATGCGCAAAAACGGTTCCGCGAATCAATGGACGTTTATACTTGGATTCCGCCGGTGTATCCGCAGATTCGGCAGGTATTGTTCGAGAAAATGTGGGCTGCCTTTAGAGCTGGAAAATACGATATGGCTCTTGGCGCGATTGCTTCGCAGCAATCGGGATTCTTTTCTGAATTCTTGCATCCAGAAAGTTATTTGCTAAAAATTTACATCTTTAAGCGTTTGTGCCGCAAGAAAGATTTGGCATTTACCATTGAAGCGATCAAACAATATTTAGCGAGTTTAAAGAATGGTAAGTTTAATTATCTAGAGTGGGCAAAATCTGACTTGTATTACATGTCGCTAGCTCAGTTAGTGGAATCAAGTAATAATAACTCAAAAGCACAACTTCAATTAGTGAGTCAAAAAGAACGCGACGAGGAAATCAAGCGGGTGACAGATTCATTAAAAATTCGATTTAAAGCCTATCGCCCGACTCTGCAAGCTCAGTTAGAGCGGGTTTATGGTTACGCTTCATTAGCATTAAGCAACGATCAGGAATTCTTAAAACCGTTATCTGATTTGCCGGAAGCTAAGATTTTAGAGAAAAAGGGTTTCGAGTTATGGCCTGCCGGTGACGCCGAAGAGTGGCTAGATGAAATCGGAAGCCACGTGTATATCGGATCTTCTCAATGTAAAACTGAAAATATGCCCGCACCACCACCAGAGACGACTAATCAATGATGTTATTAGGGAAACTGTTACTTAAAATTTCTTCAGGTATCTTGATCGGCGCAATGGCCCAAGGGCAAACTTTGGCTCAGCCGGCCGCAGCCGCCAAGGGAGCGCCCGTTGCCGGAACTCCGGCTGTTGCTAAAAAATTAGATAGCGCAGGACTGAAGAATGAAGATTCGATGAAAAAACCAGAAGAACTGGTGAAAGCATCAAATCCAAAAGCTAAAAAAGAAACATTGTCCTCGACGGAATTAAGTAATGAAGATCCTTCTAAATTAGAAAAGCAAATTAAAGCAATACAGCTTATTTTGCGCAATGAAAAAGACCGAGTTAAAAAGATTAACCTTTATTTGCGTTTAAGTTACTTGCACGTTTCGATCGCTAAGAAATATGGCGTGAAGCGGATTAAGGGCGAAAAAGTGAGTGCCGTCGAAGCCAAGCATCTAGATGAAGCCGAGAAAATCTTGTCGTTCCTACTGAAAAACGTAGAGAACAACAAGCGTATGCTATCCACACTTTATAACATCAAAGGTTTAGTCGCCTATGAATTAGATCAGCCGGAAAAAACGGTTGGTAACTTTTTAAAATCTATTGAGTTAAATAGTAAGAACTCGCAAGCCGAAGTTATGTCGATTTTTATTGGCGAGTACTACTTCGAAGTTGAAAAGTATGACGACGCTATAAAATACTATCAAATGTTTTATACGCGTATGAATAAATCGCAAAAAGCATTGAGCGATTATAAAATCGCTTGGTCTTATCTAAACAAGAAAGAAATCGATAAAGCTGAACATCAATTCATTAAAATTATCAAAGAACAATTGGATCGGGGTATTGCGGAAGATTCGTTTAAGGATTTAGCCTTCATTTTGACTCAAAATAAAGATGAAGCCGTTTTGATTAATAAGGTGAATGGATTTCTTTCTAATCCAGGATTAAAAGGGCGTCTCTATTACTACTGCTTGTTGTTCTTCCTTCAAAATTCTAAAGGTGAACCTAAAGAAATGGTATTTAAGGAAGTTTTAACGATCCAAAAAGATCCGTTAGAAGTCTTAAAAATCATGAGTTTAAAAGTGAGCTTTGAGAAGAGGGACATTCCATCTCCGAATATGGTAAATGCGATTCTAAATTTAGATAAGCGATTAAGTCTGGCAAAAAAAGAAATCAAAGCCCAATTCTTTAAAAGCGATGCATTTCAGTTAGAAGACGATTCTGAATTCAATATCAGAACTCATATTGACGCCTATGCCGGTCGTTTGAAAACAGATGAGAATATGCCAAAGCCGCAATTGGGTGAGCTCGCTGTTAAATTGATCGGTATCCATTTGAATTGGTTCCCGATGTCAAAAAAACGCGTGTTACTATATCACTTGTGGATCGATACGTGTGTGGATTTAAAAAACTCACCGTGTTTGTTCAACTTAGAAACCAGATTTAAAAATGAAAAGGATTCTTCGGAGTCACTTGAGTTTTTGAAGAAGATCCAAATCGAAATTTTGGCTCTATACGATGAAGCATATGAGAAGGATAAAGTTAAACACAAGCCAGCTTTCATTGGCCGTTTAAAAACGTTTATCCAAGCTTTTCCAGATGATCCTTTGGCGCTTCGAAGTGAAAAGCGTTTGTTTGGAATTTTATTTACTGAAAAGAATTATGTAGAAGCATTGCCCGTCGGTGAAGCGATTTTCAAAAATGAGAAGACGACGGAGAACGCGCAAAAGGTTCTTCTGATTTTTTTTGAATTGCAAAGATATGCCGATGTTCAAAATCATCCGATTTATTCGACCTATACTTCACCTGAAATTACTGAGGTTAAACGGGAAGCCAGTTTAAAATCGGCGATGCTGAATTCACATGCCGGCAATTTTCAAAATTATGAAAATGATATCAAAGCCTATTTAAGAACAAGTCCGTCTGAAGAAAAAGCGGCGGTAGTTTACGTAGACTATTTCAAAAAAATAATTGAATTGGGTCAATTCGATAAGTTGGATCAGGAATGGAAGTCTCTTCCTGCCACCATCAAAGCACGCCCAACATTTAATTCTATCCGTTCGCAGTTTTTCGATCAAAGTTTGAACACCGGAAATCTATACTTGCTGCCAGCATTTTGGATGTACGGGACCGATAAGACTATGAATTATCAGGTTCTATTGAATCGTACGATCCATAATCAAAAATTAACGACGGCGGACTTTGCTGAATTAGAAAAACAAGATCAAGACAAGCGATTGTATTTGTATAGCATTGTGGCTTATACCGATCCGGACGCTATCCATGCGCACCTAATCGCTAAGCCCAAAATGACGGTTGAAGAAAAGCGATTGGCTTACTCGACACTGCTGTTAACGTATAAACAAATGACCCCGATGCTTAAGCCAGAACAAGTGAAAATGTTTAAGGAATTTGTTTCTGAGTTGTCTCAAGAGGATAAAGAAGTAGCGATTGAAAAAAATATAAAGAACATGATTTTTCCGAATGCTAAAATGAATCCTAAAACTTATGAAAGTTACGTTGTAAACAATGTAGACAACGTAAAATTCCTAAGAACAAAGGTGTTAAAAGCGGTGACATCGGGAACGTCTAAACAAAAGATCCGATTGCTTGAAAAAATGGCCGATGTTGAGACAAAAATGGCTGAATCTATTAAGAACTCTCCCGCCCCGGCAGGCCTTTCAGAGGCTCAATTGAAAGAGTATCAAGGCGGATTAGCGGATATGGCCAAAGAATATGATACTCAAGCGGAGAGTTTTAAAAAAGCAAAAGTTGAAGTTGAAACAAAATTGAACAAGGACATTGACGACGAAAAGAACAGTCTACTACCGATGAAGACGGCTGAAAGTTGGACAGTGGCCCAGAATGAGAACTTCAAAAAGCTGCAAGCGATTTACGAGAAACTTTCTGTAAAAGCTAGTATCATATTCTTAGATAACTTACTTTCGAGTAAGAAAATCGATACAGCAGAATACTATAGTTTAAAAACTTGGGTATTTTTCAAGATGGGGATGTCTGAAGCGCACAGAAAGTTATACCGAGCTGAACTGGAGTCAACAGGACAGCAGGCATTAATAGACAAATGGAAGGCAATACCATGAGATTAATTTCGTTACTAATTTGTCTGGTGCTGGGATCAGCATATGTCAGGGCTCAAGAAAACGATGGCGGGCTGGAATCATTGTCTCTACCAGCTGATGAACCAAAAGCAGCGGCTCCAGTTAAGAAAGAAAGTACAGATTTATCATTACCATCAGCTAATATAGCTACATCATCTGTGGGTAAATCATCTAGTGGCGGCTCTTTGGGAAAAAAAGAGAATGTTGGCGCGATTTTGGATTTCGAAGGCGAAGTGATCGAAGGTGAACGTCGCCGACCGGATTTATTTTTACAAATTTCGATCGATAATATTAAGTTTGATTCATTGATCTATAGTAGGGACGATTTTAACGATTACTTAGAAGTAGATAGGAAAAGTCGCACGCGATTTTTAAAGATGAAATAATATGAAAGTAATTCTATTTAAAAAGGGCAACCGAGAGATAGGTCGATTAATTCCTGATAAGCGCACGATGCTTGTTGGACGCGCTCCCATTTGTGATTTGGTTATTCGTAAAGAAGACTTAAAACCAATTCATTTTACTATCGAGTGGATGGGCGAAGGTAATTTCGATCCTTATGTTGGTTTTTGGTCTATTGTTGATATCTCTCATCAAGATTCAAGCTCAAGTAAAGAGTCCTACAGTGGCGAGGCGATGATTCTGACCGATTCGCCAACTAAGATTGGCGACTTTGATATCTCTATCGATGAAGAAAAATTGGCGGCGTCGCCAATTTCAAAAGGGGTTATTCAGCGATCTTTAGATCTAGAGAACAAAGATGGATCTACCATCAAGCCCGAGATGGATCGCGTTCTAGAACTTGTAACTTATAATACAGAGATTGATGTTGTCACATCGGTGAACCACTTTTCAAAAGACCTATTGCAAAAAGGTATTAAGATTGGCTCGCTTCCTAAAATTAGTTTTAATTATTCAACTCAGTCTTCAAATATTTTAACTATTGAAAATATGGGCGAAGAGAATGTTACAGATTTATACAATCGTGCCGATCGCATTATTGATAAGTTTCAAAATGTAAATGATCGCATCACTGTTGACGAAGATGATTTCTATTTATTGTACTCGCCCGAGAATGCGTATTACATTCGCTGGGTAAATAAGTACGATGTTCAGGCACCTCCCTCAGCATGGAGAAAAGATCCCGTTGTCGTAACGCTGATCATCGTTGTTATTTTGATGTTCTTAATGGGTATTGCGCTTAAATTTGTAGATAAACCAATGACAACGGATATCCCTAAACCCCAACGCGTGGCTAAGATTGAAGTTATCGATTTAGAGCAAAAACCAGAAGAAGCTCCACCATTACCAGTTTATGATCAAGAGGCAAAAAAAGAAGAACTTCAAACGCCGCCACCAGAACAACAAAAAAAGGTAGAGGCAAAACCAGTTGATAAACAAGCGCCACCGACACCTAAAGTAACTCAAGCTCAAGGTAAACGTGCCACAATTAAAAACGTGGACGAGAAAATGGAATTATCTCAAGGCTTGAACCAAAAGGGCGAAATCAAAAACGTAAACAAAGTTGGTCTATTAGGAAAACTAGGCGGCGCGAAGAAATCTGGCTCAGGAATCAGTGCTGAAGCGGTAATGGCTAAAGTAAAACCAACAGATTCGGCATCGGGTGAAACTGGAAAAATACAAGTACTCCAGCCACCAACAGGAAAAGTGAATTTAACTAACTCTGGAAAAACGCAAGCCGACGACGACGACGGCCAAGGTTTATCCGCAGCGGCTACGACTCTACAAATGGATAACGTTTCTAAGGGAACGAAAATCTCGGGCATGGCTTCGTCGAAAGCGACAGGCAGTGTAGGTTCTGCGGCATTCGGCGGCGGTCAAAAGAACGGATCAAATTCGATCCAATCTTTAGGTGGCACAGTAGCACTAGAAACGAAATCAATGGAAGTGCAAGGCGGTTTGACGAAAGAACAAGTTCGTCAAGCGAT
>NCGL01000031.1 GCA_002256935.1 Bdellovibrio sp. 28-41-41
AAATCATCTTTCAACTCTTCTATAGCCAGATCGCAAATTAAGATCCTATTACCGTGATCGACAAAGCATCAAAGAAAAGAATCAGAAGATCCCCCACCAGTCACCGCGAATCACCAAAAAAGTGGCTCGGTGTGGGAAAGCGATTTTGCGGTTGTTGTTCTGTTCTCTTCAGACTTGTATAATCTTCCTCTTTGACAAGGATGGGTTGTTGAAATCCGGCTCAGCGGCGCCATGGATGGCGGTTCCCCCGCTGCTGCCCGAGGGCCTGGATGGCCCGAGACAGGATTTCAACAACCCATCCTTGTCAAAGAGGAACGAATCTATAACCAGCCCAAAGAGAATAGAACAACAACCGCAAAAACGACCAGGTTTTTACTCCTGTTTCGTAGCCTCAATCTTCCCATCCCCAGTCACGAGAAACAAAAGAGACTTCTGCTGCATCTTCGCCACATTGCCAAGTCCCCAGTACACGAAAACTTGCATCGCAGCTAGAGGATCCGCCTTCT
The DNA here is from genome assembly GCA_002256935.1 of Bdellovibrio sp. 28-41-41. Classification (GTDB taxonomy): domain Bacteria; phylum Bdellovibrionota; class Bdellovibrionia; order Bdellovibrionales; family Bdellovibrionaceae; genus UBA2316. Next base: position 507 of record NCGL01000031.1, read on the forward strand.
TACCCATGTTGAACACACTTGGAATTTGAACCTCTGATGCGAAATCCACACCCCAACCCACAGTAAGATCTACCGGTGTCACCGCCACGTTAGCTAAGTATTTTCCGACGCCGTTGTATGTGCCGCCGTATACGTAACTAATTCTGAAAGTGAATTTTGCCATCTTCTGGCCGATTTTGCTTTTTTGTTCGACTGTGAATACTTTTGATTTTGGTGCTTTCCATTCTTCTAGATCTGTCCAGCAGGTTACACCTTTTGGTAACCCGTGGGCGCGATACGTACTGACTCGCATAGTTGGTTTGCCTTGCTGAACGATGGACCAAACCATGTAACCGATATTTATAATTTGATCGACGATGATGCCTGAGTTACCCGGAAACAGGCCACCACCGCCATTTCCAATGCTTCCGCCAATACCGCCACCAATACCACCGATGCTACCGCCAATTCCCCCGATGCCAGTATTCGTGTTACCTGGTACGACGATGACATTACCACCACCTTGATCTGTCGTGCCTGAGCCACCAATCACTGGTAGGCCGCTGACTCCGCCTGTGTCGCCGCCAACAATCGGTCCGCTGCTGGTATCCCCTGCCAGTGCGCTACTATCGCTGCAACCTTGAGTCTGATCGTAATAATTATTTTCCGGATACTGATCGGTCACATCGCTAACGATGTATTCCCCCAGATCCACTTGTTGTGGACTTTTCTGCGGATTTTTCATTGTTACCGCCCAAGTCGTTGTTGATAAAAAAAAGATCACCCCTAAAAAGACATTTTTCAATTTCATTAACCCCTCCATGAAATTGAATAACGTTGTAGAGAGTTTTCGTTCATATCGTCAAACAATGAAATATTATTTTTTGTTTTGACGAGGACAGCTGAAATTTTATCTGTTTTCTAGTATAACGAATTGTTATTGCGAGTAACTATGTGCGAACCAAACACGCAGCATAGAAGCCATCAAATGACGTTGTATCTGGCCGAACATGAAACTCATTATCTAGTTTCCAGTTCGGGTTTTCCGCTAGGAAATGCTTCACTTGAAGTTCATTTTCTTCAGGGAAAAGGCTGCATGTCGCATACACAAGCTTGCCATCTTTCTTCATCATCTGCGAATAGCTGCCCAAAATTTCTCTTTGGGTTTGTATTAGATTTTGTAAGTCATCTTTTTTAAGTTTCCATTTTGCATCGGGATTACGACGTATCACCCCGGCACCTGTACAGGGAACATCTAACAGTACGCGATCAAATGAGTTTTCAAAACGTTTGATGACTTTTTGAGAATCAATTACCTTTTGCTCGATAATATCCACTCCGTTACGAGTCGATCGACCACGCAATTCTTTTAAACGACGATCATTAATGTCTAGGCTGATGATCTTGCCTTTGTTTTTCATTAAGGAAGCTATGTGCAGGCTTTTACCACCGGCACCAGCGCACGCATCCACGACACGCATTCCGGGTCGCACATCAAGTAGCAACGAAATCATTTGCGATCCGCCATCTTGAACTTCGAAAAATCCTTTATGAAAGGCTTGAGTCGCAAATACATTTTTCTTTTCAGTCAATCGAAGCGCCGATGGCACTTGCTTGACGGTTTCTACCGATATATCTTCTTCTGCTAATGCTTTTACAACTTGATCTATATTAGATTTAATTTCGTTCACACGTAAAAATGTCGGTGCGGTATCGTTCAAGCCCTTTATAATTTTCTCATAATCATTTGGATAATACCGTTTAAACGTATCCACGATCCAATCCGGAAACGATTGGTCAACTGCAAGTGACAATGACTGCGACAAATTAATTGCTTGTACAGCACCTTGTGGAGCCCACTCAGGCACTTCGCCAGTCTTCTGTTTAAAATACGCTAACCATAAACGAAAAATAGTTTGATCGTTAATAACTTTAGGGTCCAAATAATCTTGATCATTCATTCCAGCCAGTGACCAGTATCGACGACGAAACCGAACACAATCATAGACCGCTTCCGCAAAGAAACGACGATCACGTGATCCCCATTTTCTGTTTTCTTTAAATACGCGCTCGATAGCCTTATCCGCATAGATGGTTTCTGTGAAGATGGCTATCAAGGTCACTATAATTTTATCGACAAGCAATTTATGAATTTTCAAAATGTAAACAAAGCTCCTAGAGCTAGATAAGTGCCATTGAATTGACCGTCTGACAATAGATGGACGTGATTTTTTATTCCCGTCTCTATAAAAAATCCAGTGCTGCCCGCAATATTGAAAAATCGCGCGCCCATGAATAATTGATAATCGAACGATAAGCTACTTTCCTGATCGATCTGCTTAAAAAACACACCTAATCCCGCACCGGCTCCGAAATACAGCGGAAACTGCGAGCCGGCTTCTGGAAACACAATCACAGGCAGAATAGTGAACTTCACAGGCTTTTGATCAACGACATTGAATTCATTCAACTCAAAGCGCACATTCAGATCTGTTTGTCCCCACTCATCAAAACGATACGTCACGCCGAAACCAGACTTACCCGTATCCTTCTGTTTTTCTTTTTGTCCCCACAACCACGTTTCACTATTCATATATGTACTTGCGTGAATAGCTAGATAGTGATCACCCGAAGCCACGCTTCCGCTGCTACTGCGAGGTGCCTTCTCTGAATCGGATTGAAAGTACTCTTGTGCTTTTTGACGGCCGTTCTTTGGTGCTTCCGCGTCCTTGCTGGTCTGATTTTGGGCGATCTTACGACCAACGCGATAGTTCTGACTTGAAAATGAAACTTCAGTCATCAGTAGGATAGTGAAAATGAAAAGTAAAATTTTCAAGGAAACCTCGCTTTGAACTTAGGATACGGGCAAAGGCGGATAGAGGCAAACTGAAGGGGTATTTCGAGCTCGATGAAAGGCGCGTTTAGCGTATGTAATTCGTTCCTAACCATCTAAAATCCCAAGTTTTTTCAAAAATACTGGTCTTTCCACACGGTCGGTGAGTTCTGTAACTTTAAAATCACTTTATCTGGGTATAATTTTCGAAATTATGATTACCTACGAATAACAAGAAACCTATTTTTTAATTCGCCATCCTAATGGAATTTTGTTATATCAAGTCTTATGAAATGCCCCTATTGCGGTCACAAAGAAGACAAAGTTCTAGATACGCGTGTACAGAAGGATAGTTCTATCCGTCGTCGTCGCGAATGTTTAGAGTGCCATGCTCGATATAGCACGGTCGAAACTCTTTTGTTCAGCTACCCAATGGTCATTAAAAAAGATGGTCGTCGTGAACCATTCAGCAAAGAAAAATTGCTTAAGGGTATCCAAGCTTCGTGTCAAAAACGGCCAGTAAGTTTAGCTCAAATTGAAAACACTGTAGAAAAAATTGCCTCATGGATTATTCAACGTGGTGAGAATGAAACTTCATCACGTGTTTTAGGGAAGAAAGTCATGGCTGAATTAAAACAGCTGGATGACGTGGCCTACATTCGCTTTGCGAGTGTTTACCGAACATTCAAAGACGTCCAAGAGTTCGTAGAGACCTTGGAGGATGCAGAATTAATTGATTTTGCAGATACGTCGCAAGAACAACTGCCCCTAACTGCATTTAATCCTAATATCAAAGTGACTTTATGAATCAAGACAGAAGAAATGCGCGTGAACTAGCCCTGCAGCTATTATTTCAATCGGAATTTGCTCCACAAATTTCAGTTTATTCGTTCCTGCAACTTTACGATAATAAGTACGGCACAGAGACTATCGAATACGCCGAGCAAATTATCAAAGGCGTGGCAGAAGCTAAAACTAAAATCGACGATAAAATTTCATCTGTTAGCCGTAACTGGAAAGTAGATCGTATGGCACTCGTTGATCGCAATATTTTGCGTGTAGCGATTTATGAAATGAAATTAGGCACAGAAAAATTATCTGAAAAAATCGTTATCAATGAAGCGATCGAGATCGCTAAGAAGTATGGCAACACTGACTCTGCTGGCTTTATCAATGGTATCTTAGACCAAGTGGGCCGCGAAGAATGGCTTTAATCGTTCTTTCCGTCAATCAGTCCTATAATCCTGGCGCTGAATTGTGGATCGTTCCTGATTTTGAGCATTCAAAAATTGCGACTAAATTAGATTGGTACAATAGTTTTTTAGCAGGAAAGATGACTCGGAAAGAAACTAAAAAAATGGATTCTTACCTTGTTGAAATTTTGGAAGAAACTGAATTGCCAGATTTCAAATATGAATCCTCAACAAAAGATGTGATTTTAATTCCCACAAAATCCAAATTTCCTAATCGTTGGACAGCGTTTGTGCCCTACAACGGCGACCTAGCCAATTGGTCTGGTAAAATTAACAAACTATACTTAGATTTGAAAAATCCTTCATTGCGGATCTTTTTGCCTACCAACCTTAGTTTGAGCGAGTTCACCGAGACTTGGCGTTCGATTAGCTCTGTAGAAGATTTGTCCATAGTTCTTGAAAACTAGACGCTCCCCTTGCGACGATAAGGGATATGTCATTATTCACAAAATTATTCGATCCGTTTTTTGAAACTAACAAAGAAACTCAAACTGCGTTTGATAGTCGTTTTAATAACTTCTACGAAAAAGAATCTTTTAAATGGTCTACGCGTCCATTTTCTTATCTACCCGATTCGGAAAATCTTAAGATTCATGCGCTTTATTCCAAACTCGCACCATTCTTTGAGTGCACCGGATTAGCCCACATCAATCAACAGCAAGTTCGTTTTATTAAGAAAGACGTGTTTGAGCAAAAACAAGATGTATCTAATACTGAGTTTACATTAGATATTTCGAAAGCGCCGTGTTTTCAGTGGGTTCATCTGAAATCAGACGCACGCAAAAGCAGTCTACTCGCTGAAGAATACGGAATAAAAAATACTGAAAAATTTGAAGTTCTAGTTTTTAAACTACGTTCTGATTACGCGTTGATAGTGGCGACAGCTCAGGCTCAACCTTGGTTGCGCATTAAACTGGACGCATTCATGGAGCAAATCATTTTAGGTTATTGCGATAATGAGTAGAAAACATTTAATTTCTATTATCTCTGATGGCACTGGCGAGACCGCGGCGACGATGATTCGTGCGGCGTTGGTACAATATAGCCACAGTGACATTCAGATTATTAGAAATAAAAATGTTCGATCTGAAAATCATATTGATGCTCTGATAGACGAGTGCGCTGCCGGCAATGGAATGATCGTTCACACGGTCGCCTCACCCAGCATGCGCAAAAAAATCCAAGAACGGGCTTCAGAAAAAGGAATTCTGTCTTTTGATTTACTAGGGCCATTGCTTGGAACACTGGATAGTTTTTTTGGTTTTGCCTCGGAATCGCAAGTTGGTGTTCTTCGTGCGGTAAATGAAAACTATTTTAAACGCATCGAAGCCATTGAATACACCGTAAAACATGATGACGGTAAAACGCTCCATGACCTTGATAAAGCCGACATCATTTTACTAGGGATTAGCCGTACAAGTAAAACTCCCTTAAGTATCTTTCTAAGTCATAAAGGCTGGAAAGTCGCCAATGTCCCGATGGTATTAAACACACCCGTTCCCGAAGAAGTCTTTAAAGTGGATCAGCGTCGCATTGTTGGATTGCTTATCGATATTGAATCGCTTCAAAGAATCAGAAAAAATCGTTTAGAGAAGTTTGGCCAAGATCCTGGTGGCGATTATGCATCGCTATCTACGATTTTGCAGGAAATCGAATACGCAACCGGCGTATTCAAACAAAATCGAAAATGGCCAGTATTCAACGTAACCGACCGAGCGCTAGAAGAAACAGCGACAGAGATCGTAAAAGTGATCAGCAGTCGTTTGGGACTTCCTGATTCGGTTATTTTTTAGAGGGAAGATGACATTTATTTTAAGCGTTTACGCTTTAATGATATATGCAAAAATTCTCATGACTAAATTCAACAGGAAAACCATGTGGATTTCCTGCGCTCTTCTATTGGTTGGCTTCGTATCTACGGCTTTATGGGGCAAGCGTACCACGTTCTATAACTTTCTATTCTTTACAAGTTCGCTCACGCTTATCTTTTCAATGAATCAAATGTGGGTTCTACAAATAAAAAGAAAATTCTATTCCCTGCCAGCTATTGTATTTCAAATACCGTTATTGCTGATGCCTCTTTACAAAACACAAATGTCACCGCGAATGAGCTTTTTAGTTTTTGGTTTTTCATTTATTACCGGATTATTGCTTGAACAGTTCTTTTCAAGCCCCTACCCGTTTTCTTCGTTCTTTGAGTTTGAATTCTATCGTTGGACAAAAAACAAAGCCAAACTGCCAGTGACTCAGCTGCAAACCTATCTAAAGAACAATTTAGGCAATTTCGTTTTAGGGCAAATTTTTATCCGCAGCTACAACGAAGCATCTTCCTCCGAAAAACTGCAATTCCAAAAAGAACTTCTGCCAAGCCTTCTGATCTATTGGGTTTCAAGAAAATCATTTAATTCAATGCACCCAATGGCCAAATCATTCAATCAACTGGCGACGGCCGACATTAAAGAGAATTTTACGTACTATGATTTAAACAATATGGATCTACCATGGATACACGATGTGTTCCGTTGTGGTGCTTGGAAAATCGGTTTGTACTTACTGGATCAATATCTGCTGACCAACAAACAATCCAAAATGTACACATCGAGTTTACTATGGTCCGACCGTATTTTGAATGATTTGAAACGGGCTTCGTTTGACGACGAAACTATTGAAAACTGGCTGATGGAATATAGAGAGCGATTTAAGGGGACTCCCCTTTCAACCAAAATCCAACTTGTTTATCACAACAAGGACGATTGGTTTGAAAAAAGCTATCGATTTGCTGCGATTTAAATTTTTTAGTGAGATTTTTATGAAATTTGTTATTTTTACTTCTGCACTATTTTTAATAGCCGTTTCGGGACAAGGCGCCGTTGGAACACAAACAAAATAGTTATTTTTTGACGTAGATACCGATGAGTTTGCGCTCGTCACTGACTATGCCATTACCTGTTCTTGCATTCAGGCTGTAGTAGTCACTGACGTAGCCGCTTTTACCAACATCATCAGTTTTAATTTCGATATGCCCAGCATCGGGCGCCAAGATACTTTTATCACCGCTATCATCCATCGATCGTACTAATCGGGTAATTGGATTTGGCTCATACACAAGGATGGCTCCCTTAGGCGCTTGTGAAGGGTCAGTAATTTTCCCAACTAATTCAGGGTCTTCCATTATATTCGTAAAACCTTCAGCTTTCAATTTATCGCCGGCATTTCTAGCTAGCACGCCTTCTAGGCGTTTAGAAGTTAGTTTTGCATTGTCTAAAGCGTTCTTCACATAACGGTAGCACCATTTCAGTCTAGACGCTTTGTACTCTTTTTCGCTGCGTTTGTTTTTCTTTGCATACTCGATCATTTGGGCCGTTTGTTTATTTTTTGAATACTTCGCGTACGTTTCTAAAATATATTTATTTGTTGCTTCAAGTTCGATCTTCGCGGCTAAATCATTTTTTTTCCTATCGCAGAATAAACATAAACCCGATGCTGTTTTCTTTTTAACGGCCCAATTATCAGACCCGTCGTAATCTGAAGACAACTTAGGAGACACAATTTCGTCTTCTTGAACCGTTACCGATTCTTCTGAAATTGCCTTCTTTAATGTCTCTGGCGAAACTTTTACTTTCTTTTCAACTTCGCCCTCTTTTTTAACTCGAACTTCGATCATTTCACGCTGCGCTTTTGACGAAGGTGCATTCTCTTCCATTTGTTCCATCATGCGCTCTTGCATTTTTAGTTGGATCAATTCCATCAACGCCGATTTAATTCGAATCGCTTCTGGATTTTCCATTGTCATTGTTTCTCTTTTTCCATCGCTAGAGAATAGACTCTCGGTTTCCATGGTCCGCTTAAAGCTTTCGTAAATCTGATTTAAGTTAGAGGGCAGGATAATTTGGCTTCCTGCGGAAATTGAAACGGGCTGATTGATAGAATCAAATCCAGACATTGGTCGGCGTGTGTACATCGAAATATCTACTTCTTCGGCTTTAAAAGGAACCAGCAATTCTAAAATAGACGACTTTGCTTTTTCAATATCCGCAGGGAAATACGATGCATTGTTGGCCAATGCAGTAATGACTAAAAATGGGATAATAAAAACAAGCTTCTTCATACTGATAAGATATATCAAACCGGATACCAACACGACCGTCTCGTGCTGAAACACTTATCTATTCAGGTCCTTTCAGTGGGTTTTTAGATGACGCTTGTAGTTTCTGACTAAGTGGTGTCTTTTTTTAGTCAATCGTCTAGTAGTTCTTCGGCAAAACCATGTCTCATTATGAGACTAGTGAGCTTCGTCCCAATTTTACCAATCGCATAATTAACTTTGAATCGAGGACCCTAAAAATATCAAACTTACAAGAAGAGATAAGTTACACAGACTTTTTAGGCCCCAACCCTCTACTTAAAAGTAGTTTTTTTCGCGCACGGAATTACAGGTAAGCTATTGCCTATGAAGGTCTCTCTATTTTTTTAGCGCCCCAAGAAAAACTTTATAGCGATCGCTCATTCCTTCTTTAGCCGACCAGATTTCAATTGCCTTCAGCTTAACAGGATGGTTCTGAGCGACCATAATAGCTTGCTGCAAGCTTTGCCTGTCTTTCCAGTGATAAAATGCAGACAACCGGTCCATCACACATTGAGTAGGAGAGAGAAGTTTTAAGGTAAACTTACCACTTTTAATTTTGCCTTCTGGCTTCATGGGCTCATCTCCAATAACAAGCTCATATCCTGGAAATTCAACTGTGAACAGGCAATCGTCATGATAAAAATCTTTTCCTAAGCTTTTGAAACCCAAATCAAACATAGCCTGTTTAATAGCTTGATGGTCTGTCATACTTAAAAAATCAGCGTCCTTTGAAACGTATTTTCCCTCAGAGTAAATGGAGACCACAGCACCTCCAGTTAAGATCACATCAATATTCGTTTCTTTAAGCGCTTCTGCAACTGCTATTGCAAAATCCTGCAAAGACATTTTTTTACTTATCTTTTTCACAATGCTTTACCCGTTCTTCGAGGGCGTCTACGTTGGTGATAATATTTCTCTTGCTCTTCCTTAGAAACCAAAGAAAGTATTTTTTCCAGAAATATCTCTAGCTCTTTTTTGTAAGGACACCTCGGATTAACCTGAAACATACGAATATTTCCTACGCTTCGACCAACAAGCACTCCCCCTGCCTCTAGTCGTATAAGCTGCTTTCTGACTTGCGACTTAGGCAGATCAAAGGTTTGAGCTATACCTGACGTATGACCTTCTCCATAGTTTATAATATAAAGTAGTACTTTTTCTGCAGTCTGGTTTCCTAAAAGACTTTCTATCATTTCTGTATAGTATCACTAAGTAGTACGAATGATCTACTAAATAGTACGTAGATAAGTATTTTATTTCGGTTCAATTGGACTAAAATAGGGCTAAAGCTTAAGGAAAAAAAGCTACTTTCGAGCCATTTGCAAACTATCAAAGACTCTAAAAACGAACGTCCGATAAGAAGAGATTAAGTTACACAGGCTCTTTAGGCTCCTGCCCTCTACTTACTGGTAAAATAAATAGCTATTTTTATTGAAAAATTGAAATTTGAACAAAGCTTCGCCGATAGCAAACTTTTTTAAAATTTACCAAACATCATCAAATTGGAAAATTCGGCAGCTCGTTGTTATAATTTGTAAATGACTCTATTCCACAGAATATTAATAAGCTTTATTGCGATCGCAATGCCCCTATTTTTCATCAATTGTTCTTCTAGTGGTGGTTCTGACTCCTCGTCACCCACAACGTCTGCAGGTGATATTGCAAATGATTCAGTTTTACTGAGCGATTTGTTCAGGGTGTCCGTGATAATCATACGTAGTCCAATCTACCAACCAATATTTAACGGCAGTGCTCATTTCTGAGTATGTCCAATCCTTGGCCGATTTTGTCGACATTTTATTTACTATGGAAGACAGTTCATTACGGAATTGAATATCAGTCATTTGCCCAGCTCTGCGACGATCAAACAATGACTGCAGAGGACGAAACTCAGGTCCAAGTATATGCATGACGCTGCGATATTCATAATTGATACGTTCTAAAGCATCGCTAGAAAAACCTTTCGCATTTTTCAAAAAGGCATTGTACTCAACATCATTTGAACTAAACAGACGCTGCATATGTTTCAGCTCGCCGAGCGATCCAAGAAACGAATTTAAAGCCAACAAATCAGAGGCAGTTACTTTCTTTGGCGTAATGACGTTAATGGTTGTTACGGCGTTTGTTTTTTTCGGAGCAACGACTGGTCCATCTTCATATATAATTGGGAAAAAATATTCGCCGCCTTTACCTGTGTTAGAGATAGCGCTGCCATAGACACCGTTTCGCCCTAGATAGCCCATGTCTCCAGATAATACCTCGCCAGTAGGAAGCATATTGATAAATTTTCGTAAATCAGGAACTACGGTTACTTTTACTGGCTTGCCGTCTCTCATGATAACAGTCGTTATCACGGCAGAGTTTACAAATTCTTGAATTGTATATGCCGCCACAGCATCTTTTGATCCACTTGCTCTAAGTTGTTTAACTCGCATTTGGTCAGCGCGCACTTTCTCCACAATTTTTTGAATCTCTTCAGGGCTTTTCTGTGAAACGATATCAACGCCGTTACCACTAGATTCATCTGCAACTTTTACGACAAAGCCTTTTGGATTTGAATAAAATAGCTCATGTTGGCTATCTGCCATTCGAGGATCATTTAACTTCAGAGTTTTTGGTGGTGAGAAAATAGTACCGCTTGTATGTTTAGGCGCAAAGTACGTAGTTATTATGTCGAACAAAGGTTTGATATCTAAAGTTCGCCCGCCTCTGTTAGACAAATAAACTTTTCTGTTATTATTTAGATCTAGTAAGTCCAGCGATGACGTCGGTTCATTTAGGTCCAACGTAGGATCTCGTCCCAACAGGGCATTTTCAATAACCGATTTTTTGGGTTGGCCAGCTTTATCACGTTTTACATCAATAATTTCACCTTTAGAATTCTCAATAAAATCGTAACCTATTCCATCTTCAACTCTAACGCCAATTGAGTTTAAATTAGATTTTTCGATGTCACTTAATTTACGAGGTGTTTTAAAGCTCAATCCTTTGCTCGGAGACGTTGCGCTGAATAGCGCACTCTCTTCCTGTCGTGAATAAATGCTAGTCACCCTTGGATGATCTTTCGGATCCACACCGGGTTGATTTAATCTTAACGAGCCAGAACGATCGACATATAAATCCGACATTTTCACTAGTGTCATCCCAGAGTTTTCTGCGATAGTCACAACATCAGGATGAGCCGCATTGAAATGCCCCGGAGAAATAACGACTGAAATACCCGCTTTGTTACCAGTCCAATGGGCTCCGTGAGAATCCATTGTCGTTTTCAAGTTTTCAAATGCTTTATCAGCACCTAATAATCTTTCGAATAAATGGGAAAATTGCGGAAGAACCTCTTTATAAGTTTCAACGATTGAACGCGTATTCGACCAACCGCTGGGTGTACCGCCATTAAATTCAAATCCAAGTGCTTTCAATTCTTTCAAAGTAGTCAACGCGTGATCGACACCCACAACTGAAATAAATCTGTAACTTTCCATCGAAGGTGAAACAGCGCCTTTTTCAAAATATGGATTAGATTTAACATAACTAATGACATCTTCCAAAACCGCATCAGGAGTTCCCTTAACCGCGATCTTACGCAAATCTTCCACAGTCACATTTTCCTTAGAATAAAATGTTTGCAGAAGATCATTTTTAGCTTCGAATAATGCGCGAGTGGACTCAATCAATCCTTGCTCATACGAACGGGGAATCAATACAGGAATTGGATTTACAGTAACGTAAAAAGGTTTAGATTTTCCTTTGTCATCTTTGACGGCAAAAGATCCCGCCTTGAACTCTGCAAATATGCGAGTCAATTCATTCTTTATTTTCATTAACACTTCAGGAGTACGACTGTTTAGATACTCCATAAACCCTCTAACATCCGTGGGCAAATTGTTAGGTAAATCTAAGGTAGGGTTTTCAGCGGCCGAAATGATCTTTTTACCATCGGGTGTGATAATTACAGACTGACGTAACTGAAGGTTTCCTGTTGTTTCGTACCACGTTATACAACTGTTAACTCTTTGGACAGCTAAAGCCGGTTCAATATGGATAAATACCAATACAGACGCAACCAATAGATTTTTAAGAAGTGTTCTCATATTGCTTTAGATACAAAGCAATGAATGTTCCAACCGAAAGATGCCAAACGGCAAAAAAGGATCACTAGGTAATAATTCGTAACTAGTAACTAAACGTGTTCTTTTTAGCGAAGATAGAAACCTTCTATTTTTTTCGAACATTTGAAAGAATATTTCAAATCATTTAATTATATTTGTTCTGCCTATCATTTTTAAAACTTACTAAGTGACCTATAAACATCTTAGTTTTAATCACTTATTAAATCTCGCAAACTCTAAACGTGAACGTCGTTATGAAACTACTACCTAATGATGTAACGCCTCTTCAGAAAGATTCTTCAGAAAGATTCCAAAGAGACAGTTTCGAAATTTAAATTCAATTTATTACCGTTGGTTCTGCTGATTGTTTTGAGCCATTTGCTCCTCCTAAGTTGTTGCTTTAGTCGATTGCAATGGTGGCGCCAGGTCTGTACAGGTAGAATTTTTAAGTACGCTGAATAATGGTTCCGTAGTTCCCCAAAAGCAGGGGTCTACTTCCACCGTCAATCAACAAACTAGTCGAATGACAAACTAATCTTGTTTTCCTATTTGAAATGCTTTGTGACATTTAGCTGTGATACTTCCGGTGATAGTAGAAATTTCGATCTGGTCTTTAAAATCACGCTCAACAGAATTTAAACTAATTTTTAGACCATTTGATTGCAATTGCTCGAGCATTTTTACCGAACTTACAAATACGTGAGATTTCGATCGATGTCTGCATATAAAGATTGTGTTAAAAGTAATATTGAAAAAGCTATGAGTGCGCTCATTGTATACCCCCCTGCGTCCTAAGTTTTTACGAGCACTCATACTAAAATTAAATAGAGGGCCACTCAAGAATAATAGCGACCGTCTAGTACCAAAAACCCCCACTTTTATTAGGTTTTAGCTTGTAAAACTTTTGCTCTTGCCTTGGACAAAGATATGCAGGAAAAACAGTCCGAGGAGTCACTTATGAAAACAACCACCCGCGCATTTTTGTTCAGCTTAATGCTAATTATGCTGCCTAGCTTCGCTAGCGCAATGCGAGCAATGACGGAAGCCGAGCGCACACAATTAAAGACTCAATTGAATACTGTTTTAGAAAATAACCAAGACGAATGTTACGTTAATATTTCAAACATGAATAGCATCGAAGTTCTTTCCCAGTCTCCACAAAAGAAAAAATCTTATGTAGAAAAGAAAACTAGAGATTCATATGTAAGCGGCCGACTATCGAGCACTTTGAATATGGACGCCACGGACGTTATGTTGCCTGAAGGAGCCATTTCAGAAGACAGCACAACTAGTTTCTCAATCGCTTACACTCGCCCTGTAGATTTAAATGTAGTAGAATTCAATTACGAAGACATTCTATCACATAATATTGTTGAAGGACTTGTTGTGCATTATTTCGATATAGAAAATGGACAAGCCAAATGGAAATACTCAACACTTGATCTACAAGACGGTGATACAAAGAAAGCACACGTCCGCTGCAAATCAAAAGGCGACTCTGGTTTTGAAGCCGCAAAAGCCGCAGCCAAACCAACAAAAGCAGGATCATTCATCTTCCTAGATCTAGAATTACTAGCACCAGAAAAATACTGCCTCATGCAATGCACAGAACCAATGGCTAGCCGTTTTTCAGAATCGACCTACTAAAATAAAATCAACAAATACCCAAACTCCCCCAAAAAACGGAGGTTCTTATTTTCCCAAACGACGTTCAAAAAAGTCAACAATCGTCGTATTCAAATGGATCTGATTCTCTTTCCCATAAACCCCGTGCTTAGCACCAGGGTACGTCACAGACTCATACAATTTTCCTGCTGATTGCAATTTCTTAAACAACAAAGTTGAATTCGTGAATAAAACATTGTCGTCAGCCATCCCATGAATCACAAGCAAATTGCTTTTCAGATTTCCGACCAAAGGCAAAGTACTCGCTTGTTTGTATACCTCTGGCTGATCCGACGGTTTTCCTAAATAGCGTTCGGTGTAGTGCGTATCGTATAGGGCAAAGTCTGTGACCGGTGCTCCTGAAACTAGCGCCTTAAATACATCAGGAGCCTTAACTCCCAAGCTCAGTGCTAAGTAGCCACCGTAACTCCATCCAGAAAAACCAACACGATTAGCATCGATAAATCCTTTTGCGATTAAATGTTTAACACCGGCTACTTGGTCTTCAACTTCGACGGTTCCAAAGGCATTCTTCAAATACCCTTCAAATTTTTTCCCGCGACGAGATGAACCACGGTTATCGAAGGACGCAACTACAAACCCTTTCTGTAAAAATACCTGAGCCATTAAACCACGTTTACCTAGCCAAGCACGCATCACTACTTGCGCTGTTGGACCGCCATAACCTGTAACGATCAAAGGGTACTTCTTTTTGGGATCAAAACCCGGTGGTTTGAACAAAGAAAAATAAATCGTTTCGCCAGTGACACTTTTAAATGTATCAAACTCAGGCGCGATCAATGATTGCTTATACGGAAATAAGGGATGCCCATCGACAACCTCATTCGCATTCAATGTTGAAATAACTTCGCCGCTCGCTTTGTTTAAAAAAACTTGAGTCGGTGTCAGTGATGATGATTTAAAATCAACAAATACATCACCTTTCTCACTCATCACGGCATTATGCCAAAATCCTGTTTGGGTTAGCAGCTGTGGCTCTGCTGGACTATTTAGGCTAACACGATAAAGATTGCGCTCAATTGGCGATGGCAAGCCCGCTAAAAAATAAACCCAGCCTTGTTGTTCATCAACACCTACGATGGAATCAACGCCCCACCCTCCTTGAGTCAGCGAGCGAACTAATGTGCCATCATTTTTATATAAGTATAAATGTCTAAAGCCCGATCGATCTGACGTCCAAATAAACTGCGATGACTTCTTTAACATCTTTCCCGGAGAAAGTAGATTCACCCAATTTTTATCTGTCTCGGTAAATAGAAGCACATTTTTCTTAGTCGCGGGATCGTATGAAAAAATATCTAGGCGTTTTTGATCACGTGAATGAATTTGATACATCAATTTCTGATCTGAGTTCCAAATAGCATCCGCTAGATAGATATCTTTATTTTTCCCTAAGGAAATCCACTCAAGCTTAGTTTTCCCAGCCACAACATCCGCTACTTTTACTATAGCCAATTGAATTTCGGCATTAGCTGAACCGGCTTCGGGGTAGCGTTCCTTGTGAACAACGACTTTGTCTGCATCTATATCATAGCGATCGATAAGCTTCACTTTGCTTTCATCTGTTTTAGTAAGCGCTAGATACTGTTCATTCTTTGACCACCAGTAACCTGTGAATCGTCCCATTTCTTCTTGAGCGATAAATTCAGCCACACCATAGGCAATGGCACCTTTACCAGCCGTCGTTACCGCATGCTTTTTGTTAGTCTTTGTATTTATGATAGCTAGATTTTGATTTTGGATAAAGGATACGTAGCCATCTTTTGGAGAAAATCGAACATCGGTTGCGTTCGCTCCACCTTTAGTCAATGGACTTAGTTTTTTATCTCCTACCGAATATAAATACAGTTCACCCGACGCTGGGAAAACTAATTTCTGGCCACTGTTAGACCAGTAGTATTCGATAATTCCTTTTTGACTGATACGCTGACGTTCACGGCGTGCTTTTTCTTCTTCTGATAGCTCACCAAATTTTAACGAGTTAGAATCAACTAGCAAACGAGGCTGTCCGTTTTTTAAATCATATTCCCACAAATCTAAAACTTCGTAGTTTTCAGTTTTAGGTTTTAAAAATGAAAGTCGGCCACCATCGGGTGAAAAAAGAAGTTTTACAACCGATGTACCATCAAGTTCCGGACTTTGAAACAATCGCTCGACCGTTAGTTTCTGATTTGAGTCAGCAAACGTCTCTGCTGACAAGACAGTAGATAATCCCAAAATAAAAAATATAAATATACGCATTTATATTTTATGGCACTGGTACGCTGACAACGTCAAGATCAAGGTCAAAGTAAAGGTCAAGGCCGGACGTCTATCGGCAGGTTGTCAGTTCGCGAACCACTCGGCGGCTCGTTTTCGGCAGATAACCCGTTTCGGCGTTCAGTTGGTTTTTTTCCAAATAGATCTGAACAATTTGTTTTTCATTCCAAGCTTGATCTTCAACGACGGCCTGCTGGCGACCCCAATGAGTTGTGTAATCCGTCACGTAGGTGACGCTGATATTGCCATCGCTATCCGTTGAATACTGCGGACGCGTATCTGCTGTTTCCCAAGAACATTCAATATTCTGTTCCCTTGTTTTATATGAATGATCTTTTATACCCTTAGTATACTGGATATTATAGCTCTGACCGGTGTATTTTTGATGAACCCGAAACTCACCACGAGCATCAATCGATTTACGTGGAACAAAGAAATTAAACTGATCATCACCGATCTTGATCGCGAGCATTTTGTCTCCCGATAGAGAGCGTCCGATATTTTTAAAGAATGGTGGAGATTTAAAAGCTACCATTGCCGAATCTAAAGACGAAATAACTTTGGTTTGCTTTTTATCGTTGATCAATTGAATTGGGCCCGACGCGGAACCTAACTTTAATGTTTCACCAAATGCCGGTTCTGGCTTTTTGGCCCACACAGACACGGAAACTAAGATGCTCACCAAAAGGTAAGATATTAGGCTCTGATTCAACACATAACCCCCATATTTTTATATGGGGGTATAGTCTTATAAATTCTTGAATTATTCTAGCCGTGACTTGCTACCGAGGTAAAAATTACAAACGAGCAGGCCGCCACAAGAGTAGATACTAGAGTCAATTTCAAAATTTGGACAATAGCATTTTTCATTGTTGTCTCCATTATTCTTTATCTTTAATCAATTCATCGCGCAGAGCGGCCCATTCATTAAGGGCAATAAAGTAATCACCAACAGCACGAGAGTGCGCTACTTCCGTAGTGTTCAATGCATTCATAGCATCAATTAAGTTTCTGATATCGGTTCGACCTTGAGTGTATGAACGATTCAATTCATTCAATGCTTTTTCGCGGTATACTTTTTGTTTGCTTAAACTTTCTAAAACTTGGTTAGCAACTTCAACATTGCGTTGAGCTTGTTTTTGACGGTCATTAAATTCCAAAATGCTACGCTGCTGTTTTACTTTTTCTAACTCTAAAGTCGCTTTCTTATTTAAGATCTCTTCTTTACGAACGTCAGAACCAAATGTGTGAGATAATCGTAACCCAACATACGCATTCGGATGAGTACCGCGAGTTAACTCGCTTACTGATTCGCTAGACGACTCATCTACACCCGTAGCTGATAATTTACCAATCAAAGCCAATTTCGGGTTGTTATTAGAATCTACATATTTCAAATCCTCTTCCGCAGACGCAATTTTCAATTCTTGAGATTGGATCGAACGAACGTCTCTAGCATCTTTAGGTGTTAGCTTTGGGATCGCAGGAATCGCTTTCGGAATATCAAATTGAATTTCTGTGCTGGCGGGCAAATTTAAAAACGTCACTAGTGATTCCATTTGTTTTAAATAGACTTGCGAAATCGTTTTAATACTCAATTGCCGAGCTTCAAATTCTGCCTGTACTTGGTTCAATTCACCCGGCATTGTGTACCCAAGTGAACTCTTTCGTCGAATGCTACCTACTAGTTTTTGATAGCGATCGCGCGCGCTCATAGACTCGTTAAAGTTTTCTTGAGACACGTAAACATCCCAGTATAATCGAAGTCCTTGAAGAACCAAGTTTTGAATTTCATCACTGCGAAGTAAGTTTTGTGACTTATATAAACTCTCGGCGGCTCTGATACGTGCACGATCGGCGCTACCAAATGAGTTTCCCCATAACGATTGCTCCAAACTAACACCCCAAGAATCAAATGTAATCTGACTCAATGTTGCTGCTGGGGATGACCCCACCGCTGCGAATGAATCACCATCACGTTTTTGAGATGTACGAGCCACATCAAAAATCAAACTAGTACCGGTAATAAGAGATTTACTGATCGAAGCTACAGTTTTGTAACGCTCAAAACGATAATCACCTATTAAAGATAAAGATTCCGTTTTATCGACTTGATAACCAGATTCGATCGACCATTTCCATTCGTAATTTCCATAAACTAAAAATGGAGCATAACGATACTGCTCATAGCGAAGATCGGTTTCTTTTAGATTCAAAGATTTCTGAATCACAAGTTCAGCCATCTTGGCTTGAGTTAACGGGATTTTATCTGCATATACACTGGAACCTACTAATAAAGAGGCTAAAGCCAGTAAACTAAATTGTTTTACCATATATAAGAAATTCCTCTGCACCAATACCGATTGGCTGTAAATTAAAGTCTTCAGACTTCGCAAGAATGCCCAGAGTGTTTCGATAAGTAAGTCCTAAGTCAGCACTCAGAGAATTTTGAAGGTGATATTGAGTTTGCAATAAACCCATCTCAACTTGATACCGAAGATCCATATTGCCACGAATATAAAATTTATTTTCGCCGCCAATAGGCGCCGTATAATTAGCCAACTTCAAAGTTTGATCTGTATCACCAGAGATTTTTTCTTGCTGATAACCCAATTGAACGTAATAGCCATCAAACACAGTCGGCGCCCAAGGCATTAAGCCGAAACGTATTGACGGAACTAACGGGGAACCAACGGGATAGCGAGTTGGGTAACGATCATCATTTAAATCAGGAGTGCGAATAACTAGAATACCAGTTTGTTTTATTGCTTTAGCTTGCGACTTGCTAGCGGCCAATGAAAACGAAGAAAAAGCAAAGATCACAACAACGAAACTAACTAGATGTCTACGCATAGAGACTCCTGTCGAAATATAATAAGATAGTTAGTAGCACGAACCCTTTTAAGGTCAAGAAACCTTTATGTTGGTTGAATAGATCCTTTACAAAAAAATGAATTAGGCGTGTCAAACCCAGTAAGGTTTCCAGCAAGTGAGAATTAGTGACGTCCTCATCCCACTAAACGAGCCTTATCCCGGACTGTCCGCGATACATCTGGGCAGAACTCGCGCTCAAAGACTTCTCTTTGAATTGATTTAGGAATGGCTGACCTAATTGTTCTGTCAGGGTTCTTCACTTCAGAGGTCGCAGTTTTCGAAGCTCGCGCTTTTTTCGGAGTGGTTTTATCTTTTTTTAAGATTACGAAATCTGCCATTGACTCAATAACTTGATCCCAGCTTCCGTTCGGAAGTGAATTGGAAAGTACATCTTTGGCTTGGTTAAACTTAGCCCGTTGCTCTTTAGTTAAAGTAATTTCGAGGCGAACCGATTCATCTTTTTGATGCTTTGTTTTTGTAGATTCTTTAGGAACTTCATTAGAATAACCCACAGTCCACCTCGCGTGATGAAGTTGTATCATGGGTTTTAAAAAGTCATTTAATAGTCCGGAGCCTGGTATAGCTACATAACGGCCTACTGCTAAACGATTTTCAGTTTCGCAAAACCGATCGCATTTAAAATAAATCTCGCAATGAGAAGCCAATCTGAAAACACAGAAAGCCCGTCAAGAACATTCCAATGACGCAGAGTTTTATTTTCAAAATATTTTCTAGAGAATCAAATTAGCAAAATAATAATTTGGAATAGGATCGGCCAACAAGTTTATAGTGTAAATCACTTCCGATCGGAACTTGGGAAAATGTTATTAATCCTTTATAAATTAATCAGCACCAAGAACGGTTTTAAAATCAGAGTAGCCGTTAGTCGACAGGCCAATCTTCGGTGCATTTACCATTTAAGGCAGCGCCTAATCTCAGTGGTTCAGTCGAACCCCCTTGTTTATTTCTCACGGAAGAACCGAAAGGTTCAGCCATTTAATCAAATCCAAACTCGAGCGGACCACGAACATGAGTTGCAATCCGCGCTTAATTTAGCTCTTCAACAACCGTCTTTTGAATCAACGAAATCAGCTCGGTCTGATCGGAATTCACATGGGGACCAGGTAACACCACGCTATGCTTTGGACCGTTTAATAAACTCCATAACTCCGATTGCGATTCTTGAGGAATGACGGTGTCATGATCGGCTTGAATTACTAAAGACGGGCCTTTTAATTCGGGAATATGCTGTTTAGGGTCCATTAGCAAAGTCGGAGCTACTAACGCCGCATCAATCGGCCCAAGCAACAACGGATGAATATACTCTTTTAAATTTTCTTTTAAATTCGCACTCAAGTTCACGCCTGTACAAACGAAAATAGTCTTCTCGATTTCAATCCCAATCAGTTGAGTCACATGAAGACCCGATGGCATGAATACGGCGCCAAGACTGACGCCCATTACGGACAATCCTTTTTCATGCATCCATGGCTGACGCGCGAGCCACGTGATAGCCAGCGTGATCTAATTTTACTTGATAGACTTGAGTTGTAGAATCTTCACGAAGTAGATTAACAATTGTGGGCGTCGCAAAAGGATTGGCTTTGATTCCCAATTCAAACTGGATTGTAGTCGCCGCTGCCTTTGCTTTATTGATAGTATCCGCAGTTACATAAGAAACAAAACCCAGAATAGCGGCAATCAACACATCAAATAGAATTATTTTCATGCGCATTTAAGGTCGCGAGCTCTGTAGTAAGTCAAATTATTTAACCCTACGAAAGGGATTCAATAAAAATATGAAGTTTTTTCCAGCACGGAACTATATGTAGATTAGGGCCTCAAGATGACGTAAACCTCTAGAACTATGAAACGAATTCTTTTCTTTTTCTATGTGTTAACAATGATTACGGCTTGCCACAAAGTCAGCGACAAAACGCCGGCTGAAGATCATATTGCCAAGGCAACAACATTCATCGATCAAGGTGACTACGGATCTGCGATTGAACTTTTAGAAGATACAATGAAACACGAAGACACCTATGAAGTTCGTTTAGTTTTGGCATCGGCGTATGCCGGCAAAGCTGGAATCAAAGTTGAAAACTATTGGGACTACCTTGTCGGCTTCGACGCTTTCGCAAAAGACAAAGCTCCGGAAGCTATACCTGATGTGATCACTGCCGATATGATTCCAGAGAAATTGGATGAAAAATCAAAATCTCAATTGAAAAATTTGAATGATAGTTACAAAGGCATTCAACGTCTTGATAAAAAAATTGAAAAAGTTCCTTTGATTCAAACTTCTGATCGCCCTTACCTAAAAAAGGCGCGCGCACTACTGGAACAAACGCCAACGGCAAGTTCTAAACTTTATCGTTCTTTATTAACAGTTGTAATGATCAAATCTGAAATTCAAGATGGTAAAGAATTGGTAGCCGCATGGTCTGATGCTTCGTTTGATCCATGCTTTGCCGTGCTGCCCGAAGTTTCTGTATGGCTATCAAAAGTTTTGGATTTAGTCGGTGAAGGACTAGATGATTTAGGCCACGCCTACCCTAACGACAAAGACCAGTATCAAGCTATGCGTAAGCAAGTTGATCTAGGTAACGACTACTCCCGCCAAGCTTTATCATATCAAAAATCATTGGATAACGTATGCGCCGCCAAACAATAGTTTTCGCAGTTATTGTTTTTTTTGCAGGACTAAATGCATTTTCGTATCAAGCGCCAAATCATTTTTTGAGTGGCAACGCCGGATTAATGGGAACGGGTTTAAGACAAAGCTGCTATGCTTTGGATGTTGCTGCCGATGTGTTGCCATGCAACCCCGCTTTTATAGCTAAAGAAAAAGAACGTCACTTTAATGCCAATTTATCTTTAGGTAATAATGTTTCCTATTTGAAAGAAGCTACTGATCTATCTCAAGGCCACGCCAATGAAGACAGCATTAAAAAACTTTTCACGCAGCACGAAGACAATGAATTACAAACGCAAATGGAACTTGGTCATATACAAGAAACATTTGGCTGGTCGGTGACTCCAGCGCTTGTGAACTACAGCACTTCATTTCACAACCAAGCTCTGCCGAAAATTTCTTTGTATGCATCTCTGGAAGAAGTCGCAAAATTGCAATTCGGCAGCTACTGGTCCGACGATTGGTCTTACGGAATACAACTACGCTATGTACATCGTCGGTTTGTGGCGTCTCAGTTTTACCTAACCGATGCTCTAGTCCAAGACGGACATTACCTTTTTGAACCTCGCCAGCAATATCTATTTTTTGTCGAGCCTGGTGTGATGTTTGCGCCAAAAGATAGCCCGCTGAATCCTGAGTTTACATTAATGGTTGGCAATTCTGGCTTTGTGAACGAGCGGTTCGCTGAAGTTCCCGTGGAACCTGAGTATCACTTCACATCAAGTATTAATCCAGAGTTGGATTACGGGCGCTTCAGTTTAGGGGTCGATGTCAATTTCAATAGAAAATTGCGTGAAGGCCCTGGTCCACTGACACTGGGCGGATTCTATGAGTTCGGTATTTTGCGCCTATTCGGCAGCCTTGCGCGCGATGAGAACGGAATTGGATTTGGAATCTTTAACACATGGTGGAACATGGGTGTGACTCATCGTAATGAATCATTCCAGAACCCACTCGATGAAACGATTACTATCAGCAAAACGTATTTTTTCTTAGGAATTGAGATATGAAATTAGGTTTATGGGTAACGACAGCAGTACTTGTTTTGATCATTTCAGGTTGCAAAGAAGAAGTCGACGATCAAACAATAGTTCAAGGTGCTGCCCTCCAGGCGGTAAATCCAACTCCTGTAAAAAGAAACTTCCTAGAAAACAACTTACGTCACAAAGTTATCGTGGCGGTGATTGATTCAGGTTCGGATTACAATCACCCGCAATTAATCAACAACATGCATTTTAATTTGAATGATCAAAACCAACCGGTTGGTTTAGGTTATGATTTTATCGGTCAAGACTACTGGCCGTCACCGTATGTAGCACGAACCTTAGATATTAATCCGGATGCGGATCAAAAAGATGTGCGTGCCGTTAAGAATGCCCGCGAGCGGGCTACTGAATTATCAAAATCATATCCACAACTGGCTCAATATTTAAATCCACTTAGAAACGTAGAACAGGAAATGGAATCGGGCGCATTTCATGGTACGCACGTATCAGGTTTGATGGTTTACGATGATCCTCGTATCGGATTGCTGCCATTTCGTGTTCTACCGATTAATATCAAATATAAAAATGGTCGCGAGGATGTATCTCAAGATAAAACGGCTATCGTTTTTAATAATATTCTTCAAGCCATGGCCATGGCAGTAAGAGCTGGAGCGCGAGTTATCAATATGTCGTTAGCTTTGAAAGGCAGCACACCAGGCGATAGCCTTTTAAATCTTTTCGAAGATACGAACAAGAAAACGAAACTATGGATGGCGCAGATCAAAGACTTTATGGATAAAAACCCAAACGTTGTTTTTGTAGCCGCCGCGGGAAATGATTCTAAATGGGTCGATGATAAAACTAACTTACAATTACCATGTGGAATTGCGGCGAAAAATCTAGTTTGCGTGGGTGCTTTAGATAAAACTGGTAACTTGGCTTATTTTTCAAACTTGGTACTCAGCCAAGCCGCATTTGTTGCCGCAAGCGGAGTTGATATCGATTCATCTCGCCCCGCATTTATGTGCGACACAAACTTTCTAACAAATCTGAAAAACGAAAAGAACGCGTATCCATTTGATCGTCCAAATTCTTTTAATTACGCTATCAATGATGCCGTCAAGGATTGCGTGGGCAAACCTCCAATTCGTAAAGCCTCTGGGACTAGTATGGCCTCACCGATGGTGGCTCGCGTGGTAGCTCGATTGATTATTGATAGTCCGCAATTCACTGGCGAGCAGATCATTAAGCTTTTGGTAGATAACTCTGAAAAAGTTCAAATGGGTCCATTGCTTTTAAATAAAGTCAAAACTGATAAACCATCTTGGACCAAAAATAACTAGTCCACAAATCACATATAAATGACTAGTGAATTGACTATTCTTTCGTCGCTGAAATCAAATTCTGAATCAATTGATTGTTGCGATGTCGATACTGATACCACAGACGAACTTGATACGGAAATCTTAGGGGAATCGCAAAACGCGGTTCACGAAATGACTGATTGTTGTCGTCGTCTTCTAGCAAATAATCTGGCAAGTAGCCAAATACTGGTTCTTTTACGACAACCTTTTGAATAGTTGTCCAACTAGGCATTTGGCTTTCAATTTTTAACCACGGTGCTTTTCTAAGCAAGAAACTGACTTCTGGTTTATGAACATTTGTCACGATACAAGGGGCTTCAGCAGAGAGTTTGTTTTTGTAGGCGCTTACTAACTTGAAATCACCGTTAAGCAATATTTCAGAACTGACAGAGCGTATACTATTCGCTTTTATTTCATCCAGTGTGATGGCCAAATCAATTTGCTGAGTCTCTAATAGTTCAGAAATTTGCACACCAATGCCGGTTGTGATCTGCACGTCGACTTTTGGAAATTTCTTTTTAAATTTTCTAAGTCGCTTCCATAAATAAGAATTTAGAAAACTTTGATGAGTCGCCATCTTAATTATTCCCACCGTCTGTGCATCCCTTGACGATGTTTTATGTTTTAGATCTTCCACCATTTTCAAAATCTGGGTCGCCTGATTAGCAAAAACAATTCCTTCTTTGGTGATTTCTAGCGTACCCCGTTGCTTTTTTGTAAGCTTGTAACCGAGTTCATCTTCTAAGGTTTTAATTCCTTGGGACACGGTCGACGGGGCGACATTGTTGAGTGCTGCAGATTGAAATGCACTTCCTAAGCGGCAGGCATCTACGAAATATTGGAGATGTTGAGTATTCATAATAATTGAATACTTATACCAAATTATTTCATTTTTTTAAACATTAAAAATGCAGTAGAACCTGTAAAACCTAAGGAGTGATTGTGAAATCGTACCTAGTCAACGCCTACGCCGCCTCTACAGATTCCCTCTATAGCCGAATGCTATTTCAATCTTTAGCGTCCTTAATTCAAACCCACCAAATAAAGACACCCAAAGTCCTTGATCTAGGCTGTGCGGACGCACGTGGGCACCGGTTGCTGAAAACTTACCTAACCAACAAATTTCAATACGGCGACTTTCAATACTTTGGAGTCGATATCGATGAAAATTTTAAGCCTGACTTTGTCGCCGACATTCGCGACGTCAAACAGATCTTTGCTAAAATTACATTTAAGCCCAACGTCATTCTACTTAATGACGTCCTAGAACATTTTGACAATGGCCAAGAGGATATTGAAAAGTTTCTGTCGGAAATAATTCAGTACGCTCCCAAAGATACTTTGATCTATATAACAGTTCCTCAAATTTATAGGCTGGATTGCTTTAAACTGCCACATTTGCATTACATTGAGCATCGTGTTCGTTTTAATAGTATCGAGTGGGCATCGATAGTTGGAAAAGACCTTCAAATCAAAAAAGCCCGTGCGGCGAGTTTCCTGACGGGTCTGCCTCACCTGTTGATGGCAAGCCGTCATTATACGGAATCCAATACATTGGGACAAGCATTTAAATACGTACGAAGTAAGATGAATCGATCAAAGCTATTAGAAAAGTTAGACAGTAAATGGGTCAATAGGTGGGGCGAGAACCCGTTGATGTTCCCCATTGGCAATGGACTTATTTTTGAGTGTGTAAGACGATGATGCCGGCGAAAGGATACGTTTTTGCCATCACATCATTGATCTTTATGTCGCTAGCGGGACCACTTCATAAACTGGGCTCGGCAAATAGCCACCCGTTGCTGGTAACGTTCTGTTCTTGTTCCGCGGCTTTTCTGATAGCTTTGATCGGCGCTATTTATCTGCGAAAACAAATTTTTCGCGAACTAAATAGGACAATGACTATTCTCTCTTTTTTATATGCCCTGGCGATGGTCTGCTTTTCTTACGCCGTCACATTAGAAAATCCCTTTGTTGTAAGTGCGGTGGCTAGATCCTACATCGGGTTCTCATTTATTCTTTCGATTTACTTTCTAAAAGAAGGGGCATCAAAGAATAGATGGCCTGCGGTTTTTGTCATAGTGCTTGGCAGTCTTGCCGTGAGCCTATCGGGATCAAACAACTCTCTACACATCACTATCGGCACTCTACTTGCTCTTGTTTACGCACTGTTGTTTGCGATCCATAACTACTATCTGAAACAGAATTCAAATATTTCGGTTCTTGGTCTTCTGTTCTGGCAAAATCTATTCGCGGCTCTTTTTACTTTGGCAGTTAACCCAGGCGTAGTTCATTTAAAAGGGTTTCATGCGAATACCATAATATTTTCGGCCTTGTCCGGAATCTTAAGTTCGGTCGTGGGGTTTGTGCTCTACCATCGATCGATTCGCCTTTTAAGCTTTGGTGAAGTGACTTCGATCCGTGCATTCAGTCCCATCATCGGCGGACTTATCGTCGCTCCTTTTTTTCCGCCAACTATTACGCCGGCTTTAATTGTAGGATTTATATTGATTTTATCAGGCCACTATTTTTATTTCAAAAGTGAGGTTGAAAATGCAAGCGCCCCGAATCGAAGAATACTATCGTTATTCAAACGAAAAAAAAATACTGTCTGAATTGCTCACTCAGGAATTTAGAGACAACTATAGATCGGCGTTGGATGTCGGAGCAGGAAACGGACGAATCAGCCAGATACTTTCTGATCGCAGCAGTAAATTGTCGTTATGCGAGCCAAATGAGTTTTATCAAAAAACTTTAAAAGAGAAGTTTCCCATGGCAACACTTCTACCTTTGCCTATTCAGAATGCGATTTTAGAAAACTATGATTGTATTCTGGCGTCTCAATCGATGTATTACCACCCACAAGAAAACTGGATTCCTATAATTGAGCGATTGATGAGGCATTTGGATTGTGGTGGTGATCTGCACCTAATCGTGAATAGTGATCAAGGAGATTGGTGGGACGCTGTAAAAGGCATTTGGTCAGTAACGCCGGAGACTTTGGGCTTTAATTATTTTCCCTCGTCGCGCCTAATACAAAAATTAAGTAAAATGTATCACCTAAAAACTAAACGATTTTCCTATCAGCTGCAGTTTCCCGATCGAATTTCACTAGAAAATTATATCAAACGATCGTGTGTTCCCTTTAAAACAAAAACTCCGGAACTAGAATCAATTCTGAAGTCTTATTTACAGTCGATACCTGCCGACAACCTACACATGGACTATTTATCTGACTTAATCAGCCTTAAGCGGCTCGATCTCTAAGGAGTCTTCACGCGAGCCAAGTAAAACACCTTCCTTGTTTTTATTTTGTGCGTTCGGACTTTCACGTTCGTACGGATTTTTGAAAGTTTCTGTATCTGTCTCATAGGCAATATCCGATGCAAACTCATCAGCAAATTGCCGATCGCCACGCAGTTCATTTGTAGCATCATAAGCACGATCTGTTTTTCTTTTAACAGTATCCAAATTATTACTGGATGGTATGTTATCGATTTGTTTTTCCATAAGTTCCTCCGTGGGGTTACAAAAACATAGTGCAACGCTAATACCAGGATGAAAGTCACCACCGCCATGAAAGCCTTATCCAGATGTATTTCTGGGTCATAGATGGGGAAAATTTCCACGCGTTTTCTCAAATAGATACGATAGCGAATCGGCAGGCTTCGCTCTAAATGTCACCAGCGAAAGATGCCTTGCCATTTGATAGACTAGAGGTATGTTAAGACGATTAAAAGTAACACTTATGTTTTGGTTACTTTTCACGCTCTCGGGAGCTTGGATCGATCGCTTAGACAATTTTCACAACGGGTACTTTTACTTGTCACACCAAAAAACTATAGAAAGTATTTTAGCGCAAATGTCGGAATACCGGCACAACGGTTTAATTTCACAATTAGATAAAGATATGGGTGATACTCTTCAGCGAACAGGTTCCTACTATACATTGCTGAATTTTTTAGGTGCAGAGAAAGATGACCTGGGTCGCCCCCTTGCGCAAGGTTATGCCGCCGACATGGATCAGCTGACATACAAAGATGGTATTTACCGCCGGTCAAACGATCCCGAGTATTGGGGCTTCAATCCAAATAATTGCAGTCGCGATCAGATATTTGCGGCTCAAGCGGCGATCGTGACATTTCGTGATTTCGATCGCGGTCGATCGTTATTTCACCAATTTCTAAAAAGAGGATTTTTAAATCAAAACGTCCGACACAATTGGTCTTACCCATGGGAAAAATCGTACGTATGGAAACTGCCGGACATTCCCACACCATCACAGTTGTCTTTACTTCTGAGGGGCTTAGGAAATCGTTTAGTTTATCCTATCGTATTTTTATTAGATGCATTTATAATAGCGGATATTCAGTTCTTCAGGCGACTGGATAAACGCCAACTGTGGGACTACGATGTAAAAGCATTGCCGTCCCTGATCGCCGCCAATTCTTATCTACCAACACTTTGGTCGCGCTGGGGCCTGAGTCTCTATTTGCGCGATAGGAACGATATTACTCAAAGAGTTTACCATTACAATCAGGATAAGTTTAACGGAATAAAACCCCTGGCTGATCTATATATTATGTCCTTGGAAAAAATGAATGATCAATTCGTCACGACACCCTCGTCGTTGGGAGTGCCCGTTTCTCAGGTGGCTAAGCAGAGAAATGTCAGCAGTCAGTCGGACTAGATCATTTAAAAATTCTTCGAATAATTCAATGAGGGCTGCTTAACAAGCACCGTCTATGGCAGTAGTCGATCTTTCTCTTGAAGGGTCGACATGCGACAACTATCCCGTCGGTTAAAAAAACGATACCTATTTACCGCTACTATTCGGTATAAAAAATCTCGCAAAACCGTTGGAATCAAAAAAAAGATTCCGAATAAAGACCAAGCTCCGCCTATATCCGCTAGCAAATATAAAATGGCACTTGATCGCTGATACGATTTTCCGTCGCGCCAATAAACAACTGTATCTGTATCATTAATATTATTATTCGGAATAACCGTTTTTGCCGTTTTACCTTGCAGTGATGCAAATTGAATACGTGCATGTTTGTCCTGGCGCATCGTCCAGTCGACAAGTCCATTACACAAAGAGCAATAACCATCAAAAAATAGAATTTTTATTTTCACTAACTGAATCATACATAAGCGTTAGGAAAGTTACTACCCTGCCCGCCCAAGGTCTGTTTATTAGTTTTTTTGATGGCGTATATAATCCCTCACTGTGACAAAATAAAAGCTGTAAAAAACGAGGAGGAAAAATGAAAAGAATTACCATTATCGCATTATCTATTGCTGTATCAATGACAGCGTGTGTGTCGAAGTCGACACATGAAAAGGAAGTTGGAGACGTAAATAAGCAATTGGAAGCATCCGTTGCCGCTATTTCTAAAGCTAGAACCGAAAATGCGGCTCTTACTGAAGAGAGAAATAAATTGCAAGAAAGCCTGATCGCGACAACAAAAGATCGAGGAGCGCTAAAAACATCTTTGGATGATATGAAAAAAGCCATGGATGAAATGCGTCAGCGCCAAGCTGAGCAAAAACAACGTTTACAAGAATTCGAAGACCTAACAAAACGATTTAAAAAATTGACGGACTCTGGAGCCCTATCTGTACAATTCATCGATGGAAAAATGGTAGTGAGCTTGGGCTCTGACGTTTTATTCCCATCAGGTTCGTCTAAATTATCTGCTGCCGGATTTGAAGCATTGAAAGAAGTTACCAACCAGCTAAAATCAATCCCAGACAAACGCTACCAAGTCGAAGGTCATACAGATAATGTCCCTATAGCTACAGCTACATTTCCGTCAAATTGGGAATTAGCGGCCACACGTGCGATCAACGTAACGCGATCAATGATCGATGCAGGCATGCCGGCTGAACGCGTAAGCGCTGCTAGCTATGGTGATACATCGCCACGTCAAAGCAACGAAACACCGGAGGGCAAAGCCGCCAATCGCCGCATAGCAATCGTTGTTGTTCCCGATTTATCAACAATGCCGGGCTATGATCAGCTGAGTAAACAAACTAAGACTCCGTAAATGACTTCTATATTATGCAAGGCCATCCTTTTCGATATGGATGGCACTTTTATCTCGATCATAGCCGCTGTGATTGTTGGTATGATTGTCTTCTTTTTGATGGGACAACGACCCGCACTTGATGGTTGGGTCGCCTTCTGGATGCAGGGTGAGCTCATTCACACTGAATTTAATAAAGATATTTTGAGCATGACTTACCTTAGGTTGTTCCAATAAGAATCGCAACGCCAAATACCATAAATAGAATACATGCAGCAATTCGGACCCACTTCATTGGGATACGTTTTAACATTCGCTCACCTAGAAATATAGCCAGTGCGTTCGAAGCCATCATTCCAACTGTAGAACCCAAAGTAACAAGAACTATACTAGTATAACGAGCACCTAGAGCAATGGTAGCTAGTTGAGTTTTATCACCCATCTCGGTCAAGAAAAAAGCGACTATAGTAGTAAACAATACGCCTCGAGAGCTCGATTCTTTTAATTCTTCTTCTTTGTCAGGAACAAGAATCCACAAACCAAATGCGAAAAATATAACTGCCAGAATCCAAGACATGGTTCGAGGTTCAACAAGTGATGCAACCCAAGCTCCCGCCCAAGATGCCAGCGCGTGATTCAAAACGGTGGCAATTAACACACCCAATAGAATGGTCCATGGCTTCTTAAACCGCGTAACTAAAACAAGGGACAACAACTGGGTCTTGTCACCCATCTCCCCCGCAAATACTAATAAAAATGAATTTAGAAAAGCATCCATAGAAAACCTCACTATTGCCGTGTCGAAAGGAATACTGCAAATTTCAATGAGGAACAATCGTTTATTTACCAGGCGTTACTAGCGAACATGATCAAGAACAATGCGACTGGGTTAGAAAAACAAACGACGCCTCTACCCGTTAAATAAATGGAATCGCGTTTTCTGAAGAGTGCAAAGTAGCTTTGGAGTATAGACTTACTCCAAAGCTTTTTTTCTGGCCAGATTAGCTGTTAATACCGCCGCATGACTCCACGTTAAATCACTTACTGAAGTCATAAATCCAGTGTCGCGCTGAATTTGCTCGTTCAAAGAACCATCGAGATTGGCGTGGTATTGCGTTCTTTGGATAAATGTATCACCCTTTTCAATAAAACGTTTCCAATCAGTCCGACCTTGAATTTTAAATTCAGCGGCCACATTGTAATAAGCTTCTGCCATAGCTAGAGTCGCTAACACCCAAGGATTGCCGCCACTTCGGTCCGGACCCGAAAAAAGATCTTCGGGATAGCGACCTATCGCCGTTCCCGGAATATCATTATTTTTATTGATAGCGTAAAGATTTTTAAATCGTGTTTCCAGCGATTGTAACGTGTTTAGAAATCTACTGTCTGAAAATTTAAATACACTGTCATTTACAGTTCCATGCAATAAACCCAAAACAACAGCGATATCTAAATTACTGTCTTTTCCTGGCAGGCCACCTACTTGGGATATAGTTGTAGGAATATAATTTCCCTCAACGTTCCAAAATTTGTCGAGTAAAACTCTTTCAATTAGTTTTTTTTGGTCTCGATAGTTTTTTTCCGATGGAAAATCGCCGATGGTCTTGGCAAACTCAGCGCCTTCTGCCATGGCTTTTCTTTGAACCATCAAAGTATAAAAATGGGTTCCTAAAACCTCTTCCCAAAGATCAAAACTAGGATCTTGCCAATGTTCGGCTACAAAATCTAAATCGGCTTTTATCAAAAACTTTATTGCGGATTTTTTTGACAACTTAGCTATGTGGATCATGGACACGGCCCGCAATGCAGGACTATCATTTTGTGGTCGTCCCCACGGATCTGAAAAAACGGTTCCATTTACGTTGACTTTGGGTTCTCCCAATCCTGATGGCGTGGGTAGCTTTTGAATTTGCCCGGAAAAAGCGACATATTCTGAAATTTTCTGATCGATCGAGTTTATTTCTGTGGGATCATTAGAAAGTTTTCTGCGTCCAATTAAAGACTCCACGACAAGAGCTGCATCCCGAATCCAATGAAAATAATAATCGGGATTACCTCGGGTCCGAGCCGCAATAATAGAGCCGGGCAATCCATCTGCGGGTGATATATTTTCCATAATTTTACGAGTAGAAACGACAGAGTGTTCACCCAGCCAGACAGTTGCGTTGGACCTGAGCTTGTGACCGTGGACCATTTTGGATTCAATTTTATAAATGCGGTGGCATTCACTTAAAGCATAACCTATTGTCGGCATTAAGAAAAGTGATGCAAGTGAAAAAACAAAACCAATTTTAAAATTCACAAATTTAACCTCGTTATGTTAAACGAGCTGCAAAAGAAAGGCCTAAAAATCAGGCTCCTAATTTAATCGTATTATAGCTGACGCAGGTTAGGCCGAAATCGGCCGACAATTCCAAAAATTTTACAGACTATGAACGACATCTAGAATTTTACCAAGTTGCGATCGAATTCAAATTGATACGTATGCAAACTTTCCGGGAAGTGAAAGTGCAAAGATTAAAAGAGGCATGGGAATTACAGCCGATAAAAATCTTCCCACAGTTCGTGAACGCTCCAAACTGAGAATTTTTAAGTATTGTAACTTTTCGCCTTTTCAGTCGTATTGCTGTGGTATACTATACGGGGGGCCACTATGCGCAAAAATTCGCGACAGTTGAAAAAATGGCTTATCTACTCATCACTCGTTTTCGTTATGATTCTCCCGTTCCAAAATTGTAAATTGGTTCAGTCGAACTTTGATACTCATGAAAATAATGAGTCATCGACTATTGTTGATGAAACTAATTCGACACCTAATCAACCCCAGACGCCCGCCAATCCCAACCCTGGATCTGCCACAAGCAAACCTTATCCCAAAGGAATCTTCGTCAGTGAGGGAGGTGCCAAGATTATTAGTGGTAGCTCAGAGGCAGCAAATTTAGTCGAGTCAGCAGGTACTGAACCTAAAAAATGTATTACCCGCAATGGTGTAGAGGAATGCGCCAAAGATGGAGTATTGGTTTCAGTTCCTTGGGATTTGTTCGAAGGTCAGGCTACTGGAGTCAATATTGAACAGTACGATATTATGCTTAATAAACTGATCAATTATATTGAATTGCAATTAGACAACGCCGAAGACCCGGCAAACGATCTTCAAATTGCTCTAATAATCAGTGATGGGGATTCTGCCCCTCAGTATGTCAAACAAAAATGTGATGAATCTTTGGGGCTTTTTAATTTTACTTTTTCCAATCCAAATCTGGGATCAGTGGCCTCATCTATGTGCTTACCCTGGGACCCTGCTTATTTAGCAGAAAAAAAGAAAGTAGTTGATGCCATCGGAAGAAACTTTGATCACAGAAAAGGCTTAGCTTATGTTTATTTTACTGGCCCTTGCTCGACGAACGGCAATGAAGGCCATTGTCGCATCAGTAAAACTGACTATGCTGCTGCCGGTAAGGACGCAAATAATCGCTATACTGAAAGCCGCATGAATCAAGCCTACATCGAAATCATGAGTTATTATTTGAATGCCTTTCCAACAACTCCAATTACCATGGAAGCCCATGCAATGTTTCGCTCGACAACCACTTCTGATATGACCGCCCATGTTTTTGAAGCTGTCTGGCAGCAATACAGATCAACTAAACGACTGGGAATATCGGCGTGGTGGTGCGCTGAGAGATTAAGCGTAGACGATGTGGAAACTTATTTAGTGTGGGATATCCTGCAACAAGCCGCCGCAGAGACTTTTACAGTTTGTCAGCCGGTAGGAAAAGTAACTGGTGAACCCTATCGTTTCACGGCTTTAAATAAAGTGAACTACTTCACTGGAGTTACGTTTAACTTAAATTTCGGATCCTACTTGGAACAGCCTCTTGGCTACTCCGAGGCGGACTATAATAATTATTATAATACAACAACTAAGACCGTGATCGACCTAAACAAAAAAATAGCTTCAGAGAATAATGTATTTAATGATTTCATGAACTGGATGACAGGTAAGGCTCACCACGCTGGCCAAAATGAAAACATACACCGGTTTTCAGTCATGGAGCCCTGGACTGCTGACTTTTATTGATAACTTTTAGATCTCGGCTAATGAAGAAACGTCTTTTAAGACGCGCCATCAAGAGAATTATCGTGACCAAGGATGAGATGAAGGTTGTGTTTTGGCTGAGTGCTGACGCACGTGACGGTTCGAATCCGCAACCTTTTGAACTTATATAAGATGGAATGAAGAGAAGGCGTTTAGCGGCAGATGGTTCAAACCAGAATCTGTCGATCTCCGGTTCGCTTATAGGAAAAATTGGTAGGGAGTACAGGATTCGAACCTGCGACATCCACTTGTAAGGGTGGCGCTCTACCAACTTGGACTATTTCTAAAACGGATTGTGAAACGCGGTCATTGGGCGTCTTGGCGATTAGAATTTGATTCGAGAAGGGAAAAGGCGGCGTAGGAAAACCGTTTTTGGCTTCTCTACAGTCTATATCATATAAGTGGTTTTGAACTTTGCGAGGCGTTTGGCCAAGACGGTGGCTACAGGGTCAACCTGTCGGGAATGCACACAAACTTATCATCGGGTTTCATAGCTTCAATCACGTAGACCAGGTCCCTGTCCGCCGTGACCATCATTGAAAATTTTGAATTTAAAAACAAATTAATTATCATAGCGTCAAATGACCCAACACCAAAGCGGCCAACGATGGATGCCATGTCTTCCCACTTGAGTTCACCTGCCAGCCAATTGGATTGGTCAGAATTTCGAAGGGAGAAAAAATTAACTCCCAATTCATCGCAGGTCATATTCCAAATGGCTTCGATTTTGTTCTGAAGAAAGTCAGCACAAAATTGAATCCAGCCGTTCTTACCCTTGAGTTGGCGAGAATGTAAAAAATGACGCCATTCTTTGATTTGGCGTTCGTCGAATTTAAGCGGCTTACCCGTATTTCGGGCTGTGGTTAACGATGTATTGATGCTTTGGAGTTTTGCATAGAGAGGGCCATCCAATGATTTTCCATAAGCGGTGTACAAGTCGCCCAGTCCATCGGGGATCATCACTCTTCTGTGCAGATCTATGAATTCGGAGCGCACATTGACGTTGGTAAAAACAGGAATTTCAAGCTCAGTTAAGAATTCAAAAACTTCTTCGGCCTCGGTGTTGAATTCATCAGGAGGATGACTGGCCGCAAACAAAACACTGGTATCTACAAAGCATCCACTCTTGATGCTTGGCTGGGATAACGCCGTTTTCAAAACTTCAGAAAAGCGAATGATCCCACCGTATGCCATTTAGATATCTAGATCTTTGTCCACAGGGGGTTTGGCGGATTTTTTGTCCTGGGATTTTTCTTCGGCAGGGGCCTTCAATATATCGAGAAGTTCAGGAGATGGTTTGCCACGGTTTTTCTCATAAAACTCGCGTAGCCTTTTAACTGCGCCTTTTTTTGGTGTTTTGACCTTATCCGTTTTCATAATTTACCTCTCTTATCGTGTTCTTATTTATAACACAAGAAATTCTGCTTATAAGTATCTGAAAATGCTCAGATATGTGTCCGAATGGCGGATCGTTACCAGTTTTAGCTGGATGGCAATTTCTTTTAGTCACCTACACCGAGCACCGACATTGCGATTGAAATAGTCGTAATGATGAGAATATTAACTGCTACGAACAAGAAAACTCGCTTAGTGATTTTCATGACTGATTCCCTTCTTTTTCTAAATTCGCTTTTCCAAAATTTAATATCTTCTGGTTTCGTTTATCTATAACGATTGAAGCTAGGATCGAAGATCCAATAAGTGCCCCGATAATTATCAATGACCAGTTAATCGGAAACTTTCCTCCGTATGCTTCATTAAGCCAAACCATCTTTAATCCGACAAACAGAAGTACCGAGGCAAGTCCGTATTTTATGAAAGCGAATTTATCCATCACACCTGCGAACATAAAGTACATCGAGCGCAGTCCAAGGATGGCAAAGATGTTCGAAGTGAAAACAATCAACGGTTCTTTGGTGAGTGCAAAGATTGCCGGAACCGAGTCTACCGCAAAAATAATATCACTGAGCTCAAGAAAAATCAGAGCCAGAAAAAGTGGAGTGACATAAATCAGCCCATCCTTTTTAAAGAAAAACTTCTGTCCCTCAATTTGTGGATGAACTCGAAAAAATTTCTTCAGTTGACGAATGATAAAATTATTTTCCAGGTTTTGCGGCTTAGTTCCTGCAAAAAACATCTTGATACCTGTTAGAATTAATAAAGCCCCGAAAAATATCACTACCCAGTGGTACTGCATAAGGACCGAACCCATTGCGATAAAGAGGGCTCGAAATATTAAGGCTCCTAAGATACCCCAGAAAAGAACACGGTGCTGATACATTTTGGGGATTCCGAAATAAGCAAAGACGACGGCAAAAATAAATATATTATCGACAGCGAGAGACTTCTCGACCACGAAACCAGTCAAAAATTCAAGGGCTGATGATTTCGCCTGAGCGTCTGGGTCAAACCCAGGAATCGAAGTGTAGCGTTCGTGAGTCGAAAACCTATACTGAGCATAAAGATAAAAAAGGTAATTAAAGACAAGTGCTAGACTTATCCAAATAGTCGTCCAAATTGAGGCTTCCTTGAAACCGACTTCATGTGCCTTTTTATGAAAGACACCTAAATCAAGAGCTAGAACCACAAGAACAAAAGCCGTGAATCCTAAATAAAACCACCAATAGTCGTAAAACGGGAATAGAATCATTTTTAAATATCTCCTTTTTGATCTACATTTTCATTATCGTCTAATTATATGTATCTATCAAATCGATAATAATATTGACTAGAATTGTTATAAACGATATTAATTAAATCGTTTGGAGGAGATAATGAACCAATGGATAAACTATCATCACCTGTTCTATTTTAAGACAATAGCGGAAGAGGGAACGGTTTCTAAGGCTGCCGAGAAATTAAAACTGGGACAGCCGACTCTTTCGGCTCAGCTCAAACAATTCGAAGATACTATTGGAATTCAACTCTTTGAAAGGCATCATAAAAAACTAGTACTCACAGAGCAGGGTAAAATTGCTCTAGATTACTCGAAGAACATTTTTCGTATGGGGTCAGAGATGTACGAAGTTCTTCATGATAGACTAAAGCCTCTTAAACCAACGATTCATCTGGGGGCGCTTGATAGTGTCCCAAAGCAGATTGTTCTTCAACTTGTAAAACATGCGTTTAGGATTTCACCCTGCCAAATTACTCTATCTGAAGGAAAGTCAGATGAGTTAATTCGAGAGCTAACAGCTCACCGAATGGATCTCATGGTCACAAACTTTCTACCGGCCGGAACCGATGGTAAAGGTCTATTTTCAAAATCGATTGTGAAAAAAAATGTAGCCTTTTATGGGGCTCCTAAGTTTAAAGCATTAAGAAAGGGTTTTCCGAAATCTATTTCAGGAGAACCAATGATTTTACCTACCTACGACAGTAGACTCAGGCAGGACCTCGACCATTGGGCCAAGCTTAACAAAATTGAGCTTAATATAGTTATTGAGAGCCAAGACGTGTCTGTGAAGAAGCTTATGGCCATCAACGAGATGGGCCTTATTCCAACCGCGACACACACGGTGACAGGGCAAATCCTTAGAGGCGAGTTGGTAGAAATCGGGCAACTCCAAGGAGTCCACGAAGAACTTTTTTTAATTACGGCTCAGCGAAAAATTGAAAATCAAATTGCATCAAAGCTCAAAGATCAGTTTTCAGTATAGATTAAAACATTGCAAGCCAGCATATTTATCCATTTTAACAATTTATAAATCTTCCGTAAAGTAAAAGGTATCTCAAGAATCTCCTTGAGATCTACTACTTCGGAGGAATTATGTTGGCTTCAAAAAAAACGAATTTAAAACCGATTCTTGAGTCTAAAGATGGAGTTCATTTAACAGCTTACCTTGTTAATCGAGGTGATTTAATTGATATTAAGTCGCAGCTTCGCACTACGATTAGCGAAGCCTACGAGTGGCTTGATACTGCAATGACATCAGAAGAGCGAAATAAATTTTTGGAGCCGCTTGACTCGCTTTTGATCGATGCTCGAATTTTCAAACAGATGAGAGGAAATATAGGAATTTTTAGAAATGAAGATATGTTTCGAATTCTGAATATTCCAATTGATGTTGACCAAAATTGCCAGGTCGCTACGAGCTTCCATGTTAAACCGCTTCTTCGCTGGCTTCAGGGCGATCAAGAATTTCTATTTTTGGGATTAGAGAAAGAATCAGCTCATCTTTACTTAGGAAGTCAGGATACTTTTAAACTTCTTGATTCCATTATGTTCCCTGAATTTTTCAAAGTGAGCGATAATTCGAGCAACTATTCAAGCGAAAAGAAGGCTGAGACTTTCTCATGGGTTAACGATTGGATTCTGGGGTTAACAAAACATTCTAACCCAAAACTATTCGTTGCAGGAGAAGCTTCGCTTGTTAAGGCACTTAATCGAAAATTGAAATACAAGAATGCGGTCCTGAATCCAGTTTCAAACTCTTTCCACAAGAGCTCCGCTATTGAGTCAGCTCAAAATATTCGGAAAATTCTGAAAGAAGATACAAAGATGTCATTGGAAAAAGCACTTCTTGAATTTCGATTCGCCGAAGAGAGCAACAGATCAAAAAAGAACATCTTCCAGATCGCAAAGTCGGTTGTTCAAGGCAAGGTGCGAAAACTCATTGTTACTGACGAAATTAATATCTTTGGAAAAATCGATCAAAAAACTGGTGGTATAGCGATTCATCCTTTTGATCAAGACCACGAGGATGATTGCATTCTTGACGATCTAGCACAGATGGTTTTGAGCCAAGGCGGTGAAGTCGTAATAGCCAAAAGACATGAAATTCCAAAAGGGCGTCCAATTTTGGCAATTCTAGACGATGAGGGATTTCCTATGGAAAAAACAGAAAAGTTTCAATACGAAGATCTCCAAGAGAGGTTTGGATGAGTCAGATTACATTTGCTTTAAGACAACATAATCGGAGGAAAA
Organism: Bdellovibrio sp. 28-41-41; assembly: GCA_002256935.1. Taxonomy (GTDB): domain Bacteria; phylum Bdellovibrionota; class Bdellovibrionia; order Bdellovibrionales; family Bdellovibrionaceae; genus UBA2316. The sequence continues at coordinate 39,726 of NCGL01000031.1, forward strand.
AATGAAATGCCCAACATGTCCAGAAACTATACTGGTTATAGCAGACCGACAGGGAATTGAAATCGACTACTGTCCACAATGCCGAGGATTATCGGAAAGATCATTACCATAAGAAAAGAAAATCCTTTCTTTCGGAGATCTTTGACTAATCAAGTGAAAGAAACAATATGATCTCTTATTCGATTTACAAAATCGTTCATCTATTGGGCGTCATGATGGTTTTCTTTCGCTGGGCGGGATCATCATGCACGCGATCAATGGTGGAGGACGAGAGCATTCTTGTCGTGGTCGCAGCGTATCTCGCTGGCAGCAAGCCGTTCTGAGATTATTGGCTGGAGGAAGTTTTGGGACTTGTTGAAAAATTTCATAGTAGGATACGAAAATATATCCATATCTTACAAAAATATGCTGATCGTATTTGGTACCCTCCCTTTATTGGAATGCTTGCCGCTCTTGATAACTTCCTAATTGTCATCCCCAACGATGGGATTTTGATTTCAAGTTCTATGCTCACACCTCGACGATGGGTTACTCTGGCCACAAGTGTTGCAATTGGATCTACGTTTGGCACAATTATATTGGCGGCCTTCGTGGAAACCAAAGGGCTTGAGTGGATTCTTGAAATGTACCCTGGAGTAACCGAAACCAAATACTGGGTCTGGACTGAGGATTTTTTTGAGAAATACGGGATGATTCTCGTTTTTATCGTTGCGATTACACCTTTGATGCAACAGCCTGCAATTATTCTAGCGAGCTTAGCTGAGACTCCACTTTTTTTACTAGCGGCAATCGTATTTTCAGGAAGATTTATCAAGTTTCTGTTGATGGCCTATATTGGATCCCATGCTCCGAAACTTCTTAATAGAATGTGGGGACTTAAAGGCGAGTTGAATGATTCCGGAGTAACTACCAATTGATCAGACTCTCTCCGCAGCACCGCTCTTTAAGAATCGCCATTAGGATCGTCCACCTGCTTTTCTTTCAAATGTTCTGCTTCAATGGCTAAAATCGAAGCAGCTAGCACCGCGGTAAAGCACACAAAAATCACGGTCCCCGACAGCATCATCACCATAGACAAAGCTTTTCCTGGTGTAGTTATTGGGGAAATATCACCGAGGCCGACTCCCGTCGTCACTGTCACGGTGTAGTAAAGAGCATCAAAAAATGTTGCGACCGCTGGGTTGAAGTTCTTTTCAATAATATAAAACAGGGCCGCAAAAAAAATCTGCACCGTAACGGCAAGTGAAGCTAAATAAATAAAAACAGGGCGCTTGAAGCTCTTTACAAAGCTTCGTGTGAAACTCCACATAAGATTATGATGTCCTCTAAGCATTCTAAGCCCTCCAAAATGCACTCTAACAGGTCTACCAAGAATTAGGTATTAGAACTCGAAAGAAGTCGGCTTAATGAAGCATTCGGCGGAAAGTTTCCGATTAACTGGTCATTGATAATTATCGGGGCACTTATTGGAGCATTTATTTCGCTTTTTTAAATTCTACCCACTCCGAAAATTCCAAAAGTTTATGGCCGTCACTCTATTAAATCGCGCTGCAAAGTAAAACCAATGTAAGTGGCCTCATAACATATCTTAAAGTCAAAATCTTTAAATTTAGTCTTCAGATTTTGCAGTTGGTTCACTAGACCTTTAGTATTTGGTCGGCATTTAAATTCTATTACCTCTCCGGTGCCAGCAATAAGCGCTGCTCCATGGAAATTTTGATCATCGACATCAAGTCGTCCAACATAAATTACTTTTTCGCTCATAGACGGCTCCTCGTTAGTGTTTTGGAAGTTCTTTTGAACTCCAAATTGAGGTGCCAATCAAATGCTAATGCATCTGGGTGGAAGGATCTTCTCTGAGGAAGGCGAAGCGTCTTATTTTTCAAAGGAATTTTTAAAAAATATTATTCAGATTTATAATTCTTTGATTTTGAAGCCTTCAAGTGAAACAATAACTGCTGAATTGAGGGGGGGGGGATATTTTATGTCTGAAGCTGAAAACAATGAGTATTACAACGAGGCCTTCGCAAGAAATATCGGCATATTGACCTCAGTAGAACAGCTAAAACTAAAAAACACTCGTGTTGCGATTGCCGGCCTCGGCGGCATGGGTGGTGTTGATTTTTTAACGCTGGTACGTATGGGTGTTGGAAGGTTCAATATTGCTGATTTTGATACCTACAGTGCTGTTAATAGTAATCGTCAAGTCGGTGCGACCAGTGAAACAGTAGGTCAGTCAAAAATTTCAGTATTGACCCGTATGGCTAAAGAAATTTCTCCAACAGTTGATATAAAAACATTCCCTCAGGGATTTAATGAGGGCAATGCGCAGGAATTTCTATCAGATGCAGATATAGTGGTAGATGCTATAGACTTTTTCTGCCTTACTGCAAGAGAGATGCTTTACACCAGAGCGAGAAGTTACAAAAAAACTGTACTATTTTCTGCTCCGCTTGGTTTTTCTTCGACTTTGCACGTTTTTACGCCGGAATCTATGTCTTTTCATAAATACTTTGATATCCGGGCAAACATGGATGCTTATGATAAGCTCTTGGCATTTGCCGTCGGCCTTGCGCCGAAGGCACTTCATACAAAGTACATGCAGTTTAGCCCTGAAAAACTCACGCAGGGAATTGGTTCTTCTATTTGCAGCGCTTGCAATTTAGGCTCGGCATTAGTTACTACAGAGCTGGTCAGCATAATCTTAAATAAAAAACCGACATTTGCAGCACCTAGATACATACAAATAGACGCTTACTTATTAAAAATAAAAAAGGGAAGATTGCTTTTTGGAAACCGTGGCCCTGTGCAGCGTTTAAAGCGATGGCTGTTTGGGCGCCATTATGCAAAATACCGTAACGCTATTATTAAAGTCGTTCAGTAATTGTAATCAACTTGATTTTCTGGATTGCAAGGGGTTCATATCAAAACTGGCTTTATGTTCGAAAAAATTTATCATCTCGTGCCAACTATCATCTGCGCGGAGAACACTGAGCCCAAAAACCCCGCCATTGTTTCTCCATTTAACTTCGACAGCTAAGTGAGTCCTTTTTCCTAAATAATCATTTATGATTATTTCAAAGTTATCGCTTATTTTTTCACCACAGGAGATACGTATTCCCATATTAGATACGTCAAGCAAACGAGCCGGGAACAGAGATCCGTTGTCAGAAATTGTTACGTTTTTATTGCATACGTGAAAACGATTTTTCCGTGTAAGTTTTTTTAATAAAACTACATTGTGCATGGATAGCTCATTATTTATTAACTCAATTTGTGGTTTACTCCAATAGATCGTCGCCAGGGCCTGCAACTTCTCGATTGGCATATTTTTTAACGCGGAACTCTTATCAATAAAAAAATATTTAAAATTTTCTACAGTCATAACAGAATAGTCAATCATGTGATAACGACGATCAGGAAACTGATTAAATTTAAAAACTTCTTTTGTAAAAAATGAAAAAAGATCTCTTTTCGGGTTTTTCTCCGAATAATACTTTTTAAAAATATCATGGGCTTCATGTAAGTTTAAATGCTCAGCAATTACAGGTCGAAAATTTGAAAACGCATAATTTATTTCTGGTTTGGAATCAATCGGTTTAAAGAATAATATGGATTCATACAGAGCATTAGATTGGGAATCTGTAGTTAACGTAGCTATCAGATGATCGACTCCCAAACAATTTACACAACTTTCATACATAAATTTTAACAAATAAAACAAAAGACTACCTCGGTAGCCGCGTTTGATTGCAAGCGCGGAAATCTCTGCAATTCTATCGCCCCCACTACGTAAACCGGTGAGATCAACAAAACTATCACAAGGCAATCCCATCGGGCTGTCGCGAATTATCGTAAGAGTTGCAACAACATCATTCTGAACCTTGGCAACTAACGTGGTCGTCGAGGGCAAAGCATGATAAGGCGTGACACGCATTCCTGAAGCATCTGGCTTCATAAGGCCAACGTCGACATAACAGTCATGTAAAAGTTTAAATGCAGATTCAAGTTCGTCTGTCGTATCTGCAATTTTAAAAACTATATTTTCCGGAACATTTCTTGGAATTTTAACTAGCCTGCGATATACAGCATATCTTAATTGTGTCGGTAGTATTGAAAATAAAAATTTTAAAAAATATTTCATGTATCCACCCTAGTCGCATAATAGATAAAATATTATCGGCGGTAATAGCGTCCTTCATAACGATAAAATTTGATATTTAAATGTGAAAAATTATACAATATGTATCATATTGCGACGATATTAATCTATAAATGACTACATATTCTTCTATTTGCCGATGATTCCATTTATCTTGAATGTATTTTTTCTCAGAGATAATTTATTAGTTTTGTAAGGTGCGCCGATTCTAAACAGCCAAGCGACAAATAAGTCTTTATCTTGAAGATTAAAATCTTTTTTCAGAAGAACTTGCAATTCTTTACCTAAGCTTTCAACTATCATGTTCTGTGAACAAAAATTACTAATTGAAAAAATATACGGCAGAGAAGAGGCAGAAAGTGGCTGAGATTCCATACCTTTTGAGGCAGCAAGGAAGCGTAGCTTGGTAAAGCTACTGCCGAGTTCAATCCAGTCTTCTGAGTCCTTCAGTGAAGTAGCAACTATCGCAAAAGTATCTGTATGTTCAAGGTTTGTGCGAGTGACTCTTCTGGCTACATAACGAAATAAGGGATTAGCAGAAAATATCTTGTGGGAAAACAGCTTTGGTAAGTAGACGAGAATAAATGCGTCGACCATATTCAGATTAATTTCTGGATAATAAAAGCCATCACGTAGTTTCTCGTATGCTTTTCTTGATGTTCTAATCCATCTAAAAGTATCACGAAGCATTATGGAGTCCTTCCAGGTGACCTCATCTTCGATTTTGACAATTAACTTCTTGGTCTTTTTGGAAAGATCTTTTGTAAAATAAATATTTTCACCGAGGCCTGCCGATTCAGGCCTTATATCTGATTTTAAGTAAGGGAATCTATTGGTTTTTACTTTTTCTAGTAGTCCCAAAGAAATCTCTTTTTTGGGAAGATTTAAAAATTCTATCCGGGCCCAAGACTTTGAATTATCTTCTCTTTCAAAATCAGATCTAATTAGACCAGAAATTCTAATTTCAAAATGATTTTCATTCGCACAAACTTTTGCTAGCTCAAGCATTGCGCCTAATGAAATCAAAGACATTAAATTATGTGGATTTATTAAATGCTTTGCCGTTTTAGAGTTGTGGATAACTTCTATTACGCGTTCGTCTGAGAGATAATTAAACTCAAAAGGCTGGCAATTATCTGCACTCGAATAGCGAGAAATATAGTTTATGTCCTTCCTGAGACATAGTTAACACTTCATTCCGGACACATGGGTTACACTTTCTGGCATAGGGGGAATTCTATGCCATGGAAGGATAGTAGCATGTTA